>JBMDXA010000250.1:0-59839 GCA_048594725.1 Candidatus Kapaibacteriota bacterium
TATGCGCTTACGAGCGTTTATCACAATGCCGTGCGGTTGCACCTGGCGCCCGGTCTTGCGGCCACGGACGACGGGCTACCAGCCACGGACCGGAGCGTTGAGGCAGCAGCCTCTCCCCCGGCACTTCATTCTGATAGCTGCTCTTACGCCGTTGCCACCGTGGCATGCTCGGCGGCCATACGCTTCTGGAGCTCCAGGATCACGTAGTGGAACACCACCGAGTGCACGCTCTCGGCGGTGCACATGTCGTTCAGCGGCACGTGCACCTGAAGGCCCACCATACCGGCCAGCTTGCCGCCGGAGAACCCGGTGACGCCGATAGTCTTCAGGCCGTGATCGTTGGCGTACTCGATGGCGCGCAGCACGTTGGGGCTGTTGCCGGAACCGGAGATCGCCACCAGCAGATCGCCCGGACGGCAGAAGGTGCGAAGCTGCTGCACGAACACCTGATCGTAGCCCTCGTCGTTGCCGAGCGCCGAGAAGAAGGCGAAGTTATCGGTCAGCGACAGGGCGCGGATGCGCTTCTCCTGCTCCATCGAGACGCAGGTGCCCTTGGCGAGATCCTGCGCCAGATGGCTTGCATTGGCGGCCGATCCGCCGTTGCCGATCACGAAGATCATCGCATCGCGCTGGTAGGCATCGTACAGAGCCTCGATGAAGTTCTCTACTTCCTGCTCGCTTACCGAGTCGAGCGCACGCTGGAGATACTGTTTGTACTCTGAATAATTCATAGCTCCTACTTCCAGTTATATCGTTCCTGATTGAAAATCACTCTGCTGCCATGCGGCTCAAGGAGAAAGGGCATCTCCCGGTAGTTCGCGAGCGCCTCGCGCAGATTATCCTGATCGGGGCGGCGGCAGTAGACCATCAGGAATCCGCCACCTCCGGCACCGGCTATCTTTCCGCCGATCGCGCCGCCACTCCGGGCGCTCTCGTACATCGCGTCGATCTCGGCGGTGCTGACACCGTTGGCGAGCTGCTTCTTCAGCTCCCAGTTGCGGTGCAGGATGTCGCCGATCGCGTCGAAATTGCTCTCGTCGATCGCCGTGCGCACCTGGCGCGCAAGGCTCTTGATCTCGTCGTGGAATGCGATCGTGTCGCCGATCTTCTCCTTCTGGTCGCTCAGGATCTTGCTGGCCTGGCGCACGATGTTGGTGAAGAACAGAAGCAGATTGCTTCCTATGCGGCGCTTGGACGAGGAGGATACATCCAGCCGCTCCACGGTCACCGAATCGTCCGGATTGAACTCGAAGGCGCACAGACCGCCATAGGCGGCAATATACTGATCCTGCCGCCCGATAGGCTTGCCGAGGATGTCGATCTCGATGGCGCATGCCTCGCGCGCCAGCCGCTCGGTGCTCACCTGCTCGCCGCGATACTGGTAGAAGGCGTTCAGCAGTCCCACCGTCAGGCTGGATGAGGAGCCGAGCCCCGACCCTTCCGACGGGATATCGGCCATCATGTTCACCTCGAACCCGCACGGCATACCGGTCATCCGTGCCGCCTCGCGCACCAGCTCGTGCTGGATCTCATCGACGGAGTTGACGATCTCCTTGGTGGAGTAATCGACATAGATCTTCTCATCGAAGCGTTCCTTGACGATGACGTACAGGAATTTATCGATGGCCGTCGAGACGACGTATCCGCCATGCTTCTGGTAGTAGCCGGGAAGATCGGTCCCGCCGCCGGCGATGCTGATACGAAGCGGGGTCTGTGTAATGATCATTGATATTTACTGAACACGGTGTAGTTCCCTCCACTCACGCTCGGCGCGCTCCAGATTTGCGAGCGTGCCGATATCGCGGAGATAACCCTCCACGATGCTCCCATTCATTCTGCCGACGAGTTCCGGCATCACATGGCCGCCGAAGTCGTACGGCTTGCGATCCGGCCTGATATATTCGAACAGCTCCTGGCGTCCCACATAGATGCCGGCCGCCGCCAGATCGGATTTCGGCTCCGATGGCTTCTCCACGAAATCGACGATCGTTCCCTCCGGGGCCAGCTCGGCGATGCCGCATGCCTCCGGATATTCGGTATGGAACAGCCCCACGGTAAGAGGGGCGGGATGCTCGCGGTTGAAGCGCGCCAGCGCCCCGAGATCAACCGTGGTAAGGTTATCGGCGTAGAGGATGTAGAACTGCTCCTCGCCGGACACGAAATCGCGGTTGGCATGAAGGGTGCCGCCGCTGCCGAGCAGTTCCGGCTCCATGACGGTGCGTATCGTTACCGGGCCGCGATATTCCTCCGCGAAGCGGCGCACCGGATCGGGGAGAAAATGCAAATTGACCAGCACCTCGCCCACGCCATGCTCTTCGAGCAGATCCATCCAGTAGGCCAGCAGGGGCCGCCCGGCGACCGGCACCAGGCATTTCGGAACGGTCTCGGTGATAGGACGCAGGCGCGTTCCGAATCCCGCGGCGAGGAGAAAAGCTTTCACGAGATATCCACTGTTCACGATGAGATCCGCGCCGGCGGGCACGGATGGAGGTTGGCACGTCCATGTCGGTCAGGAACCTACTGCGGTCGGCTCGTAGCACGCTGGGCCTCAGCCCGATGCAACGGGCGCTCCGGAAGCTCCGGCGGATGGGAGTGAAGCCGGGGGAGCTCCATGCCCTGGAGGTATTCGGCGGCAGCGGCACGTTTCACACGCGCGACTACGCCGGGCAGGTGGCCTCGCTGGATGTCTGGGAGATCGATCCCGGACTGGAGGAGACGCTCCGGCGGAATCTGCCGCAAGCAAAGATCACTATCACCGACTCCTACGAGGAGCTAAAAAATGCTTCAAAACGATACGGCCTCGTCGTGGCCGACAACCCGATGTCGCTGCACGGAGGGCACTGCGAGCATTTCGGCCTCTTCCCGGATATCTTCCGGATCATCGCCCCGCGTGCAGTGCTGATCCTGAATGTGATCCCGGAGGCCACCCCGCGCGCCCGGCGGCGCTTCCCCTATCTGTTCAACCCGGCCCAGCTTGCCGAACGTGCCCGCTTCTACCGCACCGATCATCCCGAACGGATCGCTCTGGATGAAATGACCCGCCGCTATATCACGCTCGCTGCCGAACAGGGCTTCACCGTGGAAGGCACCTTCCGCCAGCGGAGGCATTTCGTATGGTATGTGGGATTGCTGCTGAGGGCGTAGTTCGTAGTTCGCTGCCAGCCTGTAGATAGTAGAGCTTGGTTTTCAGGGCTTGGTTCTTAGGGCTTAGTTCTTAGCAAGAGAACGAGAGAAGATAGTGGCCGGGAGCCGTTGTACCCGGATCACAGGGCAACCACGCGGTCCCCGTGCAACGGCGGCAGGCCACGGACATTCCCGCCAATCGGAAATCTCTTCTCCCTTCCCCCAATCGAAAATCCAAAATCGTAAATCGAAAATCTCTCAATCGTCGATCGCGAATCGAAAATCCCCCACCGTGACGCCGCCGTTCTGGCGGATGGTGCCGATAGAGGCGCCGGGAAGGGCGGCAAGCAGGGCATCGGCGGGGAGATCGGGAAGCTCCAGGCGGCGGCGCCACCAGCGCGCCACATCGCGCGGGAGGGCGTGCCAGTAGCCGCTCCGGCGGCTCATATGCTGAAGGAATTCCTCGTAGACGTCAAAGAACTTCGGGTCGAGCAGATAATCAGGATGGGTGACGGTCATCGCCATGCCGCCGTGCCGCTCTATGAAATCGGCCTTTTCCAGCCAGAGCCGGGGGGAGTTCTCCCCGGCCATCGACAGGAGCGTATGATCCTGCGGGAGGGTGAAGGGAAGCTCCACGAAACGCCCCATCATAAAGGGCCAGATGCTCATCGTGCCGCCGTTGATGGTCTCGAACGGATCGGTATCGAAGAAGGTGGAATCGTATTCGATCTCCAGATCCTGCATCCATTCCGGATTGCGATGCGTGAACGGAGCGCGGAATCCCACCGCGTCCCATCGTTTCAGATGTGTGTTGATCCCGGGCAGATCGTTGTCGAAATCGCCCCGCGAGAGGAACAGCCTGCCGTTGTGCCGCAGGCCGTGCACGCCGATCTCGAAGCCGCGCTCGCGCAGTTCCCCCAGGAGGCGGGTATCGACCGGGTAATCCTGCGGCACCACGTTGAACGCCGAGCGGAACCCGTAGCGCTCCTCCAGATCGGCCACCTCGCGCGCGAACGCCTGCCCGCGCGCGGTCTCGATATCGTGGGTCAGCACCAGCGCAAAGCGGGCATCGCCGGGCCAGTGGCGCAGGTACGGAATCCCCTCCTCCCCGGCCTCTTCCAGCAGATAGCGGAGCATGCCGAACTGGTAGCGTACATAGCGGTCCTCGATAGGCCAGCGCAGAGGCGACGTGCGCTGCTGCGGCACCAGGAGCATCCGGCGGAGCGTGGGGCGGAGCCAGGCCGGAAGCAGGGGCCGGGCAAATGCGTAATAGGCACGCTTGGCGGCCGAGAGATTCCAGTGGCCGGGGCCGAACTGCCGCTCGGTGAGGATCTGATCGATGATCCCGGCCGGATCATCTCCTCCTGCCATGGCGGCCGGCAGATCCTCCAGCAGATGCACCGCGTGCACGGACGCCTCGCGCCACTGCTCCAGCCCGATACCGGGATGAAGCAGGCGCCAGAACTTCCAGGGGGCGTTCAGAGCCGCGCTATGGAGGGCAGTCGTGCCGCTCATATCTCAGGCGAATTGTCCGTAGAATAGCTCACCGATTGCCCTGCATACCCACTGCGGAGAGTGCCGGATGCATCCGCTCATCAGTTTCCTGGCCCGGGCCATCCCTCCCCTGCCCGGAGGCGGGGGACGATCGGCCAGGATCGTGCTGCCGGAAATGATCTCGCGCGCTCCCCACCCTTTCTTGAACGCCCGCAGCCCCTCGTGCGCGGGTTCGGTGCGTCCCCAGTCGAACCGGGTCATCCCCTGTTGGCAGCCCCATCGTATCGCATCCAGAAGGAGCGCATGGTTGGGGGCGCAGGGGCGGCTCTCCGGATCGGAGGCGCCGAACTTGTAGGTGAGCGTGCCGTTCCAATGGAGGAACACCCCCCCGGCAAGCGCGCGCCCGGCATGCTCGGCAAGGAGGATGAAACCGAGATCCTGCAGGAGCAGCCGTTCCCGGAGGGTTGCAAAGAACCGGAATGGCTGCACCGGCGCCCCGAGCCTGGAGCGTGTCCGCAGGTGCAATCGGTAGAAGGTACGGAGATCTTCCATCCCCTCCGCACGGCGAATAACGATCCCGGCACGCCCGGCCAGGGCGATCGGCTGCCGCACGCGGGTGCGATGGAACCGCGCTATTACCTCTTCGGGGTCCGGCGCAAGATCGGTCTCGTGGAGGTAGAAGGGGTCGCCACGATAGATTCCCGGCCCCTCCCCCAGCGTCCGGCGGATCTCCAGCGTCCCGATACCCCGCTGCCGCCGGAAGGCGCCCAGAGCATCGAGCAGAGGGGGGAGATGGCGTTCACCCAGGAGAAGGGGAGCGCAATGATCGCTGAACGGAAGCGCTATCAGCCTGCGTCCCCGCAGCTTCCCGGCAACCTCCATCACCGGCAGGCCGGCGGCAAGGCCCCCATCATCAGCCCGTATCCCGACCACCGCCGGCGCAAAGCCATAACAATCCGCCAGCAGGCCAATCCAGGCCGGATGATGAAAGATGGTAGCGGCCGGATGCGCCCCGATCAGATCCCGCCAGAGCGCATCGTCCGGAGATATGAGAGATGTTCGATTTTCGATTGACGATTTTGGATTTTCGATTGAGGAAGAAGTCCGTTGTCGGTAGCCAGTGGTCCGTCGCCGTTCTACCGTAAGCGCAGGGATGGCGGGCCATTTCCTTCCTGAGAACTACGGACTACTGACGGCGGGCACGGATCGCGAACCGACTACCGACCTTCTTCCCTAGGTACTCTCAACGCCCCCCTGCACAACATTCTCCTTTTTCATGGTCGCCTCGGAGAAGCTGAGGATATCCTCGATATCTCCCTGGGCGTGGAGATAGTCGATGTACTCCCGCACGGAATCCTCCATGGTGCGCTTCGGCTCCCAGCCGAGCGAGCGGAGCTTGGAGATATCGGAGCAGGCGTTGCGGGTATCGCCGAACCGGAAGCTCCCCGGAATCTTCGGCTCGATATGCTCCTTGCCGTAGACACGCGCCACCGTATCGGCAAGATCGCGCACGGTATGGGGAACGCCGCCGCCCACGTTGAACACCTCGTAATCGGCGCGGGCGTCATCCATCATCAGCACGTTGGCATCCACCACATCGTGGATGTTCACGAAATCGCGCCGCTGCCTTCCATCCTCGTAAATGGTGGGGGCCTTATCGAAATAATAGTGGAGGCAGAAGATGCGGGCCGCACCGGAATAGGTGTTATAGAACGACTGCCGCGAGCCCTGCACGATGGAGTAGCGGAGCGCCACCGACGGGATATCGTAGCGGCGCCCGAACCGGATGGCCTGGATCTCCTGCGAGTGCTTGCTCATGGCGTAGGCGTTCGCCGGATTCGCATGCGTCTCCGGCGTCCAGCCCCATTCCATCGCTCCCCCGTCGGAGTCCAGAAACTCCCACTCGCCGCGCTGAAGCTGCTCCTGCGGACGGAGCGTGGGGGTGACCAGGCGGCCATGCGAATCATGGTAGAGCCCCTCCCCCTGCACGAACTGCGACGAGGCCACGATCACCTTCCGCACCGGCAGATTCTCCTGCACGATCAGCTCGTAGATGAGCGATGTGGAGACCGCATTGGTATGGAAGAAGGTGGAGAAATCGCGATGATAATCCTGGTACGCCGCAAGGTGATACACCACATCGACCCCCTGCAGGGCGTTGCGGAGCGCATCCTTGTCGCGCACATCCCCCTGGATGAACTCGATCTCCGGAGGGAGATACGATGGTTTCCCGTGCATGTGCACCGGCTTCAGAAGATTGTCGATCACGCGCACATGGTGCCCGAGCGAGAGCAAGCGGTCCGCCGTATGCGAACCGATAAATCCCGCACCCCCGGTTATCAGAACAGTCGAAGACATGGAGAAGAAAAATCAGAATGAGAAGAGTCCGGGCATCGAACAACGGCAGGGGAGCGTTATCGTTCAGTTGTTAGTACTTAGTTCTTAGCGCTTAGAGAAGAAGTCCGGTAGTGGCTTGATCCTCTCTAAGTACCAAGCACTAAGCACCAAGCACCAAGCACCAAGCACCAAGCACTCCCCTGCCAGATCCATCACTCCCGCAGTGCGGGAAAGGCCGTCACTACCATCTACAACGCCGTCACTTCCGTCTGCAGGCGCACCTTCACGGCGTGGCGTTCGGGGACCGAGCGGATGATGATGGCGCCGGAGGCCACGATCGATTCGCGGCCGATCGTGATGCCGGGCTGGATGAAGATGCCGGTGCCGAACTTCACCTCGTCGCCCACGGTAACGCCGCCGGAGGTGGCGCAGTTCGGACCGGTGGTGATGTGCGAGCCCCAGACATTATGATGGTCGATGCTGGTGTGCGCGCTGATGAAATTGTTGTCGCCGATCTGCGCTGCCACGCCGATATGGCACTGGCTGCAGATCACGTTGCCGCTGCCCAGCACCGCGCCACGGTTGATCCGCACGGTGGGATCGATGGCATTGATCATCGGGATGCCCAGACGCACGCACTCGTCGAAGAACTTCTTCCGCAGCCGGATGTTGGTGGAGATGGCGACGATGGCGTAATCGAAGAACTTCTCCTCCCAGAACTTCCCGAGGTCGGTGATGTTCCCCACCACCGGGGCGCCATAGATCTCCTTTCCGTGCATCGATGTGTCATCATCCAGGCATCCCACAACGCGCACGTCGGGGTAGTTCAGGAGGATATCGATCACCTGCATGGCGCCGTAGCCGGCGGCGATCACCACCACGCGCTTCACCGCGCCGGGGAGCGCGCCGGGGACCGGACGCTCCGGGGCCAGCTTGCCGCTCTTCTTCAGATATGCCTGCACATCCCCTTCGGTGATGATCCCGTCGCTCCCGATGGCGGCCAGATCCACGTTGTGCTTCTTCGCCAGCTCCGCGGCCTTCTTCGTGGCGTTCACCTCGGCGGCGGCGGCGCCGGACGCAGCATCGGCCGAGGCCCCGCCCGTCCGGAACTTCTCGGCCTCCTCGGCGCTGGCGGCGATATAGGCTATCGGCACGTTGAACCCGACCGTGCTCCCCTCCGGGTACAGCCGCACCAGCACGCCGGCGCTCTCGGCCTCCAGGTCGTAGATCGCCTTGCTGGTCTCCACGGTACAGAGCTGCTCTCCCCTGGCGACGGTGGTGCCATCCTCGGCGTCCCACTGCACCAGCTTGGCGGTCTCGCTGTTGGCATCCAACTGTGGTATTACGATCTCAGTCATGCTATGGCTCGGTAGAGATAATTCAGTAGGGATAGGATAGGGCCGGAACCGGTTGCGGCGGGCGCCCGCGCAACGGAGCGTGCCGGACGTACGGATTATCGGAGTTCCACGGATTGCAGGATGGCCCGTTCCAGCCGCTCGGCGTTCGGGAGCATCAGATCCTCCAGATTTCTGGCGGCGGGGATGATGGCATCATCGGCGGCCACACGGCGCACCGGTGCCAGAAGCGTGCCCCAGAGGCGCTCGGTAACGGTGCTTGCGATCTCCGCCCCCACCCCCAGCCGGTAGGTTCCCTCCTCCAGCGTCACCGCGCGGCGGGAACGGCGCACCGCCTGCACGATATCGTCGGCGGGCAACGGGGAAAGCTGCCCCAGCACCGTCACGTCCACGAAGATCTCATGCTCTATCAGCATCCTCTTGGCTACCGCCAGCGCAAGGCGTGTGCTGCCGCCGTAGGTGATGATCGTGACATCGGCCCGCTTGAAGTTGCTGAGCGAAAGGTTGATCGTGGGGAACGGACCGCTCGTGGCGGCCACGGAGAACTCCTGCATCCGGCCGGAGGAGATATCGGCGGCCTGCTGGCCGTACAGGAGCTTGTGTTCGATGACGATCGTGGGATCATCCCCTCCCAGCACCGCCGCCTGGTAGAACGAGGAGATATCGTGCAGATGGCTCACCGCCACCACGTTGATGCCGGGGATGCCGACCAGGAACTTCTCCAGCGACTGGCTGTGCGTGGGACCGTAGCCGCGCCCTCCCCCCATCGGGGTGCGGATGGTAACCGGGCAGCTCACCTGCCCGTTGTACATCGGCCGGAACTTGGCGATATGGTTGATGATCTGGTCGAACGCCAGCGTGATGAAATCGCCGAACATGATCTCGGCGATCGGCCTGAGCCCGCGCAGCGCCATGCCGCCGCAGACCCCGGCGATAGCCCCTTCGCTGATCGGCGTGGGGAGCACCCTGGCGGGCCAGCGATCGGAGAGCCCTCTGGAAATCTTGAAGGCGCCGCCGTAGGGATCGAGCAGATCCTCGCCCACCAGATAGACCCTGGGGTCGGTCTCGAACAGCGTGTGCAGCGCCCTGTTTATCTCCCCGGCAACCGTAAGGGTTTCGCGGGGGGTATCGGTCCTTGCGCCATCGATCTTCGATGGCTCTGCTATCATCTGGCTCACTTACGCAACCTCCAGCGATTGTTCTTCGGCACCGGCATGCAGCGCCTCCTGTACGGCCCGCTCCACCTCGGCGCGGCACTCATCGGCGATCGTCTCGGCCAGGGCCGGGTCCAGCCGGAGCGCGGCCACACGCAGCGGATCGAACGATCTGCGCTCCTCGATCTCGGCGGGATCGCGGTTGTCGTCCCCCTTGCTGTGCGGGGCCAGGCGGTAGGTATTGATAACAAGGCAGGCGGGGCGCATCTCGCGGCGGATGGATTCGATCAGGCCGCCGGCGCTCTCGTAGACCGCCTCCACATCGGTCGTGGTGATCTCCACGGTCTCGATGCCGAACGCTCTCGGGCGGGCGGCGATATCCCCCGCTATCTGGAGGTGCGAGGGGGTGCTCTGCGCGTAGTAGTTGTTTTCGATCACGAACAGCACCGGCGCTCCCCAGAGGCTCGCCAGGTTCATCGCCTCGTACACCGCCCCCTCGCCGAGGGTGCCATCTCCCAGAAACACGGTGGTGACGCTCCCGGTGCCGAGCTGTTTCTCGGCGTAGGCCATGCCCACGGCATTCGGGACGATCCCCCCCTGGATGCCGTTGGAATGGAAGTTCCCCCGGCAGAGATGCTGGCTGCCGCTGATGCCGCCGCAGACGCCGTTCGGCTTGCCCATCAGCTCGGCAACGAGCCCGGAGACATCGCGGGTATAGGCTATGTAATGACCGTGGCAGCGATGATTGGAGAAGATGATATCCTTCTCCTCGAGATGAGCGATGATGCCGACGGCATCGGCCTCCTGTCCTATGCAGGTATGTGTTGTTCCGAACAGCTTCCCCTGGGAGAAGAGTTCCAGTATCCGCTCCTCCGTCTCCCGGATGAGCTTCATCATACGATAACGTTCGACCATACCGGCACTATGAAGGATAGAACTTCCAGAGGTCGGTGGAACATGCGGTAGTCTCCGCCGGTTCCCGTTCCCCTGAAGGCATGAAAGAGGGGCACCGGCGGCACTACCGGTACCCCATACGGATACAGTACTCGTTGGCGTTCCCTGCGGATCGCACCTACAGCGATGCCACCCCGTTGGCTATCTCGGGCTCGGCGGCATCGTGATGTCCGGCAACGCCCGCGCCGGCGATCCTGGAGACATTCTCCAGAAGCTCCACCACGCGCGCTCCCATCTCGCCGTTGTTCGGCGGCACGGGGCCGCCCGCCACTGCGCGAACGAACTCGGCGCACTCCATGCGGAGCGGCTCGTGCTGTTCAAGCTGGAGCACATGGATATCACCGGTGGAATATCCCAGCTGGATGCTATCCTTGTCCCCCACGGTCAGGCGGTTGTCGATGCCGTTGTCGTAGCGTTTCACCTTGCCATCCAGCGCCAGCATCTCATCATAGCTGATGGAGCCGGTATCGCCGAACACCTGCATCAGGCGCATCTTGTTGGCCGACAGCCAGCTTACATGGATATGGGCGGTAGCGCCGCTCGGGAACTCCAGTTCCATATGAGCGTTGTCGATCACCCCTTTGCGCTTGTAGCTCATCCCCTGCGCGTTGATCTTGTTCGGCGCCTCGCCGAGCAGATGCAGGATGATGGAGCAGTCGTGCGGGCCCAGATCCCAGATCACATCGAGCTTCGGATCGGGGGGTCCCAGGTTGATACGGGTGGAGGTGATGTGATGCACCCTGCCGAGGATGCCCGCATCGATCTCCCGCTTGATCCGGCGCACGCCGGGGGCGAACTGGAACACGTGCCCCACCACCAGCACCTTGCCAAGGCTCTTTGCCAGCTCCACCAGCGCCCAGGCCTCGGCCGAGTCGCGCGTGAGAGGCTTCTCCACGAACACATGCTTGCCGGCACGGAGCGCCGCCTCGGCGATGGAGAAATGGGTTTCCACCGGCGTGGCGATCACCACCGCATCGATCTCGGGATCATCGATCACCTCCTGGAAGTCGGTGGTGGTGGCGATGCCGGTATAGGTCTGGATGATCCCATCGAGGCGCCCGGTCCGAAGATCGCTGACGGTCTTGACGCGGGCGCCGGGGATGCCGCTGAAATTGCGAACGAGGTTCGGCCCCCAGTAGCCGCACCCGATGATTCCTATGGTTACCAAGGCGTTATGCTCCTCCGCGTCCGAACAGGACTACAGGAATTGTCTTCAGAAAGATCTTGATATCAAGCAGCAGCGAGTAGTTCTGGATGTAGTACAGATCCAGGATGATGGAGTCGTTGAAGCTCACATCGCTGCGGTTGCGGCCGAACACCTGCCACAGCCCGGTCATGCCGGGGGTGACCGCGAAGCGCCTGCGATGCCAGTCGTCGAACTGGTTGTACTCGTACGGCAGGCAGGGCCGCGGGCCGATCAGCGACATCTCGCCGCGAAGCACGTTGAACAGCTGCGGCAGCTCGTCCAGGCTGTACTTGCGGAGTATCGCCCCCACGCCGGTGATGCGCGGATCGCGGTCCAGCTTCTTGGTGGCCGCGTTCTGCCTGATGAGATCCTCCACATACTTGCGGTGGATCTCCGAGTCGTTGTTGACGATCATCGTCCGGAACTTGTACCAGCGGAAGAGGCGGCCATCCTTGCCCACCACCTCGGTGCTGTAGAAGATCGGCCCCTTGGAGCTGAACTTCACGGCAACCGCGATCGCCAGAAGCAGCGGCGAGAGCAGCAGCAGGATCAGCCCGGCGATCATCACATCGAACACCAGCTTCAGCGTACGGCTGGGGCTGATGCGGCGTGTGGGACGCAGGGTAAGCGAATCGATGAAGGTGAACTCGCTGGTGTTGATCTTGTCGTGAACGATCCGGAAGTGGTCGGCGATCACCGTCACCGGAAGATCGGTGCCACGGCTCAGCTCGATGATCTCCAGCAGCCTGCTGTATTCCACCGAGTTGATGGCGATATAGATCTCCTGCGCGCCGTAGCGCGCGGCCATCGCCGGCAGATTGGAGACCGGGCCATCCACCTTGCGGCCGAACAGCTGGCGTCCGATCTTCTCCGGGTCGTCATCGATGAAACAGGCGATGCTGAGCCCCAGCTCCGGGCGATCCTGGATTCGCGTGGCGAGCTTCTGCCCGGCACGCCCGGCGCCAACGATCAGCACCCTGCGCGTGGCCGGGAGCGCCGAGGAGAACCGGCGGGAGACGAGCCTGTAGGCCAGAAGGCGGACCAGCGAGAGCATCCCCCATCCCCCCAGCAGGAACAGTACGATGTGGCTGCGGCTGTAGTCGATCACATTCTGATCTTTAATCAGAAAGATCGTGAACATCTGGAGGATGCCCACCCAGAGCATCCCTTTCGCCAGACCGGCGATCTGATGAGCGCCGGTTGAAAACACCTTGTGCCGGTACAGATGAAACTCCCGGAACACCAGAACCGCCGCAAACGAGAATGCTACGAAGAAGAGCACCTCGTTCAGCACGATGGTGTAACTGGAGAGCTCGCTGCGCACTATAAGAATCGTGGCCGCCACCGCCATCAGGACGGCAACGTCAAGGGCTGCAAGAGCCAGCTTGGTAGGTCCAAGCGATCGAATCACACGCATAGCTTACTTCTCATCATAATTGATTAGGCGCATTCGCAATCGTTCAACTGCCGCGTTCATAAGCACGTGATAGCGATCAAACTTCATTGTTTTCGGCGGAAAGCCTGCATTATTCCATCGAAAAGAATGATAATACTTCGCAACACGGCCGCTCTGCGCGGTAGCTGAAGCTGACGTACATCACCACCACTCCCGGATACGCCACAGCGGAGTTACTGGCATCCGCCGGGGCTTGTGCCGGAATCAGGGTATCGGAACCGCCGGCCTCGTGGCTGCCGGCACCGCGCCTTTCAGCGCGAACTCCTCTATCATGCCGCTGACCTGCAGCAGCACATCCGTACGGCCTGGTGCCGGGCGGTGTGCATCCCGCCGGGACCAGTCGATGATACGGACATCCTCCGGAGATTCGAGGAAGGTAAGACGTCCCTGCCGGGCCAGCTCTTCATCGATGGCAGCGCGGCGCCCGGTGAAGATGCTGTAGGTTGGAACACCCAGCAGAGCCGATTCCCGGTTCATCGTCCCGCCGCCGCTGATGGCGACGTCCGAGGCGTACAGCAACTGGAGACCGGGAAGCGCCCGTTCCGGGATCATGATGGCCGCCTTCGGCCCATCCGGAATCGAGGCATCAACCAGTTGCCGTTCAACATTCGTTTTCGGGAGAATCACCAGATGATTCTCCGGATCTGCCGAGGCCAAAGCTATTACATGACGACAGATCGCCTCGCTTCGTGGATCATGATAATTTCCGATCAGACCGGGAGGACGAATAGTCACCAGCCGCTTCCCCTGCTCCACCCCGATAGAGGAGCGGAAAGCAGGATCGGGCCGGAAATCCGGCAGATAGAGATCCTCTTTGAAGCCGTCGTACCAGCCCACCTTTTCCAGCGGCAGACCGGCCTCGGCAAGACGATCAGGGGTAAGAGCACGAGGACAAAGCAAGAAGTCTGCCAGGCGCTTGAGAATGGACATCTCGGTCCATTCGTAATCGAACATGATGATCTGGGGAATCCCCATCATCCGCGATGCTATCGCCTGGGTGCGCGAGCCGTGACTGAGGGCAACCTGGGGCTTGAACGGGCGCACCGCGCGGGCCAGTTGCAGTGCCCGTACCGGCAGATTGGCAATTTTTTTCACCTTGCTGCGGCCGGCATGCGCTCCCACCGGAGTAGCATCCAGGCCGAACTGCTGGACAAGGTCGAGCGTCTGGGCGAAATCCCTGGCAGTGATGCGCACCTGCCACCCCTGCTCCCGCAGAAACCGTATCAACGGCGCGTAGAGAGGAACATGAGGGGAATTATCGAGATCGATCCAGAGACGTGCGTACAAAGCGAGCCTACGATTAATGACATGCTGCCAATAGATCACCCACACGAATGGAGGCTCCCTACCGGCGCATTAACAGCAGCATCATGCAATGCTACGCCGCCGACGCAAAGGACGGGGGGTAAATGCGCAGTAACGATGAAGATTGTTCGAGACCGGACCTCGGACCTGGCTTTGGGTTTTGGACTCCCGGCGGTGAATTTACGTGTTGACAATCATACGTGCAAGCGCATAGAGCATCCACCCATTCGACCAGCGAAGATAGGGGATGCGGTTGGAACTACGGCGATGAATTTGATAAATAAAGTAACCCCTCTCGCTCTGCATGTGCTCGATGCTCCAGCGCGCCACCGCCGCCGCCATGGCCGGCTCCCCGAAGTCCATCAGGGTGATCATCGACTGCGCCGCCGCGTGCGAATCGATGGGCTCCAGCCGGTTGTGATAATATTTCGGGATGCGCCCCCCGGCGAAGAAATTGTCGCGGTAGAAGGCCCATCCCCGGTCCAGCGCATCCTGAAACCGGGTGTCGCCGCTGTAGCGGATATAGTCGCGCAGGCACTCCAGCACATAGCCGGTGTGGAAGTTGTCCACGAACGTCCAGTGCGCCTCCAGCCCATACCGCCAGGAGCCGTCCGGTGACTGATGGTCCACGGTGAACTCCACCGCCCCGCGCGCGGCATCCAGCAGCTCCCCCTCGCCGGTGGCCGCCCCGACCCTCGCCAGAAGCTGCGCGCCGAGCATCGACGCATTGAACACCTGCTCGTGATCGGTTGGGCTGTAGCTGAAGCAGAAGCCGCGCGCGCCGGGAGAGCGGTTCAGATCCTTCAGGATGAACTCGCAGGCGCTTCGCGCCCACGCCAGGCAATCCTCCCGGTTGTACCGCTCGTAGACATCCATCAGCCCGGAGCCGATGAACGCCGTGGAGACGATGATCGGCAGATCGGCCGGCTTCATTCCGGCGCGCGTCTGCCAGTCGAAATAATAGCCCCATCCCGCGCCATGATACCCCTGCGCCTGGCTCTCCTTCAGCCGCTCCAGCCCCCAGTCTATCCAGCGCCGCGCCCCCGCGTCGTCCAGCAGGGCATAACCCTTCAGCGCCCAGCCGATGCTGATGGCGTTGATCCTGGGCCTGATCCCCAGCAGCGGGCGGATGTTCACCGGCAGACGCCGCAACCCCTGCAGGGCGGCCAGCCGGAGGAAACGGCTTCTGCCGAGCGGCGTACGCTGCATCAGCGGGCTGGTGAGGGCGTCGTGCGGCTCGATGCCGGCAAACTTCTGCTCCTCCATCCACTTCCTGAGCTTCCCGAGCGATGCCGCGAACAGCTCCGCGTCGGCGGCGGTGATGCCCTGCGGCAGTTGATGCCCTGTCTCTGCGTCGGGTCTCGTCATCCCAGTCTCCCTGCGGTTTGCGGCGATGCGATCGCCCCTTCGTTATGCTGCATGTTCAGCCACGTCGCCACCGCATACAGTCCCCAGAGACTATGGGCGTGATCGTGCTGCCCGGCCATATGCTCGTCCAGCATCCGGAGCGGCAGTTCCGGACGGAGAAATCTAGCCGTCTCCCTCCCCATGTCCGTGTACGTTTTCCGGACAGCGCCGGAGAGATCCCGTTTCATCCAGGCGCGGATCGGCGTGCCGAATGCGGCTTTGGGACGATAGATGATCTCGCGCGGCAGATAGGCCTCGGCCGCCCGTTTCAGCAGATATTTCTGGATGCGCCCGTTGATCTTGTAGTTGCCGGGGAGGCGCGCGGCAAACTCTACCAGATCCCGGTCGATCAGCGGCGGGCGGGTCTCCACCGATGCGGCCATGCCGGCCTTGTCGGAATAGAGGAGATTGATCCCCGGCAGGAAGAGCTTGGTATCGAGATAGGTCATCTGGTCCACGAACGGCAGGCCGGCCACCGATGCGGCGGTCTGGCGATAGCGGCGGATGGGATAGAGCTCATCGAACGGGATGCGGTCGTACGGCGGCACCAGAAGCGCACGAAGCTCATCCGGGGTGAAATAGGCGAACCCGTAGATAAAGGCGCTGAGAGGATCGAGCGACGCGCTCTTCAGAAATTTCTTCGCCCAGCGGACCGGTCTCAGCCCGGTTCCGCCGATCGCCACCGGCATCGCCCGCACGGCAGGCTCGATGATCCCCCGCATCAGGCCGGGGAGGCGGCGGTAGCGTTCCACCATCAGGGCGCCGAGCTGTTTGCGGTAGCCGCCGAACACCTCATCCCCTCCCATGCCGTTCAGCAGCACGGTGGTTCCCCGCTCCTTCGCCGCGGCCGATATCAGATAGGTATTGATCGACGCGCCATCGGCCACGGGATCATCCAGATGATGGAGCATCTGCCCCAGCAGGCGATTGCTGTCGGAGCGGGCCTCGATCTCGTAATGCTCGGTGCCGAACTGCTTCGCCACGATCGCCGCGTATTTCGCGTCGTCCGGCATCGCCTCCATCTGCTTGTCCTCCTGGGAGAAGGCGATGGTGTAGGTGCTGATCGGCGCGTTGCTCACCTTGCGCATCAGCGCCACGATCAGGCTGGAATCCAGTCCTCCGGAGAGGAACGCCCCCACCGGCACATCGGCGATCATCTGGCGGCGTACGGCCTGCTCCAGCAGCGCGCGCAGTTCCTCCAGATAATCCTCCTCGCGCCGCACCGGGGATTCCGCCCCGCTGTCAACCGGCACATCCCAGTAGCGGGAGATATGAAGTTCGCCGCGGCGGAAAACCGCGTAGTGCCCGGCCTCCAGCTTCATCACGTCCTTGAATCCGGTCTCCGGCTCCGGCACCCACAGCAGCAGCAGCGAGCTTACCACCGCGTTGAAATTGATCTCCCGCGTCATCCCCCCGGCTTCGAAGATCGCCTTGGCCTCCGAGGCAAACGCAAGGGTCTGGCCGCGCTGGCAGTAATAGAGGGGTTTGATGCCGAGATGATCGCGGGCGATGAAGAGTTCGCGGGTATCGGTATCGTAGATGCCGAAGGCGAACATGCCGTTGAAACGGTTCAGGCAATCGGCCCCCCACTGGTCGTAGGCGGCCAGGATCACCTCGGTATCGGTATGGGAGAGGAACTGGTGGCCGAGCCCCTGAAGTTCGGAGCGGAGTTCCTGAAAATTATAGATCTCGCCGTTGAAGGTGATCCATCGGTTCCCCCGGCGGTTTGCCATCGGCTGATGCCCGGCAGAGGAGAGATCGAGGATGGAAAGGCGGCGATGCGCAAGCCCCGTACGCTCTTCGGCGAACCACTTCGTTCCCCAGTCGTCCGGCCCGCGATGCGCCTGCACCGTCGCCATCCGCTCCAGCGTTTCAGGGCTGCCTCCGTTGATGATTCCAGCGATTCCGCACATAGGGGTAGATAGTAGAATGTCAGATAACTTTTGCCGAGGTACGTAGTTCTTGGTTTTTAGAGCTTAGTTCTTGGGGCTTGGTTTTTAGAGCTTAGTTCTTAGAGCTTAGCAGAAAAGGCATGGGCCTGCGGGCTGCGCCGATTATCCGTAATCGTTGGATCTGAGTTGATATCCGCGAGAAGAACATCATTGATCCCGAAAGCCTTCTCTTCTCTCCCTGGCCCTGAACATCTTCTCCCCAATCGAAAATCGCAAATCGAAAATCCCCTCATCGCTTCCATCGCGATAGCCTTCTCTTCTCTTCTCTTCTCTCCCTGCCCCTGCCATCTTCTCCCCAATCGAAAATCTAAAATCGCCAATCGAAAATCCCCCCTCTTCTCCCAATCGAAAATCTAAAATCGCAAACCGAAAATCCCCCCTCTTCCCCCAATCGAAAATCCAAAATCGAAAATCTAAAATCGATTGATCGCTTCCATCGCGATAGCGGCGATCCTCCGATGGCATTCGGTTTCCGAGTAGACCGCTTCGATCCGCTGGCGGCCGCTGGCTCCCATGCGGCGGCGCAGTTCAGGGTCACCGGCCAGACCGAGGAGCGTTTCGGCCAGGGCATCGGGGTCAGCCGGCGGCACCAGATAGCCGGTCTCGCCATGGACGATCACCTCCTTCATCGTCCCCTGCGGCGTACCCACCACCGGCTTGGCGCAGGCCATCGCCTCCAGCACCACCCAGGGAAGGCCCTCCGGTTTGATGGGAGCGAAGACGCTGATATCGGCCGACAGGAGGAGATCCCGTTTCTCCTCGCCGCGCACCACCCCCACGAACCGGACATTCCGTTCAAGACCGTTGGCGCGCACAAGCTCCATGCACTGCTCGCGGTAGCCGGCATTCAGCCAGGCCCCGGCGAACGACACCATCAGATCCGGATAGCGCCCGGTGATACGGGGGAGGGCCTGAAGGAGGATATGCGCCCCCTTGTCGGAAAAGAGATTGGCAAGATAGACCAGATGAAGCCCCCCGCTCTTCTGGGCGCCGGAAGGCTCCGGACGGGGCCACGCCCCGAGATCGAGGCCGTTGGGTACCACCCGTACCCGGTCCTGCCCGATGTAATCCCCGAAGATATCCCGCACGGTCTCCCCGAGCACCACCGCATAGGTGGTGCATGCCAGGCCGATCTTCGCCAGCAGCCGCCCCTTGGCACCGCAATCGTGGATCAGATCGAAGTGCCCGGCGCGCAGATGGATCACCGAGCGGACGCCGAACATCCTTGCCGGCACCAGGAAGACCGCATCGCGGAGGAAGCCCCAGAAGCCGCGTGCTATCGATATATAGATGACATCGGGACGATTGCTCAGGAGCCGCTTGAAATATCCCGCCGCCTGCCGGAGCGCCTCCTTCACATTATGCATGCTGAACTCTCCGATGTCGTCCTCCCCGCCGGGATCACCGGTGTTCAGAAGATCCATCTGGAAGCTGCCGTGCATGATCGGGGAGGCCATCAGCCGCTCGGTAGCCACCGCCGGCCCTATATACGGAGGGGGAAGGGGTCCGATGATGAGAAGACGCGGCCTGCGAGCCGGTTTCGGGGAGTCTGCGTTGCTCATGATGTAGGTGCAACCTGGCTGGGGAATCTTCTGGCGGAGCCTCGGGAAATCTCCGTGCGAGGCGTCGGGGAGTTATCCGGTTGGACCTGCCATACCGAGACGTACAGCCCCCAAGATAGCACGGTAGTATCGTTCGGCGCTCTCCTCCAATGTCAAAAAGTGGATCGACCGGGCGCGGCCGGCCTCCCCCATCCGCCGCCGCCGTTCGGGATCATCGGCCAGCGAGGCGATGGCGCGGGCGTACTCGCCGGTGGCATGCGGGTCCACGATCAGGCCGTTGCTCCCCTGCTCTATCACATCGGCGGTGCCGCCGGAGTGCGGGGAGGCTATCACCGGAAGGCTCGCGGCGGCGGCCTCCACCATCACCAGGCCGAACACATCGATCGATGAGGGGAACAGGAACAGATCGGCCAGGGCATAGAAGATGAACAGCTCGGAGGTCTGGCGGTACCCGTGGAAGAAGACGTAGCTCCCCATCCCCTCGGCCTCCACCATCGCGCGATGCGCCTCCTCGCGAGGCCCGGAACCGACGATATGCAGGGCGATATCGGAGCGGCCCAGACTCTTCAGCGCGCGGAGCGTGGAGCTGATCCCCTTTCCGGGGATCATGTAATTGACCATCAGCAGGTGGCAGGCGAAGGGGCTTCCATCGGCCATCCGGTAGCGCTCCCGCTCCTGCTGCGCGGCTCCCGAGGCGCGCAGATCCTCCACGTTCAGCCTGAACTTCTCGGTATCCACCACGTTCAGTCCCGTGGTGATGCGATCCCGGGGGACACCATTGGCGAGCAGATACTCGGTGGAGCGCGTGCCGTAGGTGATGAACCGGTCGGCCAGGATGAAGAAGGGCTTGCGCGAAAGAGCCCGCACCGCCGCGTAGCTGCGCCCGGCCGCCGTGCCCACCGTCTCCCCGGTAAAGAGCATGCACGGTATCTTCCGGAGCCGGCAATACATCAGTACCCGAAGCGCGAGCGGGTCCATCGCCCAGGCCAGCACCACCAGCGCCGGGCGCATTCGCCTGATGGCCCCCACGATATTACCGTAGGCGGCCGCAAGCCCCCCCTGGTTGAGCGTGTGGGGAATTCCCTTCAGATCATCCTCGCCGATCTTCCACTCGCGCGGGCGTTTTCCCTGTCCCAGAAAAAAGACATGAAAATCGATTCCCGCCGATTCCAGTTTCCGGTTCACCGTACGGTAATACGGCAGCCGGTAGGGCGTGGGGATATTGGTGATATGAAGGATCATCCGATATGCGATTGACGTTTTTTGAGATTCGATTGAGGAGAACAATCCCGGAATCCCAGGATAGGCCAGGGAAGAACGGGGCTGATGGCAGGCGGCATCTTTTCACCGTCCCCCGCTTTGCATCATCGAATTATTATCTGATAACCATCGGCTCTGTACCGCCGAGTCTCTCCACATAGGCCCGCGCGCTCCGCTCCATCGTGAGACACGCTGCGGCATGGCGGCCGGAGGCGGCTCCCATGCGGGCGCGCAATGCGGGATCATCGGCCAGACGGGCGATGGCGGCGGCAAAGGCGCTCGTATCGCACGGATCGATCACGATGCCGTTGACGCCGTCGCGCACCACTTCCGGCGTCCCCCCGGCATTCTCCGACGCGACAACCGGGAGCCCGGCGGCGGCCCCCTCGGCCATCACCAGACCGAACACCTCCTCCAGCGAGGGGAACAGCAGAATATCGGCGAGCGCATAATAGAGCGGCAATTCCGTCTGCTGCCTGTAGCCGTGCATCACCACGCACCGCTCTAGGCCAAGCGCCCGTATCTCCTCGCGCACCGCTCCCTCCTGCTCTCCGGAGCCGACGATATGCAGCAGGATATCCTCGCGGCGCAGCAGATGAAGCGCCCGGAGCATCTGGAGAATCCCTTTTTCCGGGAGGAAATATCCCACGAATAAAAGATGGCAGGAGAACGGCTCCCCCGCTGCATTCCGGTAGCGGTCCCGCTGGCGTCCGGCATCGCCGGCGGCGCGAAGCGCCGCCACCCGCCCGCTGAAATAGGAGGTATCCGGGACGTTGACCCCGGTAGTTATCCGCCCCGGCGGCACACCGGCATCCAGCAGATAGCGGGTGGAGCGAACCCCGTAGGTTATAAACCCGGAAGCCAGGCGGAAGAAGGGCTGCCGGAAGATCCGCCGCAGCAGCGGCCAGGGATTTCCCGCAGCGGAACGGGGGGTCTCGCCGGAGACCACATGGCAGGGGATTCCGCGCAGGCGGCAGTACAGCAGCAGGGCCAGCGCCACATGATCCATCGACCACGAGAGGATCACCGACCGCGGACGCAGCCTCCGGATGGCGGCGATCGCTCCGCGCAGCGGCCGCCCGTTCATCCCGGCGGTATAGCTGATGCCGGCCAGATCGCTGGGGCCGATCCTCCACTCCCTGACGCTCCGGGAATATCCCAGGAAAAACAGATGAAGCTCATCACCCCGCTCCCGCAACAGTTCCCCCATCGCCCTGTACAGCGGCAGACGGTAGGGGGTGGGAAGGTTGGTGATATGGAGGATGCGCGCCACGAGGGTTACCGCGGTAATCCGGGCCGGGCGCCGGGAGGAAGTCCGGGGTACGGATCAGGCTCCTCCTCCCCGCCGAGCTGGTACTGCGCCTCCTCCTCCTCCTGCTGCCTGAGCATCGACATATAGAGCATCTGCTCCTCCTCCGCCCGCTTCTGCCGCACGAACGTGCTGACGGTCCAGAACAGAAGCCAGATCGGAAGGGTAACGCGGGAGATCTCCAGATAATTATCAAGCGGGGAGATCAGGCAGAGATAGACCGTGCCGATAAAGAGCGCCGAGGCCAGCGGGAGCAGCACGGGATCGCGCCGGGCGATGGCATACCCGAGGTACCGGCGGCTGCTTATCACCACCGTGGCATAGATGCTTCCCATCAGGAACAGCCCCACAAGCCCGGTCTCGGCCATCACCGCCAGAAAGCTGGAGTTGGGATTATTGATCTGCACGCTCCCGAACAGCGACTCCATCGAATACAGCGGAACGATATAGCGGGTGTAGACATCGGAGGCGTAATCCTGGTCGCCGAAGATCCTGGTGATGATCGGGCCCACCCCCTTCCCCTGCACCTGCAACTCCATCGTGAAGGTATAATTGGCGCGGCTTACATAGGTGCCCGGCCCGGTGCCGAAGAGGATGGCCGCCGGGTTCTCCGCGAACATCATCACCGTGTTGGAATACGACTGGAACTTGCCGTATTCCATGATGACCGATAAATCCTGCGAGAGCGTTATCAGATCCTCGTACTTCAGATCGAGGCTCGAGCGGCTGATCTGCCGGAACCCGATGAAGACGAAGAAACCGATGGGAATGGCGATCACCAGCATCTTCATGAACCGCCCGCCATACAGCACCGTCACCAGGACGGCATAGGAAAGGAAGAACGCGGGGACCGCCGTGCGATACTGAAGCAGCAGGAAGGTGAGGATCACGAAGAACTGCACCCCCACGGCATACCACATCGAACGGGGATTGGCGAACTGCCGCCCGATCAGAAACCCGCCGATGATGATGAGGAGCGCGGTGAACTGGTAGGAATTATTGCCGAAGGTTCCGGACATCTTATCCGGATTTCCGGTGGTTATCAGCAACGGATAATTGATGAATACCACCACCAGCACCTGGATGATGAGAATCACGTTGATGAATTTCGCCACCTGATTGCCGAATTTCCTTTTATCGGAAATCAGCTTGTTCATCCCCAGATAGAGGATGGGCCCCTCCAGAATACCGAAGACGAAGAGGAGAAACGGACCGAAATGCACCCTGTCGAAATTGACGGCGGCAGAGAGAAGGCAGAGAAAAAAATACGCTACCGACAGATGAAGCAAACGCCGGTGGAGGTTCATATCGATACCGTGCGGCTGCTTGGCGCCCACCGCCAGCAGCAGTATCAACGGTATCACCAGAAGATCGATAAGATCGAGCCCCTTGGGAAGTACCGAAATCGTCTCGGTGAAGAAACGCGCGGTGAGAACGGTAAATATGAAGCCGAGAATGAAGTTGTTCATCGTAGCAGCGTAATCCGGAAAGTCATCAGTCGTGGATACTTATCTGTATGCTATAACAGGAGCTGCACAGGCGTAGTCCGTGCGCGGGCTGCGCCCGCTGTCAGTGGTCAGTCGCCGTTGCGATCGGCTGTATAATGTGCAGTTTCGATGCAACGGACTACTGACCACGGACCACTACATTTGTGGCGCTGCAATCACCCCCGGCACTTCATACCAACCTCTTCTCAGTCAAACCACCGTTCATACCAGACCGAAAGATTATAGAACATCCAGGCCAGCGCGCCATCGGAATCGGTCTGCGCGCCGTTGCGCAGCCGCTCCAGCACGGACTCCACGAACGGCTCGCTCACCACCCCCCATTCGCGCTGGATGCGCGGGAGGGTCTGGCGGATCTTCGATTCCATCATCTCGCCGCTCCATTCCCGCAGCGGCACGCAGAACCCCTGCTTTTTTCTATAGAGGAATTTATCGGGGACGATCCCCTCCAGAGCCTTTTTCAGAATATACTTCGTCTCGCCGTTCCGGTATTTCAGCTCCTGCGGCA
This sequence comes from Candidatus Kapaibacteriota bacterium, assembly GCA_048594725.1. Classification (GTDB taxonomy): domain Bacteria; phylum Bacteroidota; class Ignavibacteria; order OLB7; family OLB7; genus JAFDZV01. The sequence goes on from JBMDXA010000250.1 coordinate 23,868, forward strand.
TCTGCATGGCGAACTCCACCAGATGATGATCCAGGAACGGCACGCGGATCTCGATCGAATTTGCCATCCCCATCCGGTCGGCGCGATACAGGAAGACATGTTCCACCTCCGAACGGATGCCCCAGTAGGAGAGCCATTCGCCGTAGTCGCTGCTGAGGCGCTCGCGCTCGAAATCGCCGTGCCCCTGGCGCACCGCGTCGTAGATCTTTCCATTGCCGGCCCCCCCCACGATCTCCTCGAACGCGGGGGTTCCCTTCAGCGCGCCGGTGGAACCCACGTACATCTCCACATCGCGCGCGGCGCGGTCCAGCAGATCGGCGACGGTTCCCCGGGCTCCGGCCAGAGCCCCGGCCCGTGCCACCACCGAGCGGGCCCAGACCGGCAGGCCGTTCAGGGCCTTCCAGTAGGGGGCCATCTGAAGGAAGCGCATATATTTTCGATAGCCGCAGAACAGCTCGTCGCCGCCGTCGCCGTTGAGAATCACGATGGCGTTCTTTTCGCGCGCCAGCTTCGAGAGGAAGAAAATGGGTATCACGGTGGGATCGGCCACCGGCTCGTCCAGATAATACGAGAGCTTCGGCAGCGCGTCGATCAGATCGGCCTCGGTGATCTCCACCTCGTCGTGACGGGTCTTGTAGTATTCGGCGGCCTCGCGCGCAACGGGACGCTCATCGAACGAGGCCTGCCCCTTGAAGCCGGCGGTAAAGGTATGCACGCCGCTGCCGGCGATCCTGCTCATCAGCGCCACATTGGCGGTGGAATCCACGCCGCCGCTCAGGAACACCCCCACCGGCACATCGCTCACCATGCGCAGCTCCACCGACTTCTCCAGCAGTTCCAGCAGGCGCCCGGTATAATAGCGTTCGCCGGCTCCGGCCGGCAGCTCCAGCCTGCGCTGGTAGGGAGACCAGTAGCGCCGCAGGTCCATGCGGCCGTCGCCAGTGACGACGGCGTAATGTCCGGCCGGGAACTTGTAGATCCCCTGGAACATGGTGTTGGGGGCGTACACCTTGCCGAACGCCAGATATTCCCGGAACGCATCGCCGTTCAGGGCGCGCTCCACGCCGGGGAACTCGAACAGAGGGCGGATCTCCGAGCCGAAGATCAGGCGATCATCGGCGCGAGTGTAATACAGCGGCTTGATCCCGACCCGGTCGCGCGCCAGCAGGAGAGTACCCTGCCGGACATCGTAGAGGGCAAAGGCGAACATCCCCCGCAGCTTCTCCACGAACGCGGCACCGTACTCCTCGTAGCCATGCACGATCACCTCGGTATCGGTGCGGGAACGGAAGGTGTGGCCGCGGGCGGCAAGATCGTCGTGAAGCTCCTGGAAGTTGTAGACCTCGCCGTTGTAGATGATCCAGACGCTGCCATCCTCGTTGGTCATCGGCTGATGGCCGGCCGGCGAGAGATCGATGATGCTGAGACGGCGATGCCCCAGAAATACCGATCCGTCCGGGCTCCACCACTCCCCCTGATCGTCAGGCCCGCGATGTGCGATCTCCCCGAGCGCATGGCGGACCAGCTCCTCCGTCAGAGGAGGGGAGGCCGTATTGAAGCTCATCATCCCGAGAATGCCGCACATGGAATTTTCGATTTTGTGTGTGGTGCTTAGTTCTTAGGACGCCGCCTATGGCGGCTGTAGTTCTTAGATTGGAAAGGTGTTTCACCGATACGACTCTCTTTCCTTCCCTTTTCTAAGCCCTACATACTAAGCTCTAAGCACTAAAGACTACCAACTACCCTTCATACAGCGCACTGTAGCGCTCCACCATTCTGGCTGGGCTGTAGCGATCCAGCATCTCCTGGCGGGCCGCATCGCCTATCCTGCGGCGGAGTTCCGGATCGGAGGCGAGCAGATCCAGACGGGATACCAGTTCCGGCACATCGCGGACCAGATAACCGGTCAGGCCGTCGTCCACATGCTCCACCAGGCCGCCGCCATCGGCGAAGACGATCGTTGGGATGCCGACGCCCATCGCCTCCACCGCCGAGTTGCCGAACGATTCCTCCGGCCCGGAGGGGAGCACGAAGATGTCGAAGAGCTGGAGATAATCCCCCATGCGCTCCACCTTGCCGGTGAAGGTCACGCGGGAGGCAACCCCGAGAGCCCTGGCCCGCTCCTCCAGTTCCGCGCGCGCCGGCCCATCGCCCAGCACGTAGCAGTGCACCGGCCGGCTGCCCAGCCGCGCCACGGCATCGATCAGCAGATCGATCCGCTTCAGGCGGCGGAGGTTGGCGCTGGTGCCGATCCTGATAACATCACCGCGATCGTCGTTCAGCTCACGAAGCATCTCCCCGCGCGAACGCGTGGGAGCCAGCAGCGAGAAGTCGATGCCGTTGTAGGTAACCCGTATCCGGGAGCGGGGTATGCCGAAGAGCTTCGAGGCGGCATCGCAGGCCTGGCCGGTATTGCCGGAGATGCCGGAGAAATGGCGCCGCAGATAGCGGCCGGTAAGCTTGTAGCGGAGCAGGCGCTTGAGATCGTAGGAGAACATCCCCGCGCGATGCGTGTAGAAAAGTTTCGGATGGGGCTTCCCGGAAGCGATGCGCATCAGCCCCAGCTCCGCGCTATGGAAATGCATGATCGCGTAGTCACCCATAATGCCGCGCGCCGCATTTCCCTTCGCGAAATCGAACGGGCCGCTCATCCCCAGCTCGTACACCTTAGCGCCCAGCTCGCGTGTCCGCTCGCCATACAACCCGGCGTGGCTTCCCAGCAGCACATCGGCATGAAGGCCGCGCGAGCGCTGCTCGCGAACGAACTGGAAGAGGGCGCGCTCGGCACCTCCGATCTCCATGTTCCAGAGCACGTGCAGGATAGGCCCCGGCGCTCCGGCCGCGTGGTCCATGGTTACGCTCATCTACTTCTCCCGCGCCCGTGCACGCGTCGTGATATAGTCCATGATGTTGCGGGCGCGCACGATCCAGGAATACTGGCGCACCCGTTCCAGCGCACGCGTGGTCATCTCCTCCACTCCTTCGCGATGGAAGAGCACATCCTCCAGCGCGCGCGCAAGCTCCGGAGGATTATCGGGCGGGGTGAAGACAGCGGGAGGATTTTCGCCGAGGATCTCGTGCAGCACCGGAAAATCGGCGGCCACGATCGGCCTGCCGGACGCCATATATTCGAAGAGTTTCCCCGGCGAGCGATATTTGTTCAACTCGATGCCAGTGGGATAATACATCACCAGCACATCGGCGGCGGAGAGATAATCCTGCACCTCGGTAACCGGCACGAACCCGGTGAAGCGCACGTTGGCGAGGCCATCGCGCTGGATCTGCTTGCGGTAGTTCTCCACGTGATCGGCGCGCCCGCCCACCATCACGAACTCCACATCGGTGCGCTCCTTCATCCGCGCGGCCGCCTCCAGGATGGAATCCACCTCCTTGTAGCCGTGGTAGATCTTGCCGGTATACACCACCAGTTTCTTCTCCTGCGGCAGCCCCAGCCTGGCTCGCGCCTCCTCCCTGGAGATGCGGTTCTCCTCGATCAGCTCCAGGTCGATCCCCTGATGGATGCCGAGCACTTTCTCGCGTGGCACGCCGTGGTCCCGCACAAGATCATCCCCGAGCGCTATCGAATTGGCGATGATGCCGTCCAGCCGTTTCAGGACGAAGCGCTGGATGCTGCGTTTCGGCACCGTGTGCGATTCGAACATCACCAGCACCTTCTTCCGGGTGAGCGCGCGCAGGATCAGGCAGGTCATCGCCGGACCGTAGTTCTTCATGAAGAAGAGAAGCCAGCGATCGCGCGGCTGCCGGCGGATATCCCTGATTGCCTCGATGGTATCCACCCAGAGCCGTGTTACGCCGGTGCGCGGGCTGTCCTGGTTGCGCTGATGGATGCCGGTGGGGATGGTGCGCACCGGAAAATGCTGGCGGATGCGATACAGATCGAGCGGATGATCGGCCTTCACCTCGCTCTCCAGCAGCGTGATGCCGAGCGTCACCAGCTCGATATCGACGCCGATGCGATAGAGCGCCTCGCAGAAATGCACCACCCCCTGGCGATCCACACGAGGCACCTGAATATCGGCCGGAGAGAAATAGATGTATTTGAGATCGATCATCAGGGGATTATCGGGGAATTTTCGATTTGCGATTTTGGATTTTCGGTCAACCCAGCCCATGTACGATCGACGATTCAGGGGAAAGCCGACAATAATGTTGGCTCCCCTCGTCGATCGTCAATCATACATCGTAAATCGTCTCACTCCTCTTTTCCGCGAAGGAAGGCCGTGCGGGTGCGGATCTCGTCCCAGATGAACTGGCGGTAGACGCGGGAGAAGATGGAGCCGCCGTATTTGCGGCAGATCATCAGGCGCTCCTTGCGGCCGTCGCGGGAGATCGCCTTGGTCTTGCACTCGTCGTAATAGCGGATCGTGGCGATCACCGGGTGGATACGCCTGGCCTTGAACTGCTGTCCCAGCCTGATCCAGAGATCTCGATCCATGGAATAATGCAGGTCCACATCCACCTCCCCCACTGCCTGATAGATATCGCGGCGGAAGAAGGTGGCCGGCTGCGGGATGAAATTCCACGCGGTGACCAGGATCTTCAGATCGAACTCGCGCGAGGGGTAGAGCGTGTTCAGGCGCCCATCCTCATCGACGATATTGCAGCCGCCGTAGATCATCGCGGTCTGGGGATCGTCGGCGAAGGCGCGGGCCGCATGCTGGATGCCTTCGGCCAGATAGGTATCGTCGGAGTTGAGCCAGGCGATGATATCGCCATGGGCGCGGCGGAACCCCTTGTTGATGGCATCGGACTGGCCGTTATCCTTTTCCGAGACCCAGAAGGAGATCCAGGGCTCGTACTTGCGGATCACCTCCAGCGTCTCATCGCTGCTGCCGCCGTCGATGATGATATACTCCAGGTTCGGATAGCCCTGAAGGAGGATCGAGCGGATGGTCTCCTCGATGAACCGTCCCTGATTGTACGAGGGGGTCACCACGGTCACCAGCGGCCACTCGCGGCCGTCGGGCATACGTTCCGGCGCCTGCGGGCTCTCCTCGGTCCAGGGCCACCCGGTTCTGCCGGGCGGAGGAGGAGGAAGCTCGCTCAGGGTCGGGCATTGCATCGCCAGCAATTCATCGTTCATAGGTCTCATCATCATTGGCGCGCTCCCATCCGGGAAACGCGCCGGTTCTAGAAAATTCGTGCAACGGCCCCCTTGAGACGAATCAGGGGGCGCACCAGTGGCTGAAGGTAGATGCCGGCCGTTATCGGCCCTATCGTCATCAGCATCTTGTGATCGATCATCAGCCGGAGCCGCGCCATCAGGCTCATGTTCGCGCCGCGCCTGATCGTGCTGACGTTGCTGGTTCCGGTCTCCTGCATCAGCTCGCGAAGCTGGCGAAGATACGGAGCAAAGATCCCGTTGCGCACCGCGGCGTTCAGCTCCGCCTTCGGATCGGTGAGGCCGCTGTCGAACAGGTTGGGGCTCACCATCTTCATCTTGTGGAAGTGATAGAAGATAAGCGGGTCCTCGTCGATCATCACCTGGCCGTCGCGCTCGCGCACCTTGAAACCGGCCAGGTTCCAGGGGGCCACGTTCGCCCCCTTGTAGCGCAGTTCCACCACCCCGTTGAACCGGGTGGTCCAGTCGTCCAGATATTTCTGGTCGCCGAACTTCCCATCCTCCAGCTTGTCGTAGCACCATTCGATGCAACGCTCGCGCCACCACTCCAGGCAGGTACGCCCGTCGGCATCGTTGCGGAAGGCCAGGAGCCCCACATTGTATCTGCCGAATATCTCCAGATGCTTCAGATGCTCCGGGAAGCGATGCCCGATGATGAGCACCGAGCCATCGCGCATCTCATCGAAGATGGGTGCGGGATCGCTGTAGAAATAGAGATCGGAATCCATGTAGGAGATCACATCGATCTCCGGGTAGCGCTCCAGGAGGAAGCACTGCAGGGCCGCGGTGCAGGTGAAATAATATTCCACTCTGCTGCGCGTGGCCTTGGCGGCCAGGAGCGCGGGATCGGCAGCCTCCAGTTCCTGGAGCGCAATCGGCACTATCTCCGGGATCGCCATGCGCGTCAGCGTCTGGTGGGCCACCTCGTCCAGGCAGAGCACATACAGGCGGAACGCCCCTGCATGGCGGCGGAGCGAGCGGTGAAGCGCCAGCCCGCGCAGCATGTAGTTCTGATCGAAATATGTCGAGAAATGGTACACCGGGATCAGCTCCCCGCCACTTCGGCCTGCGCGGCCCATGCGGTGATCCCCTCGATCACCCTGTCAACCTGGTCGGCGCGAAGCTCCGGATAGATCGGCAGGCTCAGGATCTCCCCGGCCAGCCGCTCGGTAACGGCCATGCCCCCCGGAACCGGCACGCGGTCCAGATAGGCGGCCTGCATATGCACCGGGGCGGGATAATGCACCAGCGTGCCGATACCAAGCTCGCGCAGATGCGCGCGAAGCTCATCGCGGCGCGGGGTACGGATCACATACTGATGATAGGCATGAGTGCAGTCCGGGCGGAGTGCCGGCAGGCCCAGGCCGGTTCCGGCGAGCGCCGCATCGTAGGCGGCGGCGATACGGCGGCGGCGGTCGTTGTCGGCATCCAGATGGCGGAGCTTCACCCGCAGCGGCGCGGCATGCAGCTCATCGAGGCGGGAGTTCATGCCGGGGATGGCGCTGATGTAGCGCTCCTTCCAGCCGTACTCCCGCACCAGGCGGGCTGCCGAGGCCAGGGCGGGATCGCTCGTGACGATGCCGCCGCCATCACCCAGCGCGCCGAGATTCTTGGTGGGGTAGAAGCTGAACGCGGCGATATCGCCCCAGGTTCCGGTCTTGCGACCGCCGATGGCAGCGCCGTGCGACTGCGCGCAATCCTCTATCACGCGGAGCCCCTCGGCGCGGGCGATCTCCATGATGGCCGCCATATCGGCCGGATGACCGTACAGATGCACCGGGATGACCGCACGGATGCGGACGCTCCCGTTCCTGTAGGTTTCGATCGCCTCGCGGATCTTCGCCGGATCGATCGTGCAGGTCTCCGGATCGACATCCACCAGCACCGGGGTGGCCCCGGCAAGCTCGATGGCGGCGACGGTAGCAACGGCCGTATGCGAGACGGTAATCACCCCATCGCCGGGCCCTATCCCGCACGCGCGGAGCGCCACATGGATGGCATCGGTGCCGTTGGCAACGGCTATCGACTCGGCCGCGCCGATATAGGCGGCGAACTCCTGCTCGAACGCGGTTACCTCCGCGCCCAGGATATACCAGCCGCTCTCCAGCACGCGCGCCACGGCCGCGTCGATCTCATCGCGGTGCGCCAGATAGTTCGCCTTCGGATCGGTCTGTGGAATCGAGAGAGACATAAAACCCACGCTCCTAGAGATAGTGCTGCAAGTGATCGCGATAATACCGGATGGTGCGGGCGAGCCCTTCCGGGAGGTGCACGCGAGGCTCCCACCCGAGCGACTCCCTGATCCGGTTGAAGTCGGCATAGTAGTCGCCGATATCGATCCGCTTCCGGTCGGCCGGGAAGGTGCGGACGGTATACTCTCCGCTGCCGCCGTTGGCCTCCACCATCAGCCGGGCAAGCTCCTTCAGGTCGATGGCGCGCTCGCCCCCCAGATTGAAGGCGGAGCCGTTGGCATCATCGGAGGCGGCGGCCATCAGCATGGCATCCACCGCATCATCCACATAGGTGAAATCGCGAAGCTGGCCGCCATCCCACACCTCGAACGGTTTCTCCTCCACCAGCAGCTTCACCCAGATGCCGAGGAAGGTCTGGCGCGCATCCTTGACGCGCATGCGCGGGCCGTACGTATTGGTAAGGCGCAGGGCGCAGGAGCGGATGCCGTAGACGTTGTTGTAGAGGATGTGGTACCACTCCCCGGCCATCTTGTTGATGCCGTTGACATCCACCGGGCGGAGGATATGGGACTCATCCACCGGGAGATAATCGGGCTTGCCGTAGATCTGGCGGGTGCTGGCGAATACCAGCTTCACATCCGGATTGTAGTTGCGGCAGGTCTCCAGGATCGAGAGCTGCGCGCGGCAGTTGATCTCCAGATCGGTATACGGATCGCTCATCGAATCCATATGGCTGGTCTGGCCGGCGAGATTGAAAAGATAATCCCGTCCCTGCACCAGATAGCGCATGCTATGGGCATCGCGCACATCGGAGATGTTCACCTCCACGCGGTCGCGGATGGCGTCGATATTGAACGGGTTGCCGCCGTACTCCGGGATCAGGCTATCGACCAGCAGGACATCGGCGCCCAGATCGACCAGCCGCCCGGCCAGGTTCGAGCCGATGAAGCCGAGCCCCCCGGTTATCAGAACTTTGCTGTTGTTGAAGCGATCGGTCCACATGGAAGAAAAGCCTGGAGCTTAGTGCTTGATATAGTTTGAAGAGCCATCAGGGAACGGTCAGTAGTCCGTACGCGGGCTGCGCCCGCTGTCAGTTGCTGTTACGCCGGAAAGGGCGCTCCTGCTACGGCCATTCCGTTGGAGGAATCGGATTGGCGAAGACGTGCCGCCGATAACGGCGACGGACTACTGACCACGGACAGGCTCGCCAAGAGAACATACTACGACTCTTTCTCGCACAGCAGATTGGTATACGACCCATTGCCCAGATTGCACGCCGCGTTGATCTGCTCGATCGTGGCCGGGTGCACCTGGCCGGTTTTCTTGTTGATGTTGCTGAAACGGAACCCGTAGCCGGAGAGCACCTGAAGATAGTCCTCGGGGCGAACGCCGAAATCATCCAGCGCGCGCGGGTTGAACTCGGTCATGATCTTCAGGCGCGGGCTGCGCGCGAAGAGTTCGCGGGCACCGTTCATGGCCCCCACCTCTGCCCCCTCCACATCGATCTTCATGAAGTCTATCGAATCGGGGACCAGGTCGTCCAGGCGCCCCAGATCCACCTCCACATACGGATCGTTCTCGCCGGAGGCGGCAAGGCTGTGCTGGGCGGTGCTTCTGATGGAGCGATAGAGCTTCACCTTGCCGGCGCCGTCGCTGATCGCCTTCTGGATCAGGGTCACGTTCCGGTAACCATTGGCCTCCACGTTCTTCTTCAGGAGTGCGAAGTTATCGGGATCGGGCTCGATGGCGATCACCTTTCCCTGGGGTCCTACAAGGCGGGCCAGCAGAAGCGTGTAGTAGCCGATGTTCGCGCCGGCATCCACCACCACATCGCCGGGCTTCACATTCGCCTGCACCACGCTGGTCTCCAGCGGCTCGTACACCCCGTTGTTCTTGGTGATGTGGAGCGAATCGACCGGATCGAGGTACATGACATGTCCCATGATCTCGGCGCGGTTCGGCGTGAGCCGGGAGATAATCATACGGTTCAACGAGCGGAGGAACCGGAACCGGGGGATCAACCCGGTATCGAGGAGCTTCTGCAGCCCCTTCTTGTATGTGGTCAACAGCGATGAACGCACTGCTTATCCGGTATGGTTATAAGGGAGGAATCATCCTGCCGGGAGGGCTTGTCCGGAACGGGACCTGTACGGATTCCGGAGAAAGCGTTCCGGCAGATACTCAGGAGCGACCCGGCTTGACCGCTTCCATGAAGAGGGAATCCGGCTTTATCACGCTGCCGTCCGGGAGGGTATCCAGATGGAATTCCTTCCAGCCCCGGATCAGGCTTTCGGTGGCCGTCTGCACCGTGGGCTGCACAAATCCCACATCCATCATCAGCCGCGCAAGGGAATAGCGGTCGTACATCCACTGGTGCAGCTCGCCGCTCAGGCGAAGCTTCCCGATATCCATCGCCTGCTGCTCCTCCTTGCTGAGAAGCGCCTTCAGGAACATCCCCCGCATCTTGCGCAGCGCCGCGCGGCGCCGGTCGCCGGCGGGCCTCGTGGCGGCCTTTGCGCCGGCGGGTGCAGGCTGCTTCTCGGCGTTCATCGACTCCACCATCCTCTTGCCGAACGAGCCGATCCGTTCGTAGATGAACTCCTTGTTCGGGAGGGGGCTGGTACGGAGATAGGCGCTCATCGCCCCGCCGCTCTTCTCGCGCACGGTCTGGTCGTACATCTCCAGCATGATCCAGTTGTAATCATGCCCGGCATCCTTATCGCCGGCCAGGGCGCCGTCCAGTTTCTCTACATAGAGCCGGCAGATCCGTTCCAGATCGGGCACCACGATACGGAGCACCCCTCCCGGCTTCAGCACGCGATAACATTCCTTCGTGAACTGGAGTGCCTCGGCGCGCCGGATATGCTCCAGCACATGCGAGTGATAGGCGGCGTCGCAGCTATCGCTCTCCAGCGGAATCCCCTTGCTGAGATCGTGCGCGATAACCTCCGGTCCTGCCGGAGCGATATCGATATTGATCCAGTCGGGATGATAATGATTGCCGCATCCAAGATTTACCAAACGCATCAGGCTAGTACCTCGCACACAAAAGTTTTGGTTACCGTGGGCTCTCCCAGAACAGCCACCAGATCATATGAAACGCTCTCGAACACCTCTCTTACTTCGAGCCCTGCCCCGGCGAAGCGCTCGCGCAGCTCCGACTCGTTGAAGGAGATCTCCACGGTCGGCCGGCCGTAGGCCTGCTTCCGCAGAAACGTGGTAGGGCGGTTCCGGTGCACCGGGACCGTATGGTAGATGCACCACTGGCGCGCCACGCGGCGGCTCTCGGCGATCGCCTTTACATAGTCGGGGATATGCATCAGGGCCACGCCGTTCATCACGATATCGAACGAGGCATCCGGGAAGGGAAGCTCCGTAGCGGAGCCCACCACAAACGGGACCGCAGGGTAGCGCCGCCGCGCCACATCGATCATCGCCCCGGAGTAATCCAGCCCGCTGTACTGCAGGGGCGCTCCCAGCAGATGCGCGAACACCTCGTTGTAATATCCGCTGCCGCATCCCACCTCCAGAAGCGAGGGGCGCTCCAGTCCGGTGGCACGCACGGCATCGGCGGCCACGGTGAAATCCACGCGGAGGCGCCCGGCGTACATCTCATCCAGCAGCCGCTTGTAGGCGGCATCCTGGCGCTCGGCCACCGACTGGTCCCACCATCCATCCAGCCCGGCGTCATCGGCGGCCTGGCGGTCGATCACCTCGTAGGCGGTGGAAGAGCCCTGCGCCGCCGGGAGTATCCCCAGCTTGCGCCCTATCCGTTTCAGAATGGTTTTCATAAATCTTCAAAAGGCCGGAGCAGGGAAGGATTTCAGAGTCAAGCGGATACCGAAGGGCAGCCATCAGGCGCTGGCCCGTTGGAGCAATCCGCGGCATCGCGGCCACGGCCGCCGGGCACGGGCCACTGCCTCAGGAGAGCACCTTCAGTTTGCGGAGGATGCGGCGGGGGAGCGATTTGGCGCTCTGCCACCGGATGGCGCTCAGGCGATGCCTCAACTGGGCGCCGCTCTCGGTTTTCATCGTCGCCAGCAGCTCGTCGCGGCCGAAGCGTTTTTCATATTCCAATTCCAGATCGAGCGCAAAGCCGAGCTGGTTGTCGATCAGGGCGAAGATCCAGAGGAGCACGTACTCCCTGGGGGTGTACTCCTCCCCCGCCATCGATTCGAGCGAGCGGAGGTAGCGGGCCTCGCACCATCCCGGAGATTTCCGGAAGGAGTGCCGCACCCCTTTCTCGGTCACGTTTCCATCACCGGTCATCAGCTTCTCCAGGGTGGAGCGGCGCATCCGGATGGCCCCCTTCACAGTGCATTCGGAGAGCCAGAAGCCGGCGCGCGTCAGCTCGCGATGCGCATCGATGAAGAGATCCTCCCCCTGGTAGGCATCGATCAATCCCGGCTCGATATCGATTGCCAGCAGGCGGCTCCGCAGCTCCCGGCCCAGGCTGTTGATGATCCTGAGATCGGTTCCCTGGCTATCCACCTTCAGCCAGTCCACCCCCGGAAGGGAGATCTTGCGCATGATCGACTCCAGCGTGGATGCCGGCACATTCGACTCCCGCTCCACCTCGAAGAGATTGGAGAACATGTAGTTGCGCAGGGAGCCCAGATCCGGCTGAAGCGTGCTGGAGCAGAAGGGGGAATGGGTGAAGTAGAACGTCACCTCCTTGCTGCCGGAATCGGCGGTCACCGCCTCGTTCACCATGATCGACTTGCGGAATCTGCCATCGGAGACCTCGTGCAGCTCGCGCGAATCCGGATCGAACCCGACGTAGATCGAGTGCGGAGCGATGCCGTTCCAGATCTCCGGGGGAGCATCGGAGGCACCCACATCCATCAGGACCGGCTGTGCGTTCAGCTTTGCGAGCAGTTTATGGATCGTTTCGGTCTTCATGGGACTCGGTTTCCCTTGGGATTAATGATCGCGCAGCACCATGGGGATATCCGGCGGCCGGAGAGGGACGGAAACACCGGTACCAGAATCGCACCAGCCCCCGCCGTACCACCGCACCGGCACCGATACGTTACAGATATCTCCCCACAATCTCGGTGAACTCCTCCATCCGCCTCAGGTAGGTATGTTCCCTGAGCGTCCGCTCCTGGCCCGCCGCGGCAATCGCCTGGCGTTCATCCTCATGATCCAGATAATGCCGGATCATCTCGAAGCATTCATCGTGGCTGCGGTAGGCGGCCACCTCGCGCCCCGGCTCGAACATCTCGTGCAGGTTCTCCTTCCAATCGGTCAGGAGCATCGCCCCCATGCCGGTTGCCTCGTACAGCCGCATATTGTTGGCGTACGGCCCGGCGATAGCGATATGATGATTCAGGGCGATCCTGGTGCGTCCCAGAATCCGGTACATCTCCCTGCCCCAGGCCGGGCCGCCATGATGCTGGCGCACCGGCGAGCCCTCCGGCAGACGCTCCACCCCCTGCCCGAAGATCCGAATATCGAACTCGCGGCAGAGCCCCTCCATCAGCTTTCCGCGTTCATCATGATGCCGGGAGATACTGCCGATGAAGGAGACCGGATAGATCCGCTCCTGCGGCGGCACCGCATCCAGGATGCCCGGCTCGAACGCCAGCCGATTCAGCTCGCTTGCGATCCCGGCGGCGCGGAAGCGGTCCACGAAGTTCGGGAGCGATGAGATGAACAGATCGTACATGCTCATATCGGCATCCTCCGGCAGCGGCGCGGCGAACTGTCCCACCAGAAGCCGGGTATGCGGCTTCATCTCCCTGAGGAAGGCCGTGCTGATGCCATCGAGCACCTGGTTGAGGATCACATCCGGCTTGTAGTGCCTGATCTGCGCGGCCAGGATCTCGTACATCCAGCGGGTATCGGGGAGCTTGGAGACCCAGGGCACGATCCCCCTGCGCATCCGCACCTGCCAGCGCTTTCCGGAACCATGCCGCACCGGCACGCCATGCTCCCGCGCCCAGGCGCGCTGCAACGGCTCGTTGTTGGCATGCAGCTCCAGCGCCTCGTGGCCCAGCGCGTTCAGATTGCGCGAGTAGAAATCGGCGACCCCGAACAGGCTTTCATTCCTCAGGCGCAGCTGCCCGGCATACGGCTGAGCGGCAAGCCCCGGATTCTCCCGGTAGAGGGAATCGAGGAAGCCGGTATAATCTATGTTCAGCACCAGAATCCGCATGCTCAGCTCACCCTTCGGTCCATGTAAGAAGCTCCCGCGCATGCTCCCGGATATCGGGGGTGCGCAGATCGCGCTCATCGCCATGCAGAATCGCCAGGGCGGTCTCGATGGACCAGCGGTGCGACTCGTTGCGGATCAGGTTCAGGAGCATCAGGGGATCGCCGAGATCGGGAAGCCCGGCCTTTGCGGCGGCCGCATCCAGGCCGATACGCCGTTTCACCCCGCGGAGCAGGCCGTTCAGATGCGCGCGGATATTTCCGGCGCCCCCCGCCACTCCGCTGGAGCGCTGGAGCCAGCGGCGATACCGGGTCTGCCAGAGATGAAGCGCCATCTCCTGCCAGTAGGCATGGAACCGCTCGCGGTCCAGAAGCAGCTCGCTGATGGCATGGAGATACTCCAGCGTATCGCGCAGCCGCCGCTCATCGGCCATGATCGAGATCGTACGATCGGCCCTCATCTCCACCGGAAGAAGTTCCACCGAAAGCAGTTCGCGGCCGCTGAAGCGCATCCTCGCCATCACCCCCCACTCGGTTTTCGGGTAGCGTAGGCCGGCGGGATAATCGAAGAGGAAATTGCCGAGGCTATGAAGGATGAATCCATCGCCGTAGCGCTCCCATCCCTGGGGCACATGGGGATGATGCCCTATCACCAGCGTGGCCCCGGCATCGATAAAGGCGTGCAACTGCGCCTGCCGCTGCATCGGCGGCACCGGTATCTCCTCGACGCCGCCATGCGCGGCCACCACAACCAGATCGCCACGGGCGGCGGCGGCGGCCACCGCAACCACGGCATCGGGATGGCCTATCCAGGCCGAGCCGGGACCGCTCCGCTCGGCCGCGCCGAACTCGCGCTCGCAGAACGAGAAGATCGCCAGGCGCACCCCTCCGGGAAGTTCCCGTACGAGAGGGGCCATTGCATCGGCATGGTTCATACCGGCACCGCAGGTCGCCAGACCGGCAGCCCGGCAGCTCTCCAGCGTGCGCTCCAATCCCTCCGCCCCGTAATCCATGATATGATTGTTCGCCAGGGAGGCCGCGGCAAAGCCGAGCGCGCGGAGCACGGCCGGAGAGGCGGGATCGAGCGCCACCGGCGGCCCCGACTTCTGCAACGGAGCGGCGGCGGAACGAACCGGCCCCTCCAGATTCACGATTGCCAGATCGGCGGCGGCCACCACCCCGCGCAATCGGCCATCGAACGTGCGCGCGGCGGCGGCATGCGGGTCCTCCGCATCGGAGAAACGCTCCTGCGCGCAGAAATCCCCCGCGGCAAGCAACGTCCATTCCGGGGCACCGCTGGTGCCGGAGGAGAGAAGTACGATATGTCCTGAGCTGCTCATCGTGCCGTGGGATCGAGAAGTCGTAATGCGAGCGCCTGCACCGCCTCCAGGCTGTTGACCGCCTGGAGATCGCCACGGACGGCTGCCTCGTGCGCGGCTATCACGCGGTCGGTCCGCACCCAGCGATCCAGCCGGCCGGCCGCCTCGTAGATGGGCCACAGGGCCGAGTTGCCCCCCTGGCGGATGGAATCCTGCTCCAGCGTATTACGCGTGGGATTGAACTCCCGCAGCGGGCCGCGCCGGAACGAGCGCGGCAGCGTCTCGCCAAGGCCCCGGCGCATCAGATAACCTTTCGAGAGCTTGAACGGCATGCCGAGGAAGGTTACCGGGAGCGAGGCCACCTCCGGCAGATGCTTCTTGAACATCTCCACCTGAAGACGGCGCCCTTCCAGGGCCAGACGCGGAAGCGAGAGGGTAAAGCGCGCCAGCTCGCGATCGACGAACGGGGTGCTTACCCCCTTCCAGTAATCGTACATCATCGGCTGGTAGAAGGAGAAGCCGAAGACATGGCTCCACTGGAAGACCATCCAGATCTTCTGGTAGGCGGGGCCGGGCACCGAATCGTAATCGCTCCGGAGCTCCGCCTCGATCTCCTCCATCGCGCGGTCGATGCCGGGACGGAACACCTCGCGGAGATTCTCCGGGCTCCACATGTGCCACTTGTCGGTCAGGCGCTTCAGGAGCGATCTCTCCCCCGGCACCATGCCGGCAGTCTGCGCGCCACCATGGGGATCGCCGATAAAACCGGTGACGATGGGAGAGGGCTCGTTGCGCACCGCCTCCAGAAAAGGCATCTGGTACATGCCATGGAAATGGGTGGCGCTGCCGAACCAGTCGCCCCACATCGGCACGTAGCGGGCCAGGTAATCGGTGCCGAGATCGACCCGCTTCCACTGGAGGTTCAGGGCGCGGGCCACCTGCTCGGCGTACAGCGTCTCCTTCCAGGTGGCCGGGCCGTAGGTATAGGCGGTCATCGGAATCTTTTCCTGGGCCCCGACGGCCGCTATCAGCCGCGAATCCACTCCGCCGGAGAGTGGAAGGGTCCAGTGGCCGGAGGTGCGGAGCGCGCGTGCTATCGGCGCCCGCATCCGCTCGTACATCTCGCCGGCAAGCTCGTCCCAGCCATGGTGCCAGCGCTGGTCGCTCGGGGCCACGCTCCAGACGCGGCTCCAGCGGAATCCGGCATCGTTCCACTCGGCAACCGCATCGGGGCGCACCACCTTCAACTGCCTGAACAGCGTCCAGTCGCCCACGAAGTGGCCGTTGAGCAGGAGCGAGACCACGGCGGCCTCGTGGAAATCGTTCTCGGTGTACCCTCCCGCTGCCACGGCAACCGGCTCCAGCGTGCTTGCAAGACGCCCCTCTCCCATCGCCGCATGATACAGGGGGATGCTGCCGTTCCAATCGTTCCAGAGGGTCCAGGACCGGCCATCGGCGCTCACCCTCAGCAGGAGGATGCGCCCCTCCCACGGCAGGGAGAACTTCTCCGGCGAGGCGGCCCGCAGCATCGCATCGGCGACGCCGTTCCAGGTGGGGTCCTGCTCCGGACGTCCGGCGCGCACCAGCAGGGAGCCATCGGCAAGACGATGGACCGAGGAGTCGAGATCGCCATGTCCCCAGATATCGATAGAGGTTTCGCCCACGGCGAGGGTCTTGCGGACCAGCCATGGAAAATGCCCGAGCGCCCGCTGGAGAGCCCCGGAGGCCGCAGCGGCGCGGGTGGCATCGAGTCGGTATGTCGCGGTAAAGCCGACGATCATGGCTGGGGATAGAGAATGATTATCGTACGTAGCACGCCACCTTTGGCGGCTATAGTTAGTAGATAGCCGTACTTAGTTTTTAGAGCTTAGCGCTTAGAGCGAATTTCAGATGAGCGTACCTGTTTGCTGGCCCCTGTAGGGGGCACCCAGTCGTACCACTACCAATCCTTTCCGGCATCAGCTGGCCGGTTCCACGTACCAGGAACCTTCGCCGAGGGTGACGCCATGGGTTGGCGGCGGGATCTCGCCGGAGCCGTAGAAATCCCCTTCGATCACCGTCAGCTCCATCGCGTCGCTGATGGTATCGTAGTAGGACCACTCCCGCCCCTGGTTCGGCATCACGCTGTAGCCCACGCGGAAGGTGGAGGCAGGCAGGGCCAGACGGGGAAGGCGCAGCACGAACGTTCCCTTGTCCGGAAGGGTACCGAAGTCATTGCCGGTGACGCGGTTGTTGATGAAGAAGACATCCACATCCAGCTGCGTCTTGATGGAAATGCCGACGAACACATTGTTGAGATTCTGCCCCGGCTTGGCCTCGTACTGGAGGTGGAGATTGACATCCTGGCCCGACTGGGCGAAGTCGATAAATCTCCCCTCGTTATCGCGAAGCTCCATTCCCACCACCCGTATCTCGCCGGAGCCGCGCCGGTCGGTGCGGTCGCGCAGCGAGCCGGTATGCTCGGAGATGCCGCGCAGATAGTGGGCGATGGCATCCCCCTGCGATCCGATGAACTGCACCTGCCCCCCTCCGAGCACCACACCGCGCTGGCAAAGATTCCCCACGGCGGCCATGTTGTGGCTGACGAACAGGACCGTGCGCCCCTCGCGGGCCACATCCCCCATCTTTCCCAGGCACTTCTTCTGGAAGGCCGCATCACCCACCGCCAGCACCTCATCCACCAGCATGATCTCCGGCTCCAGGTGGGCGGCCACCGCAAACGCGAGGCGAACGTACATTCCGCTGGAATACCGTTTCACCGGCGTATCGAGGAACTTCTCCACCTCGGCGAACGCCACGATCTCATCGAACTTTCTGGTGATCTCGGCCTTGCGCATACCGAGGATGGCGCCGTTCAGGAAGATGTTCTCCCGGCCGCTCAGTTCCGGATGGAACCCGGTTCCAACCTCCAGCAGCGAGCCGACGCGCCCCCGGATAAGGGCGGAGCCTTCGGTGGGAGCGGTGATACGGGAGAGAACCTTCAGCAGCGTGCTCTTGCCGGCGCCGTTGCGGCCGATGATACCCACGGCTTCACCCTGGCGGATATCGAAGGAGACATCCCGGATGGCCCAGAAGAGCTCCTTTTCATTCTCCTCCTTCTTCCCGCGGATCATCCGCAGTGGAGCGGTGAAGACATCGCTGATGGTATCGCGCAAGGCACGATACCGCTCGCGGCGCCCAAGCCGGTAACGCTTGCTCAGATTCTCTACCTGAATTGCTATATCGCTCATGATGTCTGTTCAGATGCTCTGTTATCGTACTCGGACAGGAAAGCGTGCGGACGAGAAAGGACAGGGATTCGGGCAACAGCTTCGGGCTCAGAGGCCGGTCCGGCGGGCCAGGTATCCGTTGGCCCTGTAGGTACGGCCATCCAGCGTGAAGTGCTCCTCCTCCTCGGTGATATGCAGCTCGATCTGGTATCCCTCGCTGATGGCCGCCTCGAAGGCGGCGCGGGGAACCCAGGTGACCGGGTAGCTGAGAGTGCTATCCTCCATGCCGGGGGGAAGCGGGCGCACCCCCTTGCTGATCTTCCGCTGCTGGATGGTGATAACGGTGCGGTTATCCTCCAGCAATCCCTGGCGGCTTATATAGAGGAACCGGGCATTGGCCGCGACGATGCGCCGTGTGAATGCGAGCGGATCGGGGGTATAGACGATGGCGCCGGAGGTGAACATCATGTCCGCATCCGGGCAGGCCTCCCGTGCAAGCTCCACGCTCTCGTAGAACCGCAGTTCCTCGCTCTCCAGCTTCCTCCCCTCGCGCACCATGGCAGAGGTTTCCACCACATGCCAGCGAAGTTTCACCCGGTCCCCGAAATAGGCACGGGCGCGGAAGTAGTGGCCGCCGCAGGCGCCACCGAAATCGATCACATGCAGCTCGCCATCCCGTACCGCCCGCTCCATGGCGGTCAGGTACTTGAAATCCATCCCCTCGATCCGCAGCGGCCGCTCGGCGGCCAGCCGGTCGCGCAGAAACTCCGTGCTCCAGCAGACTGCCTCTATCAGCTTGTCGTGCTGGTAGCCGATGCCGGCGCAGTACGCAAGCGCCGCATCATACGAGGCGAACCGTGGCATCTCGCCACCGGTGGTGCGATGCCGCTTGAACAGATTCGCCACCATCGGGGGAAACAGTTGCCGCGCGATATTCTTCATTCCCATTGCATCTCTCGCATTGATAGCCCTATATCCCTTCTCTTTCATACTGCCGCCGGGCGATCCATGCGCTCATCAAACCGCACGATCAGACAACGTCGGCAAACGTTCGTTCCATTTTTCTGAAATACATCACCCCTCCAACCAGCAAAAGCAGCACCACGGCGGCCGAGACCAGGATCATCGAACCGGTGGTATTCTCGGTGCCGAGCAGGGCCCAGCGGAATCCCTCCACCACGCCGGCCATCGGGTTCAGGCCGTAGAGAGCGCGCCACTGCTCCGGCACCTGGGTGGCCGGATAGGCGATGGGGCTGACGAACAGCCAGATCTGCGTCAGGAACGGGATGGTATAGCGCACATCGCGATACTGCACGTTCAGCGCCGAGAGCCAGAGTCCTACCGCGAGCGCGGTACAGACCGCAAGCAGCAGAAACAGGGGAAGCATCAGCACGGCGATACCGGGAACGATGCCATAGAAGGCCATCATGCCCAGCAGGATCACCGATGCGATACCGAAATCCACCAGCCCGGCCAGCACCGCCGACATCGGGATGATGAGGCGGGGGAAATAGACCTTGGAGACCAGCCGCTCGTTCGATACCAGGCTGTTGCTGGACTCCGAGAGCGCGTGGGCGAAGAGCTGCCACGGCACCAGCGCGCAGAACGACCAGACCGGATAGGGAATATCCGTGCCGGTCTTGATGCCCCCCAGCTTGCTGAAGAAGACCGAGAAGACCACCATCGTGAAGAAGGGCTGGATGATGGCCCAGGCCGCGCCAAGCGTGGTCTGCTTGTAGCGCACCTTGATATCGCGCCACACCAGGAAGTACAGAAGCTCGCGGTAGGCCCACACCTCGTCCATCCTGAGCGATACCCATCCCTTCGGGGGACGGATGACCGTCAGATGCTCATCCAGATGCGGTCCCGCGGTGGCACCGTTCATGGCCTTGATCTCGGGCTCGATATTCTCCTGCCGGAGAGCGATCTCATCACGCTGCATGCTCATTCGATTACCTCCTGGGGGCGATCCACATTACGAACGCTTTCACGGTACCAGCGGAGTGTCCGCTCCAATCCTTCGTGCAGGGAGATGCGCGCCTGCCAGCCGAGCGATTCCAGGCGGGAGACATCGAGCAGCTTGCGGGGGGTACCGTTCGGCTTTTCGGTGTTGTAGCGGATCTCGCCGGTATATCCGGCCAGCTCCCGGATGGTGCGGGCCAGCTCGTCGATGGAGAGATCCACGCCGGTGCCCACGTTCACCAGCTCGCCGATATCGCGGCTGCCGTAGCGCTCCATCAGGAAGAAGGAGGCATCGGCCAGATCATCCACATGAAGGAACTCGCGCCTTGGGGAGCCATCCCCCCACAGCTCCACCGCATCGGCTGTGATGCCCAGCTTCGCCAGCGCATCGATCATCGTGCCGGGATTCTCCGGATCGACCGACCCGTCCAGGCCGAAGCCGAGGCTGTAGCGGGAGAGGTCATCGCGCAGCAGATCGTACTCCCGCTGGCGCAGCAGCCGGGCAAGCTCGAACTTCCGGATGAGCGTGGGGAGCACATGGGCGGTCTCCAGGTTGAAATTGTCGTTCTCGCCGTAGAGGTTCGTGGGCATCAGCGAGATATAATCGGTGCCGTACTGCTCGTTGTAATAGCGGCAGAGTTTGATGGCCGCGATCTTGGCGATTGCATACGGCTCGTTGGTGGGCTCCAGCGCTCCGCCGAGGAGATGTTCCTCCCGCATGGGCTGCGGGGCCAGACGGGGGTAGATGCAGGAGGAGCCGAGGTTCAGCAGCTTGCGCACCCCCGCCTTGTGGGCGGCATCGATCGCGTTGAGCGCTATCGCCAGGTTGTCATGGATAAACTCCGCCTTGTAGGTGTTGTTCGCCAGAATGCCCCCCACCCTGGCGGCCGCAAGGAACACGTAGTCCGGGCGGGTCTCCTGGAAGAACCGCTCGGTCTGCTCCTGGCGCCGCAGGTCCAGCTCCGCGCGCACGCGCGTGACCGGCGCGTCATGCCCCGCGCTCCGGAGCCGGCGCACGATCGCCGAGCCCACCATGCCCCGGTGCCCCGCCACATAGATTGTTGAGTTCAGGTCCATAGAAGTTCATTCCGTCTTGCAGTACACGAGTTCCAGGCTGAGGAGTTCTTAGTTCTTAGTGTTTAGTTCTTAGAAAGGAGCCGAGGTATTCTCTATGAGACTCTCTTTGGGTTCTTTTCCAAGCTCTACAGCCGCCGCAGGCGGCGTCCTAAGAACCAAGCACTCTGCTAGTGTTCCTTCTCCAGCTCTATCCGGCCGCTCATCTGCCGTTCCAGCAGGTCGATATCGGCGGCAACCATGATCTTCACCAGCTCCTTGAAGGTTACCTTCGGCTCCCAGCCGAGCTGCTGCCTGGCCTTGGCGGCATCGCCGATCAGCAGATCCACCTCGGCCGGACGGAAGTACTTGGAATCGATCTCCACATATTTCTCCCAGTCCAGCCCGGCCAGCGTGAATGCCTCCTCCAGAAACTCGCGGACGGTATGGGTCTCGCCGGTGGCGATCACATAGTCATCCGGGGTTTCCTGCTGCATCATCATCCACATCGCCTCGACATAATCGGGGGCATAGCCCCAGTCGCGCTGTGCATCGAGATTGCCCAGATAGAGCTTCTTCTGGATGCCGGCCTTGATGCGGGCCACCGCGCGGGTGATCTTTCTGGTGACGAAGGTTTCGCCACGGCGGGGGCTCTCATGGTTGAAGAGGATGCCGTTGCAGACGAACATATCGTAGCTCTCGCGGTAGTTGCGGGAGATCCAGTAGGCGTACACCTTGGCGCAGCCGTACGGGGAGCGGGGATAGAACGGGGTTTCCTCGCTCTGCGGTATCTCCATCACCTTGCCGTACATCTCGCTGGAGGATGCCTGATAGAGCTTTGTGGGGATGCCGGTCTCGCGGATCGATTCCAGCAGCCGCACCGCCCCCAGCCCGGTGATCTCGGCGGTGTATTCCGGGATGTCGAAGGAGACACGGACATGGCTCTGGGCGCCGAGGTTGTAGATCTCGTCCGGCTGCACATCGCGCAGGATGCGGTTCAGCGAGGAGGAGTCGTTCAGATCGCCGTAGATCAGCTTCAGGCGCGCGCCCCGCTCGTGCGGGTCCTGGTAGATATGATCGATCCGTCCCGTATTGAACGAGCTGGAACGGCGGATGATGCCGTACACCTCGTACCCTTTCTCCAGGAGCAACTCGGCCAGATACGAGCCATCCTGTCCGCTGATGCCGGTGATGAGAGCTTTTTTCATATGTACAAGGTCAGTAGTCCGTTCGCGGGCTCAAGCCCGCTGTCAGTAGTCCGTGGCAACGGAGTTAGTAGATAGTAGTTACGTACCTGGGAGAACGTTTCCTGCGATCCCCGGTACCCTTCGCACGGAGTTTGACTCCGCGGCAGCACAGCGCAGAATGCCAGAAAACCTGTCCGGAAGTACCCAGTAGCAACGAGAGGAGCGTTTCGAACCATCCTTCCGGCTCCGGCCCCGGGCTCCCGGACGCCAGACGTCTTCCTGGTCAGTCTTCGATCGCCAGCCGTATATCCCTGGTCTTTCCGTACCAGCGCACGGTTTCGCGGAGCCCCTCCTGGAACGGGGTTGCGGCAGACCAGCCGAGTTCGTTTTCGATTTTCGACGGATCGATGGCATAGCGGGCATCGTGTCCGGGACGGTCGGTGACGAAGGTGATAAGGCTTTTGTAGCCCCCCTGCGGTCCCCCGCCGATCTCCTCGTCCAGCAGCGTGCAGATGCTCCGCACCAGATCGATATTGCGCCATTCGTTCCGTCCGCCGATCACGTACGACTCGCCGCTCCGGCCGCCGGTGAACACCATATCGATGGCCTCGCAGTGATCGATCACATACAACCAGTCGCGCACGTTGACCCCCTGGCCGTACACCGGGATCGGTTCGCCGCGCAGCGCCGTTGCTATCACCGTGGGGATGAGCTTTTCGCGATGCTGGCGCGGGCCGTAGTTGTTGGAGCAGTTGGTCATCACCACATTCATCCCGTAGGTATGATGCCAGGCGCGCACCAGGTGATCGCTCCCCGCCTTGGATGCGGAGTAGGGGCTGTTGGGCGCGTACTGGGTGGTCTCGGAGAACGCCCCGCTCTCGCCGAGCGAGCCGTACACCTCATCGGTGGAGACATGGAGGAACCGCTTCCGGTCATCCCGTCCCCAGATCTGCCGCGCCTCTTCCAGCAGGTTGAACGTCCCCACAACATTGGTGAGCACGAACTGCTCCGGCCCCCGGATGCTGTTATCCACGTGCGACTCGGCCGCCAGATGGAAGATCCCGTCCGGGTTCAGCTCGCGCAGGGCCGCGCGCACCGCATCGCGATCGGTGATATCCAGCCGGATGAACCGGTAGCGGGGCTCATCCTCCAGACCGGCAAGGTTCTCCTGGTTGGCGGCGTAGGTAAGGGAGTCGAAATTGATCACCTCCCATTCCGGATGCTTCCGGAGCAGATAATGAATCAGGTTCGACCCGATGAACCCGCAGCCACCGGTCACCACCACTCTGGTTGTCGTGTTGTCGGAAGTAGCCATAGCGCTCGGCAATCCGTTCAGGTCACGGAAAGCCGTGGTTAGTTAGTAGATAATAGTTAGCAGTTCCTGCAAGAAGAGAACAAGAAGAGAAGAGGAACGACTATCGTATTCCATCCCGATCTTCTCTCGCTCTTCCCACTCGCAACTCCGCCCCCCGCACTTGCCCACACACTTGCAGCCCCCACACTTCCTCTCTCCTCCCCAACCCGTCAATCACAAAATCCCCTTTCCCCAATCGCCAATCCCTCTCTTCCCCCAATCGAAAATCCAAAATCGCAAATCGAAAATCCCCTCTCCTTCCCCCAATCGAAAATCCAAAATCCAAAATCGAAAATCCCTACACCCCCAGGCTCTTCTCCGCTCCCTGCATCGAATACCAGTCGGCGGTGCGGCGCACCCCCTCGGCGAACTGTATCCGGGCGCGGTAGCCGGTGGCCTTTTCGAACTTGTCGACGGCGGCGTAGGAATGCTGCACATCTCCCAGCTTCGGCTCGCCGTAGATCGGCTCGATCTGCGTTCCGAGCGCATCGTTCAGCGCGGCAACCAGCTCGTTGAGCGTGGTACGGCCTCCGCACGCCACGTTGAACACCTCGCCGGCCACGCCGCTCTCCACGGTGGCGGCGGTGATATTGGCCTGCACCACATTATCGATATAGGTGAAGTCGCGCGACTGCTCGCCGTTGCCGTAGATGGTGGGACGATCGCCACGGCGCATCATCTCGATGAACTTCGGGATCACCGCCGAGTACTGGCTGTTGGGGTCCTGGCGCGGGCCGAACACATTGAAGTAGCGGAGCGTCACCGCCTCCAGCCCGTACAGCTGGAAGAAGACCCGGCAGTAATACTCGCCGGTGATCTTGGAGACCGCATACGGTGAGAGGGGCGCGGGGGTGATGCCCTCATGCTTCGGCAGCACATCGGTATTGCCGTAGACCGAGGAGCTTCCGGCGAAGACCACCCTTCTGACGCCGGCATCGCGCGCGGCCTGGAGGATGTTCATCGTGCCGTTGGTTCCCACCTCATGAGTAGTGATGGGGTCCTTGATGGAACGGGGAACCGAGGGGAGCGCGGCCTGATGGAAGACCACATCGGCGGCATCCACCGCATCGCGCACGATATGATAGGAGCGGATATCCCCTTCGATCATCTCGATACGATCGGCGATATCCTGTACGTTCTCCCGCTTGCCGGTGGAGAAGTTGTCGAGCACACGCACGTCGTCCCCGCGATCCAGGAGTGCGCGCACGAGGTTGGTTCCGATAAATCCGGCGCCGCCGGTGACCAGGCACTTCATACGCAGATAAGGTTGTGCGCGACGAGGGCGTACCGGTTGCTGCCGGCCGCCCCGCATTTCACGCTGATGGATTGATAAGACAGGGGCGTCGCGCTAGGCCACCGGAACGGCAACAAGCTGCCTGATTGCCTCGGCGGTATAACGGATCATTTCTTCGGTGAGTTCCGGATACATCGGCAGAGAGAGAATCTCGCTCATCTGGCCGTTAGCCACGGGGAAATCCTCGGTCTTGTGGCCGAGGTGGCTGTATGCTTCCAGGGAAGGGAGTGAAATGGGATAGTGGATCGCGGTAGCGATGCCGCGCTCGGCGAGACCCTTCTGGAGGTTCTCGCGGTCGTTGACGCGGATCACATACAGATGAAAGACGGGAACCGAATACTCGGCGATGGCCGGGGTAACCACGCCGTCGATATCGGCGAGAAGTTCGGTGAACAGAGCGGCATTGCGGCGGCGGGCCTCGCTCCAGGCATCAAGGTGCTTCAGCTTCACCGAGAGCACGGCGGCCTGAAGTCCGTCCAGACGGCTGTTGCGCCCTTCCATGACATGGTGATATTTCACCAGGCTGCCGTGGTTGGCGTAGGTGCGGGCGATACGGGCGGCATCCTCGCTCTTGAAGACGATGGCACCGCCGTCGCCGTAGGCGCCGAGGTTCTTTCCGGGATAGAAGCTGAAGGTGCCGGCATCGCCGATGGAGCCTACCATGCGCCCCTTGTAGAGCGCGCCGTGCGCCTGGGAGGTATCCTCCACCACCACCAGGTTGTGCTCGCGCGCAACCTCCATGATCGGGTCCATATCGGCGGGCTGGCCGTACAGGTGCACCGGGATCACCGCGCGGGTGCGCGGGGTGATCTTGCGGCGGAGATCCTCGACATCCAGCGTGTAGTACTCGGGATGGGAATCGGCGAACACGACGGTGGCGCCGGCGGAGGTCACGGCCTCGGCGCTGGCGATGAAGCTGTTGGCCGGGACGATCACCTCATCCCCGGCACCGATGCCGAGGGCGCGGAGCGCGATCTCGATGGCCTCGGTGCCGTTGGCGACCGAAACGCAGTAGGGGGAGCCGAGGTAGGATGCGAACTCCTCCTCGAAGGCGGCCACGGCCTTGCCGCCGATAAATGCGGTGTTGGAGATGATCTCGGCAACAGCCGGGTCCATTTCCGATTTGATCGAGAGATACTGGGCCTTCAGATCAACGAAAGGTACGTTCATAGGAAAATCGTCTTTGACTTAATGAAGCTCCACACATCAACATCCGCGTCAGTGCCCGTGGGCCCCCCCGCTATACTGCACAATCCGCCAAAGATAGCAGATAACAGCCGAACCGTACTATCTACTTTCTGTAAGCGTCGCGTAACAGATACCGAAGTGCCGAAGAGCCCGGTGCGGGCCGGAGGAGTCCGGCACCTCCGGGAGCCGAAATTCCCGCCCGGACATTCCGTCTGCGGCTCCGATTCCCTCTACCACCGATCCCGCATTCTTCGCGAGAGCGGATTTCCCGTCAGCCGGACCGATCGCCGGTGCCGCTATGGATCCCCTGGTAGGGGTTCACCGCTATCTGTTATCCACCCCCCTGCGTCCCAGCGTCCAGGGGCTCCCCACGGCGGGGGTGGGACGAGAACCCACCACGGACCGTCCCCGGTGAGAGCGCATCAGGGAACTCCGGAGCATGAACGCGGCACAGCCGGCGCCGGCCAGCACGGCATAGAAGGGGACGATCGGGAGTTTGAACCGCATCCAGCCGGCGGCCCCGATCAGCGCCGAGTAGAGGATGATAAACCCGACCAGCGCCAGAAACTTCGGCTCCCGCAGGCGGCGCCCCAGCGTGATAACCCCGACGATCAGAAAACCGTACTGGAGCAGATGCACCAGCGAATTCAGCCCCAGTATCCCCATTTCAACCGGGTTTTTCTCCCGCAGCATCGTCCCCACACCCCCTATCACCCCATGCATGGCGGCCGCATCCTTGATATCGGTGGTACCGGTTTCCAGCCCCAGCAGCAGACCGTAGCTGCCGCTGCCGGTATTGGCGTACATCTGCCCCATCCCGTAGAGAGTGGCAAGCAAGAACCAGTCGGGGTGCGCCAGCAGATAGTCCCTTGCCGGAACGCTCAGCTTCTGATGCTGCACATACGTGTTGTTCCGGGCCGGATCCAGCTCCCGCGTGTCGAAGCCGGTCTCATGATAGATGCTCTCGGCGGCCTCCTCCCCGCTGATGGAGGAACGGAGCGATTCGGTGGGAACCGCATACAGATAGAAGAGATTGAGCGGGCCGGAGGAGGAGAGACCGGCAACGCCGAACTCCGTATGGTTCCGGTAGATCCAGGGGGCAAGGAGCGCGCAGAAGAGGATGGCCGTAGCGGCAACGGTGCCGAGCGCGGCGGCCGGGCGCTTCCGGTAGAACCAGAGAACGCCGAGAAGATACAGGGGGAGGAAGTAGAGTGCGATGGGACGTGTCAGAGCCGCCAGCCCCAGCAGCCCCCCCGCCCACAGATGGAAGCGGAAGGAATGGCGCCGGTTCTCCTCCTGGAACGCCCGGATGACAGCCAGGGCGGCCGCCAGCAGGAAGAAGGTGAAGAGCGTATCGCTCATCAGCATATTGACGTTCAGGATCGAGGTGGGGTCGATGGCATAGAAGAATGCCGCCAGCAATCCCCCTTCCCGGCCGATCATCCGCCGGGCGAGCAGATAACAGAGATAGCAGACCGCCACATCCAGAAAGATCTGCGAGAGGATAGCCACCCACGGATGCGCCCCGAACAGCGAGTACCAGCCCGCCACGTAACAGAGATATCCCGGCGTCCGGATCGGCTCGGCCTGGAAACTCCCGGTCTCCGCCAGATGGAGCGCGAGTTTATGGTAGAGCCCGGCATCGCTCTTCAGCAGGACGTTATTCGCCACATCGGGGTGCCACGACCCGACGCTCAGAAAAAGCGCCGCCCGCAGCAGGAGTGCAAGCGCAAGGATGTGACCCGGCCGGAGCACCGCTAACAGATGCCGCGCCTGAGTCTTCCAGGGCTCTCTGGACCGAGTTCCCGGTAGATTCATCGTGATTGGACCTCCAGCGCCGTACTACCGGCGCTTCCCCACGAACGCCCGGACCAGGGAGCTCATGGGATGATGTTGGGTTCCTCGCCGTTTACGGTACGGCTACTAGACCGTTATTCCGCAGAATTCCGCGATCGACTCCGCCACGAAGTCGATCTGCTCATCGGAAAGCTCGGGATAGACCGGGAGCGCCAGCACTTCGGCCGAGGCCGCTTCGGCGGCGGGGAAGGCCCCCTCCTGGTATCCGAGATCCTGAAAACATTCCTGGAGATGGAAGGGAACGGGGTAATAGACCTCGTTGCCGATCTTCCGGTCCGTCAGCCAGGCACGCAGCTCGTCGCGGCGGCCGGCACGGATCACATACTGGTTGAAGATATGATAATCGGAGATGCCGCTCTCCTGGTAGACCGCCTTCGGCGTGCGAATCGCTCTCCCCTCCGCCAGCCCGCCCCCTTCCCCATCGGTCAGGCCGAGGTTACGGAACAGCTCGTTGTAGCGCCCGGCATTCCGGCGGCGCTTCCGGCTCCATCCCTCCAGATGGGGGAGTTTCACATTCAGCACGGCTGCCTGAATCTCATCCAGGCGGAAGTTCCCCCCCACCACCGAGTGGTAGTAGCGGCGCTCCCCGCCATGCACCCGCATGATCCGCATCCGCTCGTACAGTTCAGTATCGTTCGTCGTCACCAGGCCGCCGTCGCCGTAGGCGCCCAGGTTCTTGGAGGGGAAGAAGCTGAAGCAGCCGGCGGTGCCGATGCTTCCCAGGGAGCGCCCATCCTTGTAGCGCGCGCCGATCGACTGGGCCGCATCCTCCACAACCGCCACGCCATGCTCCGCCGAGAGCGCCATCAGCGGTTCCATATCCGCGCTCTGCCCGTACAGATGCACCGGCACGATCGCCTTCGTCCTGGCGGTGACGGCGCCGCGCGCGGCATCCGGATCGATGTTGTAGGTACCCGGATCGATATCGACGAACACCGGACGCGCCCCCAGACGGCTGACCACGCCCGCGGTGGCGAAGAAGCTGAAGGTGGGGACTATCACCTCGTCGCCGGGTCCCACGCCGAGCGCCATCAGCGCCAGCAGCAGGGCATCGGTGCCGGAGCTTACCCCCAGCGCATGCTTCACGCCGAGATATTCCTCCATCGCACGTTCCAGGCGCGTTACCTCGGGTCCGAGGATGAAATACTGGCTTTCGGACACGCGGAGAACCGCCTCGTCGAGCTCGGTTTTGAGCGTTGCGTACTGTGCTTTAAGATCGAGTAAGGGAACTGTCATCGGGAGAACAATGCCGGAATAGTGCCGCCTGGACGGCCTGAGAGTTGGGAGGGGTGCATCTGTAACGCGCACCGGACGGAGTGACGCGCGGCAATATACGGAGGACGGGGAAATGAGACGATCCCGGGGGGTATGTTAGTGGGCGGGCCGGTATTTCTTTCAGGGGGAGCACGCGGGCTGTGTCTGTGCTGTAACGGCAACGGGAAACTGGCTGCCCTCCACCGACCGTCGCACCAGGAATCGGCTCTCCTCCCCTTTCAATCGAAAATCTAAAATCGTCAATCGAAAATCGAACGGTTTCGTATATTTGGTTTCTATTCCTTGCGGATGTGGTGGAATTGGCAGACACGCCAGACTTAGGATCTGGTGCCGCAAGGCGTGAGGGTTCGAGTCCCTCCGTCCGCACCGCTCAACTCATATGTCAGTAGTGCGCAGTCGCCGGCTTCCAAGGCCGGCGATGTTGCTCTGTGACCGGTGGGGAGCGATTGTACCGGCAGCATTTCGAGCCCCCACACCCTCCATAATCGGTTTCTCCCCGGTAGAACATCGGGGCGGGTTGTTTTGGAGAAGCTGTGAGGGAGGCCCTGAAACGCGGTTCGGTTCGGCCCGTGGAGAACGGCAGCCGTACCGGCATTGTACTCCTGTCGGTCTGTACCCCTGCCAGCCTGTATCCTGTCAGTCCGTACAGTGTCATCGGTTTTTTCTCCTACGTAATCATATAGCGCAAATGGAATCAACGATTCGTCAGACAACCGAGATCAAGCATGAGCTCGACGTAGTGCTTACCAAGGCCGAGCTTGCCCCCTACTACGATGCCGTCTATCGCGAGGCACAGAAGAAGGTCAGCCTGAAGGGCTTCCGCCAGGGAAAGGTGCCCCTGAACATGATCAAGCGGCTCTACGGCGCTTCCCTGGAGCAGGATGCCATGGAAGAGGCGGTGCAGAAGGAATTCGCCCGCTCGGCCGAGCAGAACGGCATCAACCCGATCGGCATGCCGACCATCACCCGCATCGACAAGACCGAGGAAGGGGGAGTCTCCTTTACGGTGGCCTACGAGGTGATGCCGCAGATCGAGCTGGGCGAGTACAAGGGCCTCTCCGCCCGCAAGATCTTCCACACCATCGAGGATGAGGAGATCCAGGCACAGCTGGACCAGGCCCGCGAGTCGCAGGCGACCATGGAGGATGCCGAATCGATCTCCGACGAGAACCACTCGGTGAAGCTCGATCTGGTCCGCCTGGATGACGGCCAGCCGCAGGAGGAAGGGGCCATGCGCGATATCCAGGTCTACCTCCGCCGCCCGGATGTGAACCCGGAGCTGAAGTCGCTGCTGATGAACACCAAGGTCGGCGATACGTTCAATATCGACCTGCCCACCGGCGAGGACGAGGCGATGAACACCTACCTGGTGACGGTCAAGGAGATCCAGCGCGTGACGCTGCCGGAAGTGGACGACGATCTGGCGGCCAAGCTGCTGGGCGAGGGCTCCACCGCCGATGATCTCAACAGCTATGTGCGCCAGAGCATCGAGGCCGAGTACGATCGCCGCTATTCCGGCATCTTCCGCGACGAGCTCATCAACGGGCTGCTGGAGCGCCATCAGTTCCCGGTCCCCGACGTGCTCGTGGCCGAGGTGCTCCGCTCCTTCCTGGAAGACATGAAGAAGGGGCCGAACAAGGAGCTTCCGAAGGATTTCGATCAGGAGAAGTTCATCACCGATACCCGCCCGCTCGCCGAGCGTACCGCCCGCTGGGCCGTCCTGCGCGACCTTATCGACGCCAAGGAGCAGATCCAGGCCGAGGACGCCGACTACGAGGGACTGGCCGATATGGAGGCACAGCGCAGCGGCATCGATTATGAGACCCTGCTGGGCTACTTCAAGCGCTCCGATCAGGTGCGTGACCGCATCGTGGCCGAGAAGGCGCTCCAGTTCCTGGAGGATTACGCCATCGTCAACGAGGTGGAGGATCGCGAGCTGGCAGACCAGGCACCGCAGCAGGTGGCCGAAACCGCCGGCGATGTGCCTGCCGAAGCATCCGCAGAGGACGCCAGCAAGGAGGGATGATCCCTCCCAGGCACCCCGGCCATTTGCAACAAAACGTCCCGATCGGAGCGATCGGGACGTCTCGGCATAATGGGTGCGGCGTTACAAGGTGTATTGCGGATGTCATTGGAACGGAACGATCGTAACTCCGATCCCGTTCTCAAGTATCTCATAGCCGGGGCGATCCGCCGAGCGCGGAATGCCTCCCAGTGGAACATGGTGGAACGACGAACCCGGTCCCGCGCGGGCACCCCGTCAGTGTGGCGAGGCTCCCTGCCGGTTCCGGATCGCAACCTTCCCGGCCGCAACGGCAATCCCGGATGGGACAGCCGGACGCCGAGCCGGAGTGCGTCGGCCCGCAGCAACGGACGACGGTTCCGCGAGATACTTTCCATTTACTGTCATTAATGCGGAATTCACATGATTATTCCACGTATCGTCGAGCGCACCGCTCGTGGTGAGGAAGTTTGGGATCCGTTCAGCCGGCTTCTGAAGGAGCGGATCATCCTTCTGGACTCCCCCATCACCGACGAGGTCGCAAGCATCGTCATCGCCGAACTGATCTTCCTGGAATCGGAAGATCCGTCGAAGGATATCATCATGTATATCAACTCGCCCGGCGGCTCGGTAAGCGCCGGCCTGGCGATCTATGATACCATGCAGTATATCCGCCCGGACATCTCGACGATCTGCGTCGGTATGGCCGCCTCCATGGCCCAGGTGCTGCTGTGCGCGGGAGCCAAGGGAAAGCGGATGGGGCTGCCGAACAGCCGTATCATGATGCATCAGCCCTCCGGTGGCTCGCAGGGGCAGACCACGGAGATCGAGATCTATCTCAAGGAGATGATCCGGATGCGCCAGCAGCTCTATCAAATCATCTCGGCCCACTCCGGACAGGATGTCGAGAAGATCCATCGCGACGCCGAACGCGACTTCTGGATGTCGCCGCAGGATGCGGTGGACTACGGTCTGATCGACCGCGTTCTGAAAAGCCGCAAGGAGATCAGCAAGGATCTTCCGGAGATCCCCTCGACGACCGGCGACCAGCGCGTGTTCATCGAAAAGGGGACCGAGCCGGATCGCGACCGCGAGGCGGCCCCGCGCCCCGATAGCGGCGGCGGCGCGCAGCAGTAGTCCGGCGAAATAGCCGGGCAGCAGTATCGTCCTCCGTTCCCGGCTCTCTCTCCCACCGGAGAGGGGCCGGGACCGAGAAGGGGTCCGGCGATCGCCTCGGCGGTCCCTTCATCACCTATGAGTTCACCTACGAGTTGATTCGATATGGCCAACGACATCCATACCCTCCCATCCGACCTTGTTCGTTGCTCGTTCTGCGGGCGTACTTCCGATGAGGTGACCTCCATCATCGCAGGGCCGAACGTCTATATCTGCGATATCTGCATCCAGAATTCGGTGGAACTGCTGCGCCAGAACGCACGGCTGTTCCGCACCTCCCAGCTTGAACGGCGCCTTACCCCCTCCAGCATCCGCGCGGCACTGGATGAGTACGTCATCGGCCAGGATTACGCCAAGAAAGTTCTCTCGGTGGCGGTCTACAACCACTATAAGCGTATCGAATCGCAGGAGACCCTCTCCGGGTTCGATGATGTGGAGATCGAGAAGTCGAACATCCTGATGATCGGGCCCACCGGCGT
The DNA here is from genome assembly GCA_048594725.1 of Candidatus Kapaibacteriota bacterium. Classification (GTDB taxonomy): domain Bacteria; phylum Bacteroidota; class Ignavibacteria; order OLB7; family OLB7; genus JAFDZV01. Next base: position 56,714 of record JBMDXA010000250.1, read on the forward strand.
GGGCAAGACCCTTCTGGCACAGACGCTGGCCCGCCTGCTGGATGTGCCGTTCGCCATCGCCGATGCCACCACGCTCACCGAGGCGGGGTATGTGGGAGATGACGTGGAGACCATCCTGGTCTCGCTCCTGCAGAACGCCGACTATAATGTGGAACGCGCCGAGCGGGGTATCATCTATATCGACGAGGTGGACAAGATCACCCGCAAGAGCGATTCGGCCTCTATCACCCGCGACGTTTCCGGCGAGGGCGTGCAGCAGGGATTGCTGAAGATCCTGGAAGGCACCCGCGCCAACGTCCCCCCGAAGGGCGGACGGAAGCATCCGGAACAACCGCTCATCCAGATCAACACGCGCAATATCCTCTTCATCTGCGGTGGCGCGTTCGATGGCCTGGAAAAGATCATCGCCCGGCGCATGCGCAAGACCACGATGGGATTCGGCAGCGAGGTGCAGGAGAAGATCGAGGAGCATTCGGAGCTGTTCCGGGATGTGGAGCCGGAGGATCTGATGCGGTTCGGGCTGATCCCGGAGCTGATCGGCCGCATGCCGGTGATCTCCCCGCTGGAGCCGCTGAGCGACGAGGCGATGCGCTCCATCCTCACCACCCCGAAGAACGCGCTGGTGAAGCAGTATCAGAAGCTGATGGCGATGGAAGGGGTGGAGCTGGAGTTCAGCGACGATGCGGTGATGGAGATCATCACCCGCGCGAAACTCCGCAAGACCGGCGCGCGCGCGCTCCGAGGCGTGATGGAGGAGGCGATGCTGGAGGTGATGTACGGCCTCCCGGAACGCCAGAATCTGAAGAAGGTGATCGTCAACGCCGATACCATCAAGCGTACCGGCGAGCCGATCTATATCGCCGGAGAGGAGAAGCAGCGGAAGACCGGTCTGGGGTGATGTTCCGTTGACCATGCCGGATTGGAAGACTACGAAGGGGCGCCGCCATGGCCGCCCCTTTCTTTTTGATGCGTTGCCGGAATCCGTGGCGACTCTCACCGGGCGCAACGGCACCATCCCGTTGGGATAGCCCGCTAACCGGAGGGAATACGGGGCCGTTTATTCTTACCGGCCTCCCCCAAACGCTCCGGCACTACGCCCCTGCCGGCATCGTATGAAGAGCGTAACAGCCGGCGCCGGTTAATCCCCGAAGCCCCCGGATTGTTTATTTCCGGTGCATATCATACCGGAACATCGCCGGGACCCATACCGTAGTACCCCCGCCCTGCTGCCGAAGCCGGAAGAACGGCTCTGATGGCGGAAATAACGGCAGCGGGCGCATCATCTCTCCATTGTACCGCATTGCCGGGACCGCTTTGTAGTGTTTTTGGTGTATGGATTGTATGTTCCGACGCTAGCTGACCTTCATCCGGCCATGAGGGCCCCGGTCCGTCATGGCTCTTGGCCTGTACCAGACGATGGCATTCAACCCGAAATCAGATACATGGATCTCCCCCTGCGATCTCTGCGGCAGCCTCCGTCATCAAACGGTGAAGCTTTCGCAGGGAAAAACGGCGCGGCGTTGCGCCGATTGCGGGCTCGTCACGTTCGACCATACCGGCATCCCTTCCCGGCGGGAAGGGCATATCCGGCATGATCTGCCGCAGGATCTCGTCATCAACGCTCTGCGGGGCGTACGGCAGGATGGCGCGGTGCTCGTTATCGGCGTTCCCACGGTGGAAATGGCGGAGGCCGCGGCAGCGCTGGGGCTTGCCATGACCGCGCTGGTGGAGCCGGGAAGCGGAACCGTGCCGGGAGTGCCGACTCAGGAATGGAGCCTCGATGCGGCATCGTTTCCGCCGGACCGGTTCGACCTGATCCTCTGCCTTCGCGGGCTGGAACTGTTTCCGGTCCCCTCCCTCCTGTTCGATCGCGCCCGGTTCTGGCTCCGTCCGGGAGGGACGCTTCTGGTGGGAGCGCTGAATTTCGAGAGCCTGCCGGCACGGCTGCGCCGCCGCAACTGGCTGATGCGCTATGCGGCAGGGGCCGAGCATATGCTGAGCCTGGGAACGGTGAAGGGATATGCCGAGCGCTACGGTTTCGGGATCAAATCGGTACGGACCCGCTCGCATACCGATGAGGTGGCATCCATCATCACCGGGAGCGAACATCCCTCCTGGCTGATGTCGATGGCATCGGCGCCGCTGGCACTGGCGGCCTCGGCATTCGGGATGGGGGTGCTGGTGGTGGTGGAGATGACCCGCGACGGATTTGCGGTGCGGCCGCTCCGGCGGGAGCCGGAGGAGGCCGTGGAAGGGGCGCCGGGGCTTGCGCCGGCCCTGTATACCGGCGTGCAGCGCGATGCCATCAACGCCGATCCCGTGGTGCAGGCGCACGGTTGAATGCGAAGGCAGACCACGCAAAGCCGCAAAGAATCGCGAAGAAGAGAAGCAGCCAGCAGGGATGGGAACCACGCCAGGTTGCCCGGCGATGCTCCTGCGGGGTGATAGCGCATCATCCCGAAAAGCTCCCCCCTGAAAACAGTGAAGGCCGGTATCACGATGGGTGATACCGGCCTTCTTCGATATTTTTCTTCTATTCCGCGCTACGAATCAGTCGCGATCGCGGGAGAAGCTGAGATCCGACTCATCGGCCTGCTGGACCGGTGCTGCCGGGGCGGCTACGCGAGTCAGGCGCTCCTGGCGGGCCTTGTCGGAGGCCGCACGGGCCCACTTCAGCAGCGGGGAGGTGGACGGTTTGGTCAGCGTGACCGTAACCGCGCCCTTCAGGGAGCCGGTCAACGCCGCCTGCATGGTCACAAGAGGAAGCTTCGTCTTGGCAAACGCATCCTGACCGACAAACAAAGCCATCATCGCAAAGAGAGCCACAAAAAATCTAGTCTTCATAATAATCTGTTTCCTCAAGTACAAAAACCATAGCCGGATACAGATCCAACTACAGGGAACAGACCTCTATGTTGTGCCACTCTTACAATTCTGGATCGTCGAAAATAAAGATTAGGAGAATATTGACTTGTAAGCGAATGTATCAGATCGGATCAGTAATCCCTGCTGGCGTTCACGGACCGTCCTCTTCAATCGAAAATCCAACGACAACTATATACTTGAACGACCCTGAGTAGCCAATCTTTAAAGAATCCCACGCAAAGCCGCGAAGGCGCAAAGAAG
>JBMDXA010000251.1:0-51941 GCA_048594725.1 Candidatus Kapaibacteriota bacterium
GGCGGCGGCCGAGGCGTTGTCGGCGGCGACGGTAGCGGTAGCGCCCTTGGTGATGGTACCGAAGGCGAGCGGGGCGGTTGCCGAGGCGGTGATCGGGGTGGTGATCGTTGCCGAGGAGGTGGGGGCGGCCGACTGGGCGAAGGCGGCGGAACCGGCGAGGGCAAGACCGAAGAGGGCGACGAGAGCTGAAGAGATGCGCTTCATGATTGGACCTACTGTGTTTGAGAGTTTTACGTATCGGCGATTCTTTAACCGCTTCTGAAATACCTCTCTAGTAAGACCGTGCCAGAGGATGAAAACGGCGATTTTTGTTCATTTTCGCGGATTTGTTATCTCCGAAGAGTGACCGTTTTCCGGCCATTTCCGGAATCCGGACGAAAGAGGGGGCAGGGAGGGGGCGGTGATGGAGGTGGAGGGTGCCTGTACCCGCGCGAATCCGCGGAAGAGCCAGAGGCCCAAGGCAGAAGGATGATACCGGAGATGATGATGGGCCAGCTGCCCGTGCTGCTAGGGCATGGAGGCCATGCGCACTTTATAGGCCCGGTTCCACGCCCGGAACAGAGCGCTGGGGAGCGCGCGCGGATGTTTCCGGAGCAGTTCCGCAAAGAGATGCCCCAGCCGGTTGGCTCGTATATCGCGGCGATCGTCGGCGCCGCCACGGATGAAAAAGGCCTCTCCGGTCTCCACCCACAGGCCCGCCAGATCGGCGGCCGAGCTGTTGTCGGCGCTCCAGGCCAGCCATGCCGAGGCAAAGAAATGCTGGAGCTTGTCCTTGTCGTCACCATCGGGATTGTCCAGGAAGAGATGGCGCGGAAGGGCGGCCACACGCCGGTTGAACTTCTCGTCCGGTTCCAGCGTGAGCGGGAGTTCGATGCCGAAGGTGAAGGGGATGGTGCGATGTTCGAAGCTTGCGATCAGCGAGGCGAAGAGCGCTATCTCGATATCTCCCTCGGCCTCGCCGAGCGCACGAAGGTAGAGAAGATCCATTCGCCTGAGATCATCCAGCGTATCACCAGCCGGGGGGAGCGAATCGCGCACCCAAGCGCGCGTAAGATATCCGGCGCGGATGGCGTCCGGCAGCAGAAGTTCCAGCGGGGAAGCCGGTGAGGGAGCCCCCGGCAGCGGAAGTTCAAGGATCGGCTCGGGGGCGGGCTGCGGTCTCTCCTGCCCGCGAATCATCGTGGTGGCGGCGGCGCTCCATAGCAGAATCGCCACCGCCTGCGGTATCCCACGGTGCCGGGGGGGATTCCTCCGGCACGCGGTCATACCTCGATATCCCATCGTTTCCAGAGCCGTACCAGCCAGGTGTGGATATAGTAGACCAGGAATGCCAGGGCCATGCCCGCCATCAGATCCACCATATAGTGATAGCGGAGGTAGATCGTGGAGATGATGATGCTTACTCCGCCGATCGTCACCAGCCAGCGCCAGCGCGAGCGGTAGCGCCATACCAGGAGGATTCCCAGCACCGACATCATCGTATGGCCGCTCGGCATGCAGTCGCGGTTGACCACATCGTAGGGATTTTTCATGTCGGGGGTGATGTTGTTCCCCGCATTGATAAGCTCGCGGAACGGCCCGGTCAGGACCAGTCCGGGCAGATCCTTGTCGATCGAATAGAAATCGTGCACCTCGAAGCGGGGGCCGATAGCCGGCATGATGAAGTAGAGGAGATAGCTCAGGTAGAATCCCACCAGAAGGGTCATCGCGAAGACGCGGAAGGTGCGCATCTTGTTCTTCGCATAGAACTCGATGGCCGGCACCACCAGCATAAGCTGGAAGACATTGTACCAGATCTGAAAATATTCCGTCAGGAACGGATTGGCGAAGCGGTAGATCCATTCTGTGGGATTGGTCCCGAAGATCGCCCGGTCCCATGCCGCCAGCGTCACGTCGTAGTTGTTCGGGTTGACCAGCGGGATGTAGTTGTGCACCTGCGCATACATCATGTAGCCCACCGGCAGGATATAGAACGAGCGGAAGATATGCGCTATGCGCGAGCCGGTCTGGTCGTACCACATCGCAAAGGCGAAGATCCCCACGATGGTGATGATGTTCATCTGAAGGATGGCGAAGGAGGACTTCACCTGCCGGATGAAGATCAGGTCGAGTATCGTATACAGCAGGAGCATCGCCAGGCAGAGATATTCCGTGCTCCAGAGCGAGGCACGAATGGTCTGCCAGGTGGTCTCACGCTCCCTGATCCCGCTTGCGACCCTGCTGCGCATCCGAGTATATGCGGGCGAGACGAATGAACTCCGCCGTGGAGAGTTCCTCTGCCCGCCCTGACGCGGCGATCCCTGCTTGTCCGAATACTTTGTCACGTTCCTCTTGGGTGTTTAGCAGTTGGGCCAGAGAGTTGCGCAGCGTCTTGCGGCGCTGCCCGAATGCGGCCTTTACGATCTGCCGGTGTTCCTTTTCGATGCCGGCGATCCCTTCGATGTCTCTGAACTGAAGGCGGACGATGGCAGAAGTGACATTCGGCGGGGGAAAGAAACAGCGGGCTCCCACATCGAACAGCCGTTTCGGCTCGGCGTAGGTCTGGGTCATCACCGAGAGCACCCCGTAATCCTTCGTCCGTGTTTTCGCCACCAGACGGTCGGCCACTTCCCGCTGCATCATCAGCATGGCATCGCTGATGATATCGCGCTGGTCGATCAGATGAAACAGGATCGGGCTGGTAATGTAGTACGGGATATTGCCGATCACCCTGATCCGTTCGGCGCCGTGGCGCGAAGCGATCTCGCGCAGATCGAGCCGAAGGAAATCATCCTCGATTACTTCAATACTGGTGCCATACTGGTCCCTGATACGCGCGGCGGCGCGGGGGTCCAGCTCCACGGCTATCAGCCGGCAGCCGCTCTCCTGCAACATTCCGGTGAGCGCCCCTTCGCCGGGGCCGATCTCCACCACCGTATCCTCCGGCTTCGGATCGAACTCGCGTACGATCTTGGTGGAGATGTTCCGGTCGATCAGAAAGTTCTGGCCGAGCGATTTTTTCGGTGTGATATGATCCATAACAGCAGATGACGGCATGAGCCCGCAGAGAGGTTTCCGGGCATCTTCCCGATAGCCGCCCCCGCCGGAAGCGGCCGTTCTGTACGCTCCCGGCAAGACCACGGCCGCACCATATCCCTCAGGATCGGCAAAAATACCATATTGTTCCGGTTGGGCCGGGAGAATTATCCGGGGCTTCCCCCGTAAAGTTGCGTTCGCCGTCGGCGGCCGGACGCCGCCGGGAGAAATCCCCGCCCCCCTTCAAACTCTCCGCCCCGTATTCACGTCTGTACTGTGCCGCGCCGGGCGGCTCCCCGCAGCTATGCTCCGGAGGCCCGCTCTAACAATTCGGCGGCTGGCGGGTTATCTCTTTCCGGAACCCGCACCGGAAGTTCCCAACGTCACGTGTCTCATCCAAATGCTCCTATGCCCAGAACGATACGCCTATCGCTGATCGCCATACCCTTTCTGCTCCTGCTGTGCGGTCCTCTGGCCGCAGCGCAGGCCCCTTTCTTCTCGTTCACAACCCCGGATGATTCGGTTCAGATACGGCGGCTTGTAGAACAGTATCTCACCTATTCCTCGCGCGATACGCTGGATTCCAACCAGCAGAGCGCGCTGATGGCCGATGAGCTGGGAGAATGGGTGAGCAAGCGCAGCGGCGCGGTTCCGTCGCTTCCCAGAATGACCCTCGGCCAGGTGCGCCCCATCCGCTCGGATGGCTCGCTCGCCATCGTTATCGCCACCTCCGATCCCGAGGAGGTTCCCCTGTTCGGACCGGTGAAGAGCGACTGGGTCTTCTTCACCCGCCTTACCGATGCCGGATGGCGCCTGAGCGCACTGCGCCGCCAGACCGGTGCCGATGCCATGATGAGGACGTTTCGCGCGCTCGACAGCACCACGCAGTATCCGGTGGCGCTGAAGAAGGTGATAGCGCGGGAATCCGCCGGCATCCTGATGAGCAACGATCAGCTCCGGGAGCACTTCAAGGGGGAGCGCGCCGGGTTCCAGACCCTGGCCGGACATTTTCATCGCCGCGATTCGCTCTATATGATCGGCCGCAGCGACCGGGTAATCATCCAGCTCAACAACGTCGGGCTGGAGTGGGGGATCGCCGCGCAGGAGGTGCCGCAGGAGGCCATCGACGAGTTTATGAAGATGGCAAACCCGGAGCAGAAGAAGTATATGGAGGAGCAGATCGCGGTGGCCGCCAAGATGCGCCGCTACGGCATGGATACCCTTCAGAGAGTGGCCCGCCGGTTCGGCTATTCGATGGGGCGGCTCGATAGCGCCGTCACGCTGATGCGCGATCTGCGTGTGAACTTCGCCAACAGCCGCCTCCCCTGGGAGGGGGCCGTGCAGTTCACCGTGGGGGGGGCCAACGAGGAGGCGGTGGGCTATCTCTACTCGCCGAAAGGGGAGGTTCCGTTTCTCTCCAGCGATGAATATTTCTACCTCGAGGATCTCGGCGGCGGGTGGTGGATCTTCCGCGCCACCTGAGCCGGCCCTCTCATTCCGCTGCCGGGGCGATAATAGTTCCACCGGGTTGTGCGTCTCCCCAGTGCAATGGGCGCTACGCCCCTCCCATGGAACTATTTACTTTACGATTATCTATGAACGGTATTCCTGAGAACGGTACGGAAAAGGCGGTTATCACTATGTACAGCACCTCCTGGTGCCCGGACTGCCATCGTGCCAAGATGTACTTGAACCAGTGGGGTGTCAGCTTCAAGGAAGTGAACATCGAGCAGACCCCCGGCGCGGCCGAGCAGGTGATGGCCTGGGCCAATGGCAAGCGCGTCGTTCCCACGATCACCGTTGGCGACAAGGTGCTGGTCAACCCCCGTATGCCCGACCTGGCAGCCGCCGTGGGCGTTGATTACTGAGAACCTTGTACTGATAAATCCGATAGACGAGGAAGGCCCCTATGGGGCCTTCTTGCGTTATAGGGGCTGTCGAATGGGATCGGCTCTGCATTGTGTCACAGGATCATCAGTCACATAAGAGGCATATAACAAGTCGATCTTCTCTGCGTCGGAAACGGTCTTTTTGCCAAGATTGCGGCCATGTTCCATCTCTTCTCGTAGTGCTGATCGGCAGAGTGACATGAGGGTGACATAAGATTAACCATGATACGAGTTAGAAAAGGCTTTTTTGCCAAGATTTAAGCCATATTCCGCCTCCTTTCGTGGAGCTGATCAGCGGAGTGACATGACGGTGACATAAACTCTGCTACTCAATACCAATAGGGAACATACCGGGCGTGTTTGCGTGATTTGTTATCCGGATCGAATGATTTGATGAGTCCCGCTTCAATCGTATCAGAGATGATCCGCGAAGCCATCGTATAGTTCTTATCAGCAATGGAGAATCGTTCCCGCAGGGAGGCATTGGTCATTTGCTTGTTGGTTACACAGCATAGACATGCATGTTGGTAGCAGGCGCGGATGCGATCTTCCTTTGTCATCTCCGCGAATTTGCGATGGGCAAAGAGTACCGCTTTTGTATGATTATTAGCGGTAACGGCAAACTCAGGGGCGGCTAACTGGAAGAGTTCTGCTGAGGAGATCACCTTATCAATGCCACTACCACGTTCTTCACAGATGTTCAATCTTCGCATGAATGCGGCCAGTGTTTCGTTTCGGGATTGAGGCGGAAGGTCTATGAATCGTAATGGTTCGATAAGAGGAATGCCCGGATTGATGATCTCTATCCGGTCGGAGAAGATCTCGATCATTGGGCCAGTCCCGTGAATCTTGAAATCCTGGTGAATGATTGCGTTTGCCACTAATTCTCTGATGGCTATCTCGGGATACATGGGAACTTCGTGTCGTAGTGCTTTGCCGATCTCTTCATTCCGAGGAAGTTGAGCATTGATGAAGCCGATCAATCCTTCAAAGCCATTCGCATAACCTTTCTTGCCAACTTGTTCCCGTTGGGTTTCAATACGATTAGCTCCTTTGTAGAGAATCACACGAACTGATTTACGAGACAGTCGATCGAACTTGCTGAGATCATTGGCAAACAGAATAGCTCCAAGGTTGGTGATATCGAACATCTCTGTCCCATTGGGGCTTGGGAGTATGATCTTCTCTTCGGCGAGCCGGTCGATAATTCCAAGGTGACTAGTCGTTGCCGATAGACTTGTTAGCCGGTAGAGTGCCGCGTAGTCGATCATCTCCAGTACATCGCTCGGGGACAAACCTCCTATGGCAATCCCTTTCTCAAATTCAACTGATGCGGATTCGAACAGTCTCCATAGAGTCCTTTCTTTCTCCGGATAGTCCTTCAGCTTCTTTTTGTAGCTGCCGACGCGAATAAATTCTGTCTCCTTGAATCGTACTGGAGTGTGCTCCGCACGAGGAATTTCCGCTGCAACGATATGCTGGCCATCGATTACAAGCTCATGGAATATAAAATGTATATGTGGCGTGAGAAGCTGTGATAGCCAGCTTGCCAGATCCTGATTGCCAACTTTCGCCTGCTTCGGCTTAAAGCTCGTTCCTACGATTTTACCGGAACTATCTTCTATTCCCCAGATCAGATATCCGACCGGCTGCTTGTGCAGCGCTGCGGAATTTGAGAGGGCTGAAAGATATTCCCCGACTTCATCAGGGTTTGTATTGTTGTGTTTGAACTCTATCCATTCGGTTTCATGTCCAGTATCTACTGCCTTTTCAACAAGGGTAGCGATATCGCGGGTATGCATAGCAGAGAGAGAAAAGTATCAGATGCCATAAATTACTGCGAAGGTAAATAATGCTACTGGAATTCTGCGAAGCATTTACGGTGAGTGAGATGAGATACCGTTCTCCTACCCTTTGTTCCCCTGCTCCTCATAGATGATCCGGATCACCTCCTCCAGCGGGGGCTCGTTGATGCTGATATCCTCCACGGAAAAACGGTCGGTCAGAAATGCTATGGCATCGCGTGTGGCGCCGGGACGGGCGCTCTCCAGATCGAGCACGATATTGAAGTCGCTGGCCGATACCACGCGCCACGGCTGGGAGCCATCTTCTCCTGCCATGGTCCCGGCGCCGATAGGCTCGGTAAGCTTCGCCTCCAGGCGCTTCACCGTCAGATAGCGGCGGCGCAGTTCTCCCACCGGCCCATCGAATATCACCCCCCCCTCGGCTATTACCACCACCCGCTCGGCGAGTGTTTCCACGTCACCGGCGTCGTGCGAGGTGATGAAGATCGTGGTCCCCTCCCGCTCGTTGGTCTCCCGGATATGCTCCCGCAGCTTCCCCTTGGCTATCACATCCAGCCCGATGGTGGGCTCGTCCAGCAGCAGCAGCGACGGGCGATGCAGCAGGCTTGCCACCACCTCGCACCGCATCCGTTCTCCCAGCGAGAGCTTGCGCACCGGGGTGTTCAGATAGGAGGCGATGCCGAACGATTCCACCAGCTGGTCGAGCCGCCGCCGGTAAAATGTTTCGTCGAGTTCGAAGATCTTCGCCAGCAGATAATAGGTCTCCAGCGGTGGCAGGTGAAACCAGAGCTGCGACTTCTGCCCGAAGACCGAGCCGAGGTGATACGCCAGCTGCTTCCGCTGCCGCCACGGGTTGTATCCCAGCACCGAGGCGTCGCCGCTGGTGGGGTGGAGGATGCCGGTCAGCATCTTGATGGTGGTGGATTTTCCGGAGCCGTTCGGGCCGATGAACGCTATCCGCTCTCCCGCCCGTACTTCCAGGTTCAGACCGATCACCGCCGCGGTGGTGGCGGTAGGGCTTTTGCCCACGAGCGATTGCGCCAGCCCCTTGAATCCGGGAGGACGTACCGCCCGTTTGAATTCCTTGCGGAGATCGGTGGTGCGGAGCGCGATGCCATCAGTTCCTTGCTGCATAGATCTCTATAAAAACCGGAAGATAATCGATCGGGGGCCATCTTTCCTGTAGTACTCCGGAATGGAGGTAAAGGTTCCGAGCCGGATGATATGCCTGTTCCCGAACGTTCGATACTCGTCCGGCGTTCCTCGCGTGCATCGTCCCCTGTTTTCCGATGCGCCGGATGACTGGCGCCGGCTCCCGTATAGAGAACCCGTGCGGAGGATAAATGTTATCGGGATGAAGCTGGTCTGCCGGAGCAGTGGCCCCGCTATTCCCGGAACACGAAGAGGCCCGCCGCCGCCGCCGGAATGTAGTTTCTACTTCCGGCCACGAACAACGGGCCTCTGAATCATCCTGGCAGCTTCGGACTCCCGATCATAATCCTCAACCGAAAATCCGACATCGCAAACCGGACATCCACTCTAGTAGCGGAACAGCGCAGCCATCGGTGCGCCATCGGGGACGCGGCTGGAGGCGAGCGGGTAGACCATGCCGCCGTTCAGCAGCGTCTGCACGGCAGTGAAGTCCGAAAGCTCCTCCACGCCGGGCTGCTCGCCGGAGACCACATGCACGCTCGATGCGCTGGGATCATAGGTTCCCCAGAGCCGCGCCGCATTATCCACGAAGAGGATATCCACCCGGCCGTTGCATGCGGCGGGGATCACATCGGCCAGCCGCGCCGAGGAGCGGCCGCTGCCGGCCACATTGTTGTACTGCTCCATCGCCTTTTCCATCAGCGCACGGAAATAGGGCTCCACGGCGTTCCATGCGCGGCGATGCAGCCCCTCGCTTCTGGTATCGGTGCCGGTGATTCTCTCGGCGATCGTCGCAGGGTAGGTGTTGGCATCCTGGTAGATCGACAGAAGATTGCCCGCTCCGGCCAGCAGCAGCGGCACCCCCTCGCCCCGCAGCAGCGCGTTCAGCTCGCGGTCCACCCGGCGGAAATAGCGGAACAGTTCCTCCCGGATCTCCGGATCGGCCGGGCGCCCGTGCAGCACGGCGGCGCGCTGTTCGGCCGCGGCATCGGCTCCGGAGGGGGGCTGAAGGAGCGTCTGGAAGGTCTCCTGTGCCAGCAGATCGGCCAGCCGCTGGGGCATCTGCTCCGGATGAAGCTCATGCAGCTCGGTGCTGGTACCCTCCAGCAGCCGTGGCCGGTCGTGGCAGAGCATAAGCATATAGAACCGTCCGTTGCCGCTGAACAGAGGAAGAAGAGGCTTCAGGTAGAACCTGGAGTTGATGAGGGCCAGTTCATCGAACTGAATGGGGAGGCGGTAGTAGCGGAACAGCTCGGGAGAGCGGAAGATCGCCAGCCCCCGGCTTGGAGAACGCCAGAAGAGCCGGTTGTTCTCGAAGAGGTCGTAGATCGGTTCCAGCAGACCTCCGATTTCGCGTTCGCGCAAGCCTTCCCCCTTCAATCGGTCCTCCGCCTGCCGCAGCAGGTTCTTCAGCCGTATCGGATCGGTCTGAATGTCTGCTCCGGCCGTATGCATCGGCAGGAAGATCGATACGCATGGTGCCGTGAACGTGCCAGCGAGCATCTTCAGCTCTTCTCGGGTCAGGATGTTCATATGCTACCCTCCATTGCGCTTGTTGAATACGTACATGGAAATCCGGCTCCGTATTTCCGGACTAACTACGGATGGTGTTCCGCATGTAGACAAATGATATGGCGAGAATCCGCGATGCCGATCGCGGATGCGGATCGCCGTACGGATGTGAGTGGGCCGGATGAAAGGATGGGAATGTCAGTGGTCGTGGCGGCCGGGACCGGCGCCGCCAGTACATGCCGGAGCAATGCCCCGGTTCGAACGTCCCGTGCGGGAATATTTCTGCCTGGATTCATTATCGGTCCCCGTTCGATCGTTTACTAACTACACTACGATCAACTGGCGAGCAACGTATCCGGCGGCACGAAAAAATGTATCGTCCGGGAGAGTCCGCTCGCAATGCCGCGGTATGCGGCGCTCTGGTGAGGGAAACGAGTCTGGAGAGAATGGCGCATCCGGATCATGTCGATACGGATGCGCCAGCGGCAGAGAGCTGAGCCTTGCAAGAAGGGAACGAGTCGGGCCGGGAATCGGTTAGGCCACCGGCTTCGGAGCGGGCTTCGGCGGAAGATCCCGCGCCTCCGGCTCGTCCTTGAATCCATGATGATTATGGGTGCCGTCGCAGAAGGGCTTGTTGTTGGAAAGCCCGCAGCGGCAGAGCGAGATCACCGTGCGCCCCCCAAGGCCGTAGGAGGTCCCGGATGGATCGTTGATCTCGAAATCCCCCTCGATGCGCAGGGGGCCGTTCTTCATGACGGTAACTTTGGTTTCAGGCATTGGTCGCGTTCGGTTGTATAGGGTTGCCTCGCCGGAACGGAGAAGTTGTAAAGACGGTCCTGCCATCTTGCACCATCTCCTGTTCCGATACGAGGAATATACTCATCCTTTCTACTTTCGCGGAGTATCTTTCTCGCCGATCTTGCACGATCTATGACACGAGCTCTCTCGACAACGTTCCTGTTCTTTCTGCTGGGGGCCGCCGGCGTCCTCGCACAGGGCGTGCGGGGGGGAGGGAGCTTTCCTGTCACCGGCGCCGATACGGTGCTTCTGCTGCCGCACGAGTTCATCATTCCCGAATCGTTCCGCCTGGTGCTGGATGGCGCCGATACCCTCTTCGAGCCGGTGGATTATACGTTCGATCCACGGTTCGGCCTGGTGCGGCTCTCTCCCACGCTGCGGCGGCGGCTGGATGATACCTCCGGACCTCATCGCCTGGATGCGGCCTACAGCTATCGCCCCATCAGGCTGCCGAGGGAATATTACCGGCGGCGGCTGGTGACGGTGGTGGATTCCACCGGCGAGGGACGCGAGGTGGCCGAGGAACGGACCGAGCTTACCTCCACGAGCATCTTCGGCAGGAATTTCCAGCGCAGCGGCTCTATCGTCCGGGGGCTTACCGTGGGCTCCAATCGCGACCTCACCGTTCAGAGCGGGCTCCGCCTTCAGTTCAGCGGCAAGATCACCGACGATGTGGAGGTGCTGGGGGCGCTCACCGATGAGCAGACGCCGATACAGCCGGAGGGGAATACCCAGACGCTCCGCGAGGTGGATAATATCTTCATGGAGATCCGCTCTCCCATCGGCACGGCCACGCTGGGCAAGTTCGTGGCCTCGTCGGCCGGCAGCGAATACCTGGGCTTCTCCCGGAAGCTCCAGGGGGTCAGGGCAGTGGCGTTCTACAACGGCTTCGGAACCAGCGAGCTTACCGCTGCGGTCTCCCCCGGACGATTCCGGACGCAGCAGTTTCAGGGACGCGAGCGCGACCAGGGGCCCTACCGGCTTGCCGGCACCAACAACGAGCGGAACATCGTGGTGATAGCCGGCACCGAGCGGGTGTTTGTCGATGGGGTGGAGATGACCCGCGGGGAGAGCAACGATTATGTGATCGATTATTCCACCGCGGAGATCTTCTTCCAGACCCGCCGCCCCATCACCGGCATCAACCGCATCACGGTCGATTTCGAGTATGCCGACCGCCAGTATTCCCGCTCGTTCATCTCCTTTCTCAACACCGGCCATCTGTTCGATAGCGCTCTGAGCATCACGGCCGGGTTCATCCGCGAGGCCGATAATCCCGATGCCACCATCGATATCGCTCTGACCGATGCCGACCGTTCTCTGCTGGCCGCCGCTGGCGGGAACCGCATGAGAGCCGTTCGCAGCGGCGCCTATCTGGTGGGGCGCACCGACAGCACCGTGGGGACCTATCTGCGGGTGGATACCACGGTGGCGGGGCTTCCCGATTCGGTCTTCCGCTATGCGCCCGATGATCCCTCGGCGGTCTACAGCGTCTTCTTTTCGGTCCCCCCCGATGGCCGCGGCGATTACCGGTATGTGGCGTTCGGGCAGTACGAGTACGTGGGGAAGGGGCTCGGCAATTATCTCCCCATCATCTATCTGCCCATGCCGGAGCTGCGGCAGATAGGCTCCGTGGCGCTTCGCACCCGGCAGTTCGGCGGGATCAGCTTCAATGGCGAGCTGGCGTTCAGTTCCACATCGCTGAACCGTTTCAGCAATGATCCCCTCGCCAACCTGAACGGCCTGGCGTTTACCGCGGCGGCGGATGCGCGGCCGGACAGCATCAGGATCGGGGGGGCCGATCTCGGCCTGGCGCGCGTCTCGGTGCGGGCGCAGTATGTGGGTGCGAACTTCCAGACCGTGGAGAGGCTCGGCGAGGTGGAGTTCAGCAGCCGCTGGAACGTTGCCTCGCGGCCGGGAGAGGGACGGAACGATTTCTTCATCCTGATCGATACGGTGGTCTACGCACCTGTCAGGCGGCTGGAGCT
The DNA here is from genome assembly GCA_048594725.1 of Candidatus Kapaibacteriota bacterium. GTDB lineage: Bacteria > Bacteroidota > Ignavibacteria > OLB7 > OLB7 > JAFDZV01. The sequence goes on from JBMDXA010000251.1 coordinate 12,160, forward strand.
TCTGGCCTCCAACGGATATCTGAGCCAGGGGAGCGCCTTCAGCTCGCTGCGCCAGGAGTATACCGGGCGCTTCTTCGGCGATACTTCCCTGCCGAGCGCCGACTACACGTTCGAGCTCATCACCACCGATACGCTCCGGCGGACCCGCACCAGCAACTGGATGAAGCAGCGCGGCGGCATCAGCTACAACCTGGGGATCATGACGCCGGGGGTGCGCTTCGAGTACGAGCATCGCGAGGATCGCGCCGGCTCCTCCCTTCTCGATACGCTCTTTCCCGGCTCCTTCAGTTTCTTCGAGGCCGGGCCGGAGCTGCGGGTGGATCTCCCCTTTATGACCACAACCGCCATCGCCCGCTACCGGATCGATGATTCGGTGCGATTCGATACGGCCGGCGGCGGGGGAGGCTTTTTCAACGATGGCCGCTCCCTCACCTACACGCTCCGCGGAGAGCTGCGGGGAGTGCGCGATCTCAGCTCCACGATCGATTTCACCTACCGGATCAAGCAGTACGATAGCGTCCCCTTTACCGATCAGGCGCGGCGCCTGGACAACAGCACCGTGCTGGCCCGCTCCCAGACCCGCTGGAGCGGTCTGGACCGGGGACTGGATCTGGATGCGCTCTACGAGGTGCAGACCGAGCAGGCCGCGCGGCTGCAACGCCTGTTCGTGCGCGTGCCGTTCGGGCAGGGGGAATACACCTGGATCGATATCGATTCCAACGGCCGGCAGACCGAGGAGGAATTCCGCCTGGCGCTGCCGGGGGAGGGGGAATATGTGCGGATCGATATCCCTACCGAGCAGCTTTTTCCGGTGGTAGATCTTCGCGCCAGCGCCCGCTTCCGCCTGCAACCCCGCCGGTTCCTGGCCGCCGGCACGGCCCTGGGCGATCTGCTGGAGCCGGTCACCGCCGAGACCTATCTGCGGCTGGAGGAGAAGAGCCAGTCGCCGGATGAGGCCGACATCTATTTTCTGCGGCTGGGGAAATTCCAGAACGATTCCACCACGCTGGTGGGCAACAGCACGGTGCAGCAGGATATCAATCTGTTTGAATCCAACCCGGAATATTCCTTCCGGCTCCGCTATCTGGGACGCCAGGGGCTGGCACGGCTGGTGAGCACCGTGGAGCGCACCGAGGATGTGGAGCGCTCGCTCCGGGTGCGCTGGCAGCCCACGGCCGATATCGGGCTTCAGCTCGATCTGGCCTCCGAGAACGGGCTGCTGCGGAGCAGCGATTCCCTTTCCAACCGTACGTTCGATCTCTCCTCGCTCTCCGCCACGAACGATTTCAGCTACCGGCCGGAGCGCTCGCTGGAGCTTGGCTGGATGCTGAAGCTGGCTTCCACCGAGGATGTGCTCCCGATAACCCCGCGCACCACCATGCTGAACACCAACGCGATCCGCGCTGTCTATGCCATCGAAACCCGGGGGCGCCTGCGCGCGGAGGTGGAGCGCACCAATGTGAGCGGACGGAACCTGGGGGGCGATTCCTTCTCAATCCCCTACCAGCTTACCGACGGTTATGCGATCGGCACCACCTGGATCGGCCGCCTGAGCCTGGAGTACCGTTTCGGAGGGAATATCCAGGCATCGGTCAGCTATACCGGCCGCGCGCAGCCGCCATCGAACAGGGTTATTCATATCGGCCAGGCGGAGGTGAGGGCATTCTTCTAAGTATTTCGGCAAAAGTTATCTGACATTCTTCTTCGGTGTTGTCGCGGAGTTCCACTGGGTGAACCCTGCTGTGCCACCACCGCGCACGGAGTGGAACTCCGTGCGAACAGTACCGGGGATCTCAGAAAATGTATCCGTAGGTACTTACGTATCTCGAAGAACGTTCCCTGGGATAGCGAACCCTGTTGGCGCGGAATGTTATCGCATAAAAGCCGGCGAAAAACCATTATGGGCGGGCGATGATATACGATGCCCTACGCCGCCATCTCCACCACTCCGTACTATATCGGGAATATCACCACAGGAAATTCTGCCGGAAATACTTGCCCGATATGGAATCTTATGGTATGTTCAATCCGCATTTTACATAATGCTTCGGTCGTATTTCTCCCCGAAAATCGGCCCGGGCATTATCCGCAGCAACACTAAGCCCGCGATGCGTGTCATTTTTTTTTGGCACGTTTCGCTCGATACGCCACTACCCCCACACTGTTCTACCATAATCACGCATTCATGGCACATGAATATTCATGCGCCGGAACTCCTTACTTCCGGAGATTTTTCATGGTACGATTACGCCTTCACCACAGCACATCGCTTGTCGCGGCATGCGCGGCGGTTCTGATCGCTGCTCTATCGTTCGCTCCCGATGCCGCCAGGACCGTGATACCGGTTGCCTGTGCAACGGCCGCGCAACCGTTTTCGTTTCCCGCGCCGCGTGGGGCCGGCCCGGCCCTGAACGTGCCATCCCCCCTTGCCGCCGATGGCGCGGGGTTCCGGCAGGCTCAGGAGGAGGGGAATAAAGCCGCCGGGGAGTACCGGATCGCCTATGACCGCGATAGGGCCGCATACCGCAGCACCAATCCCCGGCAGAAGCTCTGGGTGACCTATGCCGCCGATGGGTTCTCCTCCGGTTCCTGCGATGATCGTAACGGCGGCTGGAGCCTCGATCTTCGTCTGGAGGGAATCGGAAGGGGAGAGGAGATGATGACTCCTGCGCTCACCGCCGATCCCTCTCGTGATCCCCGCATTTCCGTTGCCGGAGAACGGATGGGCGTTCAGCACGATGGGTTCCGTATCGATTATACCAGCAGCATGGAGGGGGTGCGCCAGGACTTTATCGTCGAGCGGCGCCCCGCCGGTAGTAAGGCGCTGCGCGTTCATCTGCGCGCGGGAGGCGATCTGCGTCCGGCGGTATCGGGTGAGGATGAGGCGGTGTTCATGCGCGGAGAGGGAGAGCACCAGGAGCGGGTTGCCTACTACCGGGGGCTGAAGGCATGGGATGCCGACGGACGCGAGCTTGCAGCCCATATGGAGGCATCCGGGAATCTGCTGGCGCTGGTCGTGGATGACAGGGACGCCGAATATCCCGTCACGGTCGATCCCACATTGAGCGACGCCAAATGGCTCCCGCCGGGGTCGATAAACAAGGCCGGGGATGTCAATAATGACGGATATGATGATCTGCTGGTAGAACGAGATAGCACCACCTTCCTCTATTATGGCTCCGCAACCGGAGTGGATACGGTGCCGGCGTGGACTGCCAGAGGGAGTGTGCCGGGAGTCTATTTCATGGGCGAGACGAATGGAATCGGAGATGCCAACAACGATGGATATGATGACGTCATGATGGCGGGCTTTAGCAGGCGGGGATCGATACTCGATTACGGCATGTATGCGTTTTATGGCTCCGCAACGGGGCTGGGGGCTGCGCCCAACTGGATTTCCTACCGGTACCTCTCGACGATCGAGCCTGCCGGAGATATCAATGGCGACGGATATGATGATGTGATTATCGGTTTATCCATCTATCATGGCTCCGCCTCCGGATTGCCCGCAACCGCGAATATGACCATCTCGAACCCGGCGGGAATATCAACCTCCAGCGTCGCGGGTGCCGGAGATGTCAATGGCGATGGATATGGCGATGTGATTATCGGCGCGGAATACTATCGCAGCGGATTGCGCTGGGAGGAGGGGGTGGTCTATATCTTCTATGGCACGGCGGCCGGCCTGAATGCCACCCACGGCTGGATGCTCAAGGGGAATATATCGTATGGGCGCTTCGGTGCCAGTGTCGATGGTGCCGGAGATATCAATGGCGATGGATATGATGATGTGATTGCGGGGCTGCCCGGCCAGTTCGGAACGACCGATAGAGGAAGAGCCTATGTATTCTTCGGCTCCGAGAACGGGCCTCCGGTTAATCCAACCTGGACCCTCAGCGCAAGGCCGGGCGTCGATGGCGACACATTTGGTGAAAAGGTTGCCGGTGTCGGAGATATCAATGCGGACGGGTATGATGATGTGGTGGTAGGTGCGATGGATTATTATCATCGCGATTTCACCGGGGGGTACGGGGAGGTATTCATCTACTATGGAGGGCCCGCCGGAGGGAACCCCGGCTGGGATTATATTTCGGGAAATCCGGCAAACGATAAACTCGGTTTCGATGTCGCCGCAGCCGGAGATATCAATGGCGACGGCGCTGCCGATTTTCTAGCCAGAGGACAGACCACCAAAACGTTCCTCTTCACTGGCACCCCTGCGGAGGCAAGCCGTACCCTGACGGGCACCGTTGTCGATCGCCTCGATATCCCTATCGACCGTGCCACCGTGAGACTCGATGGCAACCCCGCCTACTCCTATTTCACCGGTGCAACCGGCCGCTTCATCTTTCCAGGGCCGCTGTCTCCCGGACACCACACCCTTACCGTGACTGCTACCGGGTATCAGACCGTCACCCTCGATCTGACCATGCCCGACGGGGACAAGCATGTGGTGATAGGATTGAATCCCTCCAACGTTCCTCCACCCCCGCCGCCGTTTACGGTCTGCGGTACGGTTACCTCCGCCAACGGCGACGGCCCGGTGCTCTCCGGTGTGACCGTGGAGATCCTCCAGTCCGGGAGCATTGTGCATACCACCTCCACCGATATGGACGGGGAATTCTGCGCGGCTCCTCTTGCTGCCGGAAATTATCAGGTCCGGTATTCAAAGGCCGGATATCAGACGCAGACCACCGATCTGCTGCTTGACCGGAACCGGCAGATCGTGGCAAGCCTGATTCCAGCGAATCTGGAGTAGGCGCTGCCGTCTGTTGATGCGATAGAGCGGGGAGATGCGCCGGGTTGTCCGCCGGGCACATCTCCTCGTTGCATTTCCTCTCCGCCACCATCGAATCTGCATGACCATATATCCCTTTCCCGAGTCGTTCCGGAAGAAATCCGCGTTCAACTATCAGCCGGCCGATTGCCAAATCAGGCACACCTCTTGTGTCCTATAATCCGCAGTAGATGATATTCCGAACATAAACCAGGCAGGTGTAGTCATGGCTGATACCGAACAGAACCGGAATGCGGAGAGCGGGCGCGACGAGGGACAGACCGGGAACTCTACCGAGACCGGCGGCGACCTCAGGAGCGGCACCACGCGGGTGAATCCCGATGCGGGGGATATGGGAAATGCAGCGGAGGATTATCGCAATCCGCATGGCAATCAGAGCGGGCGCGAGCCGGAAGGGGGCGATGGCTCCGGACAATCGCGGGGCGATCAGAGCGCCTTCAATCCCGGTAATTCCGCCGCCGATATCGAGGGCAACAGAAGGGAAGGACTGGAAGGATATCCCGTGAAGGGGAGCGAAGATGCCGGAACCGCCGGACACGATCAGCCCGCAGAAGGGGGACGCGACCAGTTCGGGACCGATGAGGGTTGATCAGAGTTGGGAAATGCCCCTGAAATAACTCCCAAAAACAATGTGCTGATAGTAAGCTGGTAGTGAATACTGGAAGGCCGATAGTGAATACTTGAAGCGGTGAAAAGGAAGAGAGGAAAAGATAGTGAGCGCGGGCAGTGGTCTGCAGGAGAGGCATTTCTGGGAAAGCCGGGATCGGTCCGCCGGGATCGGTCCCGGCTTCTTCCATATTTCGATAGGAGACGATGGGCCGGGGAATGATAATTCAGGAAATGAATAATTGAATAGAATAATGAATGTCGTTCAGTATGAACGACGGAAAGGTTCTACGAAGAACGAATTTCAGGTAGGGAGTATATCATGAATACGGGAGCGATTCGCTCGGAGCGGAGCCACATCGATCCGCTGCCCTCGGCACTGATCGTACTGGCCGTGGTGGCGATAGCAGTGATAGGCGGGTTTGCAACGGATACGTACAGCGTATGGTACAACCAGCTCATCAAACCGACATGGCAGCCGCCGGGCTGGCTCTTCGGTCCGGTATGGACTACGCTCTATATCCTGCTGGCCTGGTCGGCTCTGATCGTCTGGCATCGCACGAGCGGGCAGGAGCGCTCCCGGATGATGATGCTATATGGGGCCAACGGCGCGCTGAACCTTGCCTGGACCTTCATTTTTTTTCAGGGACATTCCCCCTTCTGGGCGGGTATCGAGATCGTGGTGCTATGGGCTACGATTCTCATGATGATCGTCCGTTCCAACCCTATCTCCCGCGCCGCATCGCTGATGCTGGTCCCCTATCTGCTCTGGGTGGGGTTCGCTTCGGTGCTCACCTGGACGATCTTTGCGCTAAATCAGGGGTAGGAGTTGCCGCAAGTTGCCAAGTAGTATAACGGCTATCAGTTGGCATGAGCTGACGGGCATGGGTTGATAATCATCAGGAAGAATGGGCCGCTCCTACGGAGCTTCCAAAATGGTAAAGGGAGGTCCCCCTTCTACAGACGGGTGCCCCCCTGGGGCCGTTACGAGTGCTATCAGGTGGCATGTGCCGATATCAGCAGGAAGAATAATCAGCAGGAGAAATGGGGCGCTCCTACGGAGCTTCCACAGCCGCAAAGAGAGGCTCCCTTTCTACAGACAGGCAACACCTATAGGTGTTGGCTCCGGGGGCCGTCACGACAGCTACCACAGCGAGAGCCGTCACGACAGCTATCACAGCGAGAACGCTCATTCAGCCTCCCAGCAGTAGCTAACAACTTGAGTGAGATAATGGTAGTTGATAGTGATGAAGTACCTGCGGATATATTCTCAGGGGTGCCTTGTCGCGGTGTTAAACTCCGCGACATCGACGAAGGCTATCACGGGTGGAGTCAAACTCCGTCCGAGCACGCAATGACACTGGGAGATGCCAGAAAACATATTCCGAAGTGCGTCGATATTTGCGTAACTGTAGTAAGGAGATAAAGAGATGCTGATGTACTCTGGGTGGCGGCCATTGCGATAGTGCTCCAACAGTTCTCATTCTCGTTCCTTTCGTTCCATTCGATTTCATCTCCTTTCCTCCTCTTCCCTCCAGTCTTACTTCTCTCATCCCCCTAGATCATTCGTGCAGATTTCACGGCTGGCACCTCGAATCCGGTTATCATCCCTCGCTCCCGTCAACCAGGATTTGCGCATATTCGTGGTATGGATATTTTGATTGCAACGAACAACGCTCATAAAGCCGAAGAGCTTGCGGCGATTCTGGGCCGGATCGAGGGGGTGAATATCATCACGCTCCGTGATATTCCCGAGAGGCTGCCGGAGCCGGTGGAGGATGGCGCCACGCTGGAGGAGAACGCGTATATCAAGGCGCGGGAGATCCACACAGCCACGGGGCTGGCGGTGGTTGCCGATGACACCGGACTGGAAGTGGCGGCGCTCGGCGGCGCGCCGGGCGTGCGCTCGGCACGCTACGCCGGGGAGGATGCCACCTATGCCGATAACTGCCGCAAACTGCTGGAGGCACTGGAAGGATCTGCCGACCGCTCCGCGCGCTTCCGTACGGTGATCTGCTATGTGGACGCGCAGCGAACGCTCTTCGCCGAAGGGGAGGCCGATGGAACCATCCTGCCGCAGATGCGCGGCGAGGGGGGATTCGGGTATGACCCGCTGTTCGTTCCGGCCGGACAGGAGCGGACGTTCGCCGAGATGAGCCCGGAGGAGAAGAACCGGATCAGCCATCGTGCCCGCGCCCTTGCCGGACTTCGCGATGTGCTCTCCCCCTACCTTGCGGATGCCCCATGATGGACGAACGATCATACGAACGCATACCGCGCACCACGACCATCGTGGTCACGGCCGGACAGGCCGCCGAGCGCATCGACCGATTCATCACGCAGGTGACGATGCGCGCCACCCGCAACAAGGTGCAGGAGGCGATAGCCGCAGGAGCCGTGACGGTGAACGGCCGTCCCACCAGAGCCAACTACAAGGTGCGCCCCGGCGATACCATCGAGATCACCGTGATGAAGCCGCCCCCCATCGAGCTGATACCGCAGGATATCCCGCTCGATGTGGTCTATGAGGATGAGGATCTCCTGGTGGTGAACAAACCGGCCGGCATGGTCACGCATCCGGGCTACGGCAACCGCGATGGAACACTGGTGAATGCCGTGCTCCATCACGTCGGCGGGAAACTTCCCCTCGCGCTCGATGCCAATTATGCAGGGGAGGAGGAAACGGATCTGGAGGCTGAGGACATCGATCTGGAATCGGAAGATCTGGACCCCGAGCCGGACGATCATGATGAGCCGAATCCGGAGCAGGGGGATGACGGCGATGAGGAGCTGGAGGGGGGCGCCGCGGTGCGACCCGGCATCGTCCACCGTCTCGATAAGGAGACGAGCGGTCTGATGGTGGTGGCGAAAAACGCCGAAGCGCAGTCGTTCCTGGCGCGGCAGTTCGCCGAGCGTACCGCCAAGCGGGAATACTGGGCGGTGGCATGGGGAACGTTCGATCAGGATGAAGGGGAGATCGAGGGGAACCTCGGCCGCGATCCCCGCGACCGCAAGAGATTCGTGGTGGTATCGCGGGGAGGCAAATATGCTCTGACGCGCTATCATGTCGTGGAGCGCTACGCGTTCGCCACGCTGATCGCACTCCGTCTGGCAACGGGGCGGACCCACCAGATCCGTGTGCATGCGGCCCATACCGGGCATCCGCTTTTCGGCGATCCCACCTATGGCGGTAGAGGAGTGGTGTATCCCGGTCCCGGCGGAAAACATCGTGGACGTGTGGCGAACCTGCTGAAACTGATGAACCGGCAGGCGCTCCATGCAAGGACGCTCGGCTTCACCCATCCTACCACGCGCCAGTGGATGGAGTTCGCTTCGGAACTCCCGGAGGATATGCTGATGCTGGTAGAGGAGATGCGGAAGAGCGTGGAATGATTTCCGGCGGCATCTTCTTCATAGACAATCGAAAGCGTCTCCGGCATCCCGGAGGCGCTTTTTTATTCTCCCCTCCCTACAGGGGGAGTGAATCCATCCGCTCCGGTCTTCGTAGCCCCGGGAGCGCGCAGGGAGGGGGGGCTTGAGTGAGCCTATCCGGACATGCATACTGCTGAATGTGCATGGTGAGATTCTCCGGGGTATGATAACTTGCTGCACGCGCAAAACCCGCTCAAACTGACCCTATCTCTTATCTCTGAAGACCATGAAAGGAAGCGTTGTTTCCATCGCAATCGCCCCCGCCGCAGGGGAGCCCGCCACCCTCGTATCCGATGTCCGCGCCATTCCGGGGCAGGGGCTGGAAGGGGATCGCTATTTCAATCTCTCCCGTACATCCGGCACTCCCACCGAACCGGGAGAGCAGGTAACCCTGATAGAAACCGAGAATGTGGAAGCGTTCAACCGGGAGTATGGTGCCTCCTATACCCCCGCCGAGATGCGGCGCAACATCGCTACGCAGGGGATAGATCTGAACGATCTGGCGGGACGCGAGTTCACCATCGGCGACGTGCGGGCCAGGGGAATAGAACTCTGCGAGCCGTGCAAGTATCTGGCGGAGATCACCACGGGCGACGTGCTCCGCGGACTGGTGCATAAGGCCGGACTGCGCGCGGAGATCCTTTCCGAAGGTACCATCCGTGTGGGAGATACTATCGAGCCCGCCGGTCACGCTGCCACGGATGCCGCTCCGGCCGCCGCCGAAGTGCAGCAGGGATGAGCGCCGGTTGATTCCGTACCGTGATAGCCCAGGCAGATAACCGTATGACGCGAAGGCGCAAAGAAAGACCTCTTCTTTGCGCCTTCGCGGCTTTGCGTGACGCATCTGGCATGGTTGGGTCTATCGGGTATATAATCGAAAATCAAAAATCGTCAATCGAAAATCCTACAATCCCCCCGATATCGTAAAGAATAACCGGGGGCGATCGGTCTGGGAAAACCGGGCGGTGAGATCGGTGCGGAAGAATATCAGCACGCGGTTCAGTGCAACACCCACCTCGTAATACACCCGTTCTCTCGTCACATCGGTGGACGGAAATGTCCGTTGTTCCCCGTTCCGGACGGCGAACCGTGCGTCCCGGGAAAAACCGGTCCAGCCGATATTCGCCAGCGTGATGCACTCGATGCCGAACGACGCGATATTCGGGATACGGAGCACGCCGGGGATCACCTCGCCGAAATTATGCTCCACCGATAATGCCGCATAGCGGTCGCCGTAGAATTCCTTCACCCCCATCCCGCGAAATACTCCCTGGCTTGCCGTGCTGGAGAACGACGACTCCAGGCTGAAGAACCGTTGCGCCGGGGTGGCGCCACGGGAGTATCCGCCGCTCAGCCGCAGATCCAGCCGCCACAGAGGGAGTGTGCGTGTGCGAAGCTGGAGGGCGCCCTGATACTGTTCGTACCGGAAATCGCCTCCCAGCAGCGAGGGGGCGGCTATCTCCCCGCTGGCCTGTACGCCGAAATTCCCGAACCGCCGGTGCGGGCTGTAATTGTAGTTCAGCTCGAACCCCACCGATCGCAGGGTCCCGTCGATAATCGGGGGATTTTCCCGGAACGAGCGGCCTGCGCCGAAGAACGCAAAATCGGTGCTGTTGAACGCGCTCCGGTGCTCCTCGTTGCGGACGAACAGACGGATATTGGTAGGGCGGGCGAATATATCGCGGCGAATCCACTGCAACTGCCCGAACCCGGTTTCCACCGATGCCTCGAAACCATCGTTATAATAATAATCGCCATAATCATTTTTCGCCAGCAGGGCGCCGGCGGTGATACCTGCGGCGGTGACGATATAGGGATTGTCGCGGCGGGCGAGCCTGCGGTAGATGCTGCCGCCGAATCCCACTTTTCTGGTGGTGTCCGCAAATGCCTTCAGATGCAGCTCCCCGTAGGCCCGGCGATCGGCAAAGCCGTAGCCGGCAAGGGCCGTGGCCTCCACCTGCGGCAGAAGATCGCCTCGCAGGCCGAATCCCAGATACGCGCCATGCACCCGGTTGTAGCGGAATACATCCTCGAATCCGGTAAAGGGACGCCTGTTCAATTTTCCGATCTGGCTCGTTATCGGACCGAATATCCGGTCGAACCACCCGGCGCCAGCGGTGGAATCGGGATCATCGCGCGCTATCCTGATATTCTCGTAGGCGCGGAGCTCCTCGGGGCGCAACGGAGGCACTGCCCTGGTGCTCCAGTAGGCCGAGTCGATATCATCGGCGGTTGCGCTCAGCTCCACCCTGCGCTGCTCGAACAGCTCGCCGGCCAGAGGGATATTGGTCCGGTAATCGTAGGCCACGGTCTCGATGGTGATATCGACTCTCGGTGCGACGATCCAGAAAAGTTCCGCCAGAAGCGATCCATAGATCCGCATCGCGGTCGGCAGTACGAACCGGCCATCGGCCTCGGTGAATTGCTGGCTGTAGCGCAGTTCCGCATCGAACGGCAGACGCACGGCGCGGTTGGGGCGAAGATCGACATCAACCGGCACCATCCGGTCCGGATCGATATGGATATATCCGGTGAAGAGTTTTCGCCCATCTCCTTTCGGCGTTACCAGAACCCTGCTTATCCTGGTGGAATCGTCCTGGCGTACGGTGCGCTCCAGCACGAAATCATAATAATCGATCGCATTCGGATGGAACGGCGTGGCTATCTCCTCGTTCAGCACCGTCACATAATCATCGTAGGCGTTCAGGTTCGTTCCAAACGCCACCAGGTTCGATCCCGGCGGCACATTGGCGCTCTGGCGGCGCTGGATGATCTCGTTGAAATAATCTTCCGGGCTCCGGAAATATCCCTGCGAATAGGATTCGAAAATGGAGAGGATGGTGGTATCTCCCCGGTTCTCGCTCCGTCCGGCGGTGGAGGTATCGCTGCTGGCGACGAACTTCGTATAGAGAAGATAGGAGTAGGTACGGAGCGAATCGCGCTGGCGGAGTTTGCGCGCTATCACCCCGCGCATCAGCTTCACGCCGGGATCTTCAGCCGTTACCACTATCGCATCCATTTCCACCGCGGCCGGCCGCAGTTCCGTGCCGAACCAGACCGAATCGCCCTCCAGAATAACATCGCAGCGGGTTGTACGGTAGCCTACCATGGAGAAGGAGAGCGTGTGGGTGCCGGGAGGGAGACGGAGAATGAACGCTCCGGCGGCGTTCGTGATGGCGCCGGAGCGGGTATCGAGCGCGCGTACGGTTGCGCCGCGCAGCGGCTCGCCGGAGGCCGAGTCGGTGACGATACCGCCTATGACGCCGGTTTTCTCCTGCGGGCGCGCGGTCGCCGCGAGCAGGAGCATCATGCCGGCACAGATGAGAAGCATTGTCGTGAAGGAGCGCATCGTCAGAGAGAGTCCGGAAAGGGTTCGTTCATATCGGTTGTCGTACTGAAGTGTCGCCGGGGCGGCGGCGGGTCGCAGGATGGAGAATGTACGATGCCGGCTTTTCGGTCCGGAGGAAGGATACGCCGGAAGCCGGATACATACTCTCCCATCGCTCCTGCGCGGCTACGTATTCCGGGCGGCATGGCGCTTGCGGTCGCTTCCCGTACATGATTCCCGATCCATAGTACGGGATCGCAGAAGATGAGGAAGATCATAGAGAACGAGGTACGACAATGGCTGATACAAGAGCGATGAGAGTGGAGGAGCTGCGGGGCATGACCGTGCTCAACTCCGAAACCGGCGGCAAGCTGGGTGAAGTGACCGATGTGATCGTGCATCCCACCGAGGGGCGTGTGCTCGGCATTACGCTGCGGAACAGTGTGGGAGAGGTGATGGCCCTGGCGGCGCACGAGATGTTTATCGGCGTGGATGCCGTGATGACCCAGGGGGCCACCAGCCTTGAGGCCTGGAGTTCAGAAAGCAAGCTGGCCGATGGGGCGTTGGCCTCGCACGACATGATCGGCACCAATATCGTCACGGAGGATGGACGGCTGATAGGACAGGTGAGCGATATCTATATCTCCACCGAAACTCCCCGCACCTTCTACCAGGTAGCCGGCTCCACGTTGCAGCGCTTTCTCGGCGGCGGATTCTTTCTTCCCGGAGACCTCCCCCGCGTCTATTCCACCGACGGCGCACGGATGATCGTTCCCCCCGATGCGGAGCACGCATATGCGGCCTCCTCCATCGAGGAGATCCTGAACCGCCCGCTTCCCCCCGCGAGCCCCGCCGGTGATGCCGTACCTCCGGCGCCGCTCATCCCCTGAGGCGTATTCCCCTTCCGGCCGATGATATCATGACGATGGCTCGCCGGTTCCGGCGGGCTTTATCTCCGGTGCCGTCATCGTCCGGAGGGTGGTCCCAACCTGACGGAAATACGCTTCGATTGCCGTGATCTGATCGGGGAGGGGACGCTCCCCGCTTACCGCCGTGGCCGCCTGCCGCACCCCCTCCATCTGCCCGGCCGCCTGCGGGAAGCTCTGCCGCTGCACCGCCGAAAGCATTTCGGCGGCAACCTGGAATGCGCTCCGCACCTCGGCGCTGCCGTTGGATGACGCTCCGTTCTCCCTGATGCCGGCGGCGGCGGCACGCAACCGCTGCAACCTCGGCTCCATCTCCGAGCTATCGGCCATGAACTGCTCCGAGAGCGCGTCGATAGCGTCGGCCAGGCGGCCGATGCCATCGCTTGCGTAGATGTGCTCCGGTCCCACCCTGGCTGCGCGGTTCTGATCGGCGAAGCGAATGAACTCGGCCACCCGGTCCACCGCCGTGGGAGGGGCTCCGGCAGCCGGTTTCTCATCGTTCAGATTGGGCGATTGCAGCGTATCCACCGCGATCGTGCTATCCTCATCCGGCATATCGACGATATTGGTAAACAGCCAGATCAGCCCTATCCCGATCAGCCCGCCCAGTATCCAGGGGATCAGCCGCGCCACGGGGCCGAGCCGTTTCCTCTCCTTCCGCTCCGGAGACTGCGGTGCCGTCGTTTCTTTGTTCGCTTCGTCCATGATGCTCTTCCTCAGCGTTCCATCGGTTGCTCTACTGCTGCCGGCCGCCCCGCTTCCCATCCTCCTCCGAGGCCGGTCTCAGGAAGAGACGGGCAAAGATTATTCCACGGGCGGGGGAAGGGGGATGAAGCGGGATAAACGAGTGCAGCAGAGCCGCGCAACGTCCCAGATCCGCTGCGCACGCACACCAGGGATGCCGCCTGTCATTATCACTCGACTCTTCCTTGCGCCCTCGCGGCTTTGCGTGACACATTCCCGCCGAGCGAACATCAGGACTGGAGCTTCCCCGCTCCCTCTCCTGGCCTGCGTATGGAGAGCGGGACCGGCGCTTCGGGAACAATCGGACGGCGACTATATACCTGATAAACCCAACCATGCCAGATGCATGACGCGAAGGCGCGAAGAAAGACATCTTCTTCGCGCCTTTGCGTGGGTTTCTTTCAGGAGTGCCTGCTCAGAGTCACTGGAGTATATAGGTGCCAATCGGCCGCCGGACCCGCCAGTTCGCATCGTGGCATATGCGGCGCTTTACAGATCCACGCGGAAGACCTTGTAGGGCATGGTTCTCCGGCTGACACCATTGTTGTACTTGGGGTCCAGATGGATCATCGACGCGGTCACCCGCAGATCGCCATCGGCACCCAGGGTGAAGCTGTCGGGCCATTTCAATTGCGTGTCGGTTGCCACCAGTTCCATCTTCCCATCCGGCGTGCGCCGCCGCACGGCATTCTCTTCGATGGCGGTGAAGTAGAGGTTGTTGGCGGCATCCATAATCATCCCGTCGCACACCACGGTCTGGCCCAGATTCTCCACCTTGCCCGCCAGCGGCCCATCGCCCGCCGCACTTCTCAGATCCGTGGTCGGGATGCGATACAGCGTGCGTCCGACCAGCGCCTTATAATAGAGAGACTGGTTTCCCATATCCAGGGCGATGCCGTCGGCGTGAATCTTCGGCACCTGGCCGCTGGTATCGCGCAGCTCCTTCCCCTCTATCACCGGCACCACGCCCGGCTCCACCTTGGTGGAGGAATGATCCGCAAGGAGACGCCGGCTGATCCCGGTTGCCAGATCGGTTACCACCAGCGATCCCATGCCCGACTCGGTCATGTAGGCGTACTTGTTCGCCAGATCGATCCGCACATCGTTGAGGTAGCTCATCTTCGGGGCCACCGATTCATCGAACCTGATGATCTGCACCACGCTGTCGGTGGCGAGATCCACCTTCAGCAGCTTGGGGCCGCCCGTTACCACGCCGGCCATCATCGGGGAGGCGGGGTCGAGTATCCAGAGATGATTGCCGCCGCGATCGACATACACGCTCTGCACGCAGACGAAGCGGTTGCCGGCCAGGGCCGTATCATTGTTCCACTGGTTCCAGGTCTCGTTCGGATAGGGACGCATCGACCCATCCGGCATGATCTCGGCCACCGAGATGGTATGGCCCGGCGACCAGAAGGGGAAATTGACGAACATGCGCCCGGTCTTCGAAAGAGCTACGCCGGTCACCTGGCGGTCGCCGGTGCTGGCAACCTCGCTTATCCGGTTTCCCTGGCCGGTGCTGCTCTCCTCATCGCAGGAGACGATGGTGCAGGCAAGAAGCGGCAGGCATGCCAGCCATGACACTATCGATGTTGCTTTCCTCATCACGGTATTCCTCGCTTTTCTTGATACTATGGTTAAGAACCTTCATCACATTGCTTCGCACAAAGCTTTTGTTGGGCGGCACAAAGCGTATACCGCCGCCGGATGCCATTAAACAGGCAGCAGCAGCTGTTGGGGCGGTGAACGATGCCAGCAGAATGAAACGAGGTGAACGGTCCGCCGGGGCCGGCCGAAGTGCGCGCGAACCGCGGAGCCGGGGTACGTGCCATGGCAGGAACTTTGCGGAGCGTCCGGAATACGGTCTCCACTATCAATCCCGGTTCCGACTCCGGAAGCCGGCCATCCGACAAGGTGAATCATGTTTAAAACGATACGGACATTGTTCGGAAAAATCTCCTCTCGCCACTCCGGCCCGGCCGTGCTCTATCCCGAGTGCACCTGGACCGTGATGGTGGATGCCTGGGGAGTGGCCTGCCAGGACCCCGAGGGGGAGATCGGCGCGGTGGCGTGGGACGATCTTCAGGTGGTGATCGTGGAGACCAACAATCTGGGCCCCTGGATGATCGATGTGATCTGGCATCTTCAGGGGGAGAGGGGGGCGTGCTGGATACCGCAGGGAGCCACCGGCGAGAGCGAGATGATAGAGCGGCTGACGGCGCTCCCAGGATTCGACGGGGATGCTCTCGGCGAGGCCATGCGCTCGGTCCGGAACGAGACATTTCTCTGCTGGTCGAAAGATGGTGCCTGAACGCCCGCCGCGGGGCCTGCCTACGGCTCCTTCAGGGTTCTGAAGTCCCTCGCGGAAACAAGCGCGGTATCCCCGTTATGGATAATGAGGCATTCCATGGTCCTGTCATATCTGCCATAGGTGGTGTAGCGCATTCCCACCGACTGGAGGGTATCTCCCTTGCGCACGTATCCTATGCTGTCGCCCATCTCCTCTCCGATTTTGGCATAGATCGTCGTCGGGTCGGAGGTGGCGATGAGCGGTACACGAGTATCGAAATGAAAGAACTTCGTGGTGACACATCCTGTCATTACAAGGCCTGGCAGCACCACGATGGCAAATAATCGCCGAGCACGCATGCGGGAATCTCCTCTACGGTAACAAAGAATGGGGCATAAGGATAGGGCGGAAGATAATCGCCGCGGCTCTATCGCGCCAGGCAATCCGATCCGGCACCGGCCTTCGCATGGAGGCAACTGCATGCATCGCCGTGTGCGGCCACGGACGTTGCGATAATCGAATATTCATCGCTCCTTCTCTTCGCAATCACCGGGATTCGATGCATCTTGGGGCACCTTCCCCCTTCGTACCCTGACAACCAGCACCTTCCTTCATGCGGCCATGCCTCCGTGGTGATGGCGTGCCCCGGCTGCCTCCTGGCTCTCTGGCGGCCTGGCTCCGCATGTCCTCGGCGCTGCAACACACTCCCCGGTTCCCGGATTTCTCTCATGAGCGATACACGCATTTCCTCTTCCAGTTCCCGCAGGGGTGCGGGGCGCAGTCATCTGCTGGCGATGTGGGGTCTGCTGGCATTCACCCTCCTTCTGGGGGCACTTCCGGCGCCGGCGCAGCGGCTGACGCTCCTGTCGGTCGATTCATCCGGCTTCCCGCTGATCCGTGCGAAGTTCTACGCGCTCGACCCCTCCGGAGCCCCTCTTGCCGGTCTCTCCAGAGAGAGCATAACCGTCACCGAGAACGGCGCGCGCCGCCAGGTGGTTTCCCTCTCCTGCCCATCATCATCGCCACAGAGGGCGCTCTCGTCGGTTCTGGCCGTCGATGTCTCCGGCTCCATGTCGTACGGCGGCAATGCGAAGGGAAGGGCCGATTCCAACATCCTGCTTGCGCGCGAGGCAGCGCTCGCGTGGATAGGGGGGCTTCCGCCGGGGGAGTCGCAGTGCGCCATCACCAGCTTCGACGATCGCAGCCTTGTGGTGCAGGATTTCACCCGCGACCGCGACCGGCTCCGCTCTGCGGTGGCCGCGCTGAAGCCGAGCGGCGGTACCAGCTACAATGCCGGCCTGATAGATCCATCGGCCGGGGCGCTCACGATAGCCGAGAGCGGAACCGCACGGCGGATCGTGATCTTCCTTACCGACGGGCGCGGGGAGGGAAATCAGAAGGGGATTCTCGCGGCGGCCGAGCGGGCCGGGGCCACCATCTACTGCGTCACGCTCAATATGCCGGCCCCGCCCGTGCTGAAGAATATAGCCGCCGGAAGCGGAGGTGCCTGTTTCGAGAATGTGACCTCGGTGGAGGAAGCCCGGAGCGTCTATCAGGCCATTCTGCATGCGGCGCAGGGGGGAGAGCCGTGCGAGCTCTCCTGGAACTCCGATCCCGGCTGCACGCCGAAACGTGCCGGCGTCATCGCCATATCCGGCCCGGCGCCCGGCATGCTGTTCCGGTATGCCGCCCCGGAGAGCCTGATGGCCGCGCTGGAACTGGACCCCCCCGCACTCCGGTTCGGAATGGTGCGCCCGGGGGAGAGCCGGGAGATGCGGATGACCCTTACCGCGCGCAATGCCCCGGTAACCGTGAATGGAATAGAACGTCTGGGACGCCAGACCCCGGTGTTCGCTCTGGAGGGGACCGATGTGCCCTTCACGCTGGCGCCGGGGGAGAGCCGTAGCGTGAGCGTCCGGTATCTCCCGGCCGATACCAGCTATGCCTTTGCCCGCTGGGGCATCAGCGCCGACGCCTGCACCGGCACCGCCATCTTCGCCACGGGCGGCTCCAGCCAGGTGGGATCTCCCACCGTTCGCCTGCTGGCTCCGAACGGCGGCGAGCGCTTTCGTGCCGGCGAGGAGGCCACGGTCTCCTGGGAGGGAATCCCCGCGCCCGATACGGTCCGGCTGGATTACAGCACCGACAACGGCTCCACCTGGCGCACGATCGCCAACCGCGCGGCCGGGCTGGCCTATCGCTGGAAGGTGCCCGCCACGCCGAGCGAGCGCTGCCTGGCGCGCGTTACCCCCATCGCCCCGGGAGATGACCAGCAGAAGCCGGTGCGCTCCTTCCAGGGACATAACGATTACGTGCTCTCCTTCAATTTCAGCCCCGATGGCTCCCGCCTCGCTACCGCCTCCTGGGATGGAGGGGTGCGTATCTGGGATGTGGCGAGCGGGCGCACTATCCGCACGCTTCCGGTGGCGTCCGGCCCGCGCGGCACCTGGCAGAGACGGGTCTACTACGCCGAGTTCAGCCCGGATGGCTCCCGGATACTCACCTCCGCCGATGGCGACCGGATGCAGATCTGGGATGCCGGGAGCGGCCGGTTGCTGCACTCGATGACCGGTCATCTCTACAGCAAGACGGATGTGGCCTACACCATCACCGACGGCAACAGCGGCCCGGAGCCGGTCTTCTCCGCCGATGGTTCCCGCGTGCTGATGATAAGCGACAAGCTGCCGGCGGTCTGGGATGTCTCCAGCGGGCGGATGCTCTACCAGCTGCGCGGGCATGGCGGCTGGGTGAACCTGACGCTCTTCAGTCCGGACGGGCGCCGTCTGGTCACCGTCAGCCATGACAGCACCGCCCGGATCTGGGATGCCGCCACCGGCCGCGAGCTGCGGCGTCTGAGCGGCCATGAGCATGATGTGGTAACGGCGGCGTTCAGCCCCGATAGCCGGCTCGTGGCGACGGTGGGGCGTGGGGGTGACGTCCGCGTCTGGGATGTCGCCACCGGCGAGCAGGTCCGGCAGATTCAGGCAGTTAAAGAAGGGATGAGCGTAACCGCGCGCGTTCTGTTCAGCCCAGACGGCACATCGCTGCTGGTCTGGGCCGGTATCGAGATGGTCCCCGTGCTGTACGATCTTCGCACCGGCGCGCCGCTTCAGGAGCTCGCCGAGCGGATCGACGGGCGTCCCTTCACCTCCATGACCGTCACCTTTGCAGCCTTCAGCGCCGATGGTTCCAGGGTCGCTATCGTCAACGGCGACCGGGTGGAGATCTGGGACGTGACCGTCGGCGAGCGGATCGGGGTGTTCCCCTGGAACTCGCAGATGTCGTGGGTGGTCTTCTCTCCGGATGGCAACCGGATCGTCACGGCGATGGAGTATACCGCGGCGCTCTGGGATGTGGGGGGAACGGCGCTTCAGAGCGATCGCTCCGATGATCTCTGGGCCATCGTCGCCGATTCCCGTCCTCTTGCAACCGATATCGATTTTGGGGAGCGGCCGCTCCGGAGCATCACCGACTCTACCGTCGCGGGCTTCATCCGGAACGATGGCACCGGCGTACTGCGCGTGGATGCCATCACGATCGATGGTCCCGAGGCAAAGGATTTTACCCTCGTCTCCGGCCTGCCGCCGTTCGATGTTCCGCCGGGGGACCGGCGTGCCGTGGAGTTCCGGTTCACTCCGGGAGCCAGCGGCCCCCGCCAGGCGTCCGTACGGATCGATGCCGGAGGAACCAGGCTGCGACAGGCCATCCGGGGAGAGGGGGTGCAGCCGAAACTCCGGCTGGAGGCCGAGCGGATCGATCTGGGTGATGTGCGCGTGGGAGAGCGGCGCGATTCCACCGTGCGGGTTCTCCTGCGCAACAACGGGTCATCGCCGGTGGTGGTCTCCTCGGCAACGCTCACCGGACCCGATACCACGCAGTTGTCGATCGTGGAGGGAGGGGGAGGCTTTATCGTGCCGGCGCGGAGCGCGCAGCCCATGACCTTCCGGTTCGCCCCGGAGCGCGGCGGCAGAACCTCCAGCCGCCTTTCGCTTCAGCTGGAGGGATCGGCCTCGCCGCTGGTGGCGCAGGTGCACGGCCTGGGGGTTGGCGGCGATGAAAGCCCGGACGCTCTGCCGGGGACGCTTTATACCGACCCCACCACGTTCCGGGGCATCGCCCTGCCGAACGCCATCGTGCCGCCGAAGGGGACGATCGTAACCGGGGTCTACGATCTGTTCGGGGTGATGGCCGGCTATGTCCCGGTTGATAATCTGATGATTCTTGCCGGCGGTGCCGTTCCGTTCCCGGACGACTGGGGGGGAGTCAAGGGGACGATGTACGGCGCCTATTCGCTCGGCGCCCGCTGGACCACCTCGCCGCTGGTGCGGGTGAATGTGGCGCTGGGGTACCAGTGGGCCCGGAGCATCTACGATGAGGATGGAACTGCCGGTCTCCTGGATTCGCGCATCACCGTCAATGCCCCGTATGTCTCGGTCGGGTACGGCGATAGCGATAGCCGCATCTCGGCGACGTTCGCATATGCCTTCAAACGGCATGTGACCCCCGCCGCCACGTTCGACAGGGATGCGATGATTGCCGGTATCAGCGGCGATTACCGGTTCGCCAGCCGCTGGAAGGTGGCCGCCGAGGCGCTCACCATGCAGACGCTGGGCTATATGCCGGTGGCGCTCACGCTCCGTTTCTTCGGCGAGCGCTACGCTATCGATGCGGGCGTGGGATATCTGGGCCTTGAGACGCCCGGCGGGGCTGCCCCCTCCACTCCTCTGGTGCCGCTGGTGAGCTATGTGGCGGTGTGGTGAAAAAAGAGGGGGGATGCGATGTAAGCAGATGATAGCGCTCCCCGCGTTCTGCAACTTGAGGGCATTCGTTCCGAAAGAGAGGAATTGATGACCCGTGATGCGCCCGCATCCGGATCGGTCGCGATAGACTCTTCGGCGGGGCCTGGTGCCGTGGCTCCCCTCTCCATTCCGTGCGCCCGCTGGCACGGAGATACAAGGAGCGCCGCCGGATATTTCGCAACAGTATTCAGGGAGCTACTCCGATGTTCGATTTTTTCAAGGATCACCGCCGCGATAAAATTCTTTCCACCCCTTTTCCTCCCGCATGGGATATGATCCTCCGGGTGAATTTTCCCTTGTATACACGTCTGGCCGATGCTGATCGCGAGGCGCTGCAACGGAAAATACAGGTGTTCGTGGCGGAGAAGATTTTCGAAGGCGCCGGCGGTGTGGAAATAGATGATGAGATACGGGTGACGATAGCGGCCCAGGCATGCCTGCTCATTCTGCACCGCGATAACGATCATTATCCCGGCCTGCGCACGGTGATCGTCTACCCGAGCGCGTTCATCTCCACGGTGAAGGAACAGGTGGGCTATGGAGTGATGAGAGAAGGACGTTCCATCCGGCTGGGAGAGGCGTGGGGGCACGGTACCATCGTGCTTTCGTGGGATCATGTGCGCGCCGGTGCCGCCGCTATCGACGATGGGCATAACCTGGTCTATCACGAATTCGCCCACCAGCTCGATCATGAGGATGGAAGCGCCAACGGGGCTCCGATTCTGGACAGGCGAAGCATGTATGCCGAGTGGTCACGGGTGCTGGGCGAGGCATTCGCCAGCCTGCAACGCGAGAGCGCGCTGGGGCGGATGAGCGTGCTCGATCCGTACGGCGCCACCAGCCCGGCGGAATTTTTCGCCGTTGCAACGGAGGCCTTTTTCGAAAAACCATGGCAGCTCAAGGGACGCTATCCCGATCTGTACGACGAGCTGAAAGCATATTACCAGCAGAACCCCGTGGAATTTTTCGATGAGCCGGTGGAGGAGAGCGGGGAGGAAAATGATATGGAGATCGGCCTGATATAAGCGCTCCGGGACAAGTTTTCTGAGATTCTGCACTGTGCTGTCGCGGAGTTTCACTCCGCGACCCCTGCTGCTACGGTCGCGCACGGAGTCAAACTCCGTGCGAACAGTACCGGTAATCTCAGAAAACTTTTTCCCAGGTACGTAAGCGCTCCGGATAGTGCCGCACAAATCGGACGAGGCTCCCAATCCGGGAGCCTCGTTCGTGTATATTAATAACCATCCAGCGTGCGGTCGCGCCGCCGCGTCTTGTCTCATCTCATGATTATCGTCCCGAGACGATAATTCCGGGGCATCCTGCGCCGGGGCGCGTTGCGGATCGCATGCGGAGCAGAGCCGTACCCAGAGCGGGATCTGGCGATGAATCGCGCTTACTTCGCAGGCAACCATCGCCGGCATCGGGCCGCCGGGGGCCGGCGAGCCGGGCATGTACGGATGCGATGTCGTCATCGAGACGTCGTTGAAGTTGCACTGCGAGTCCCCGTCGAACCGGTGTCCCACCACATAGCCATCGGTTCCGGTAGCCCCGAAACTGGTGGTGGATGCGGCGGTTGCATAATGGGGCTCGGCCACGGCGTTTATGTTCGCGCTTTCATATCCGTACTCATCCCCGGTGCCGCCGAACACATACTGCCGGTACGGAGGGTTGAAACAGCCATCCACCTCGGCGAAATAGACGTCGTAACCGCCAAACCCTCCGGTGATATTGTATACGCTTCCGGTAACGTAATATCTATCACCCGCAAAAAATGGTTTGATATCGTGGAATGCCTCCTGTCCGCTGGAGGTGCCGGAATAGATCATATCGCACAGAAATGTTCCGGGCCCATCGGTGCGCAGGATATAGCCGTAGCTGTTGGCCGGCAGCGCCGTTCCGTAATTGGTCTGGCCGGCTATCACCACATCGCCGTTCAGCGCCGATGCCACCGATCGCCCTATCTGGTCGTTATCGTCACCATAATGCGACGCCGATGAGGTGGAGGGAAATCCGGACGCAAGATCCACCCCTACCTTGTAGATATCGAGATTATTGCTGGGAGGAGTAAAGCTGCGGGTGGAGCCCACGGCAACGATTCCGTTGTTGACGGTAACGTCGCCGATGGTGCAGGCGAGAAATTCATCATCCTGCTGGCCCCCGTATGCCCAGCTCCAGACGATATTGCCCGTATTATCCACTCTCATGAGAAATCCATCGTATCCACCGTGGCCGTAGCTGTTGGTGCGACCGGCAACTACATAATATTCATTGGGGCCGCGCACGGGAATCACGATATCCCGTCCCTCGTCATTATTCTGGCCTCCATAGGTTCGTACCCACTGCACCAGCCCCACGCTGCTGATCTTCATCAGAAAGACATCGTTGGTGGTGCATCCCCGGCCTGTGTTTTCGGTCTGTCCTACGATGATATATCCCAGATCGCTGGTCTGCTCGGCCTTGTAGGCGATATCATCGCCGCCGATGTCGTAGGAAAATGCCCAGATCTGATCGCCGCATCGGGAGATCTTGGCAACGTAGATATCCTTGTCCCCTGCGGTGGAGGGCTTTTCGCCGACGATCACCGGCTCCAGTTGCGATTCTCCCAGGCTGTTGGCTACTCCGTGGGCTACCTCGTTGCCGGTAGCCCGGAATATCGCCTGATACCGGGGGCGGGGTTGCGATTGGGCGTCGGTGGTACAGAGCGCCGCTATTGCCAGCAGCGGCAGAACCTTCAAGATGGTGCTTCCTGAGATTCGTTTCATGATGCGCCTCTCGTACGAATTACATGAATGGAATAATTATATCACGGGAGCATCTCGTATGCGCCCCGGATATGCTGCGGAAGTGAGTGGGTATACGGGATGGATTATTCGTGCGCCGGTATGACCTCCGTCTGTACGTGGAACTATTCAGGGTGAAAAACGATGCTGCTGCAATGCCTGCTGGCCCGCCCATGCGCGGTGCGTTTCCCGCACTGCATGCGGAGCAACGGCTGCGCCGGTAGCATTGCTCGTAGTTCCCCTTTGTCCGGTATCGATTCTTCTAATCGTATATCGCGGTGGTCTGATGCTCAAGGGGGGGAGCATGGCTTCTGAAAAATCAGAAGCGGCAGAAAAAGATTGTATAGAGATGACGCGGATGAAGGTGAATACGTCGCACATTTTTAGGGCGTATCGAAAAATAAATTGATATTTCTATGCGGCGGTTATCTGAAAAATGTGTTGTGCTGCGATGGTGGAGATGCTGTTCCGCTCATCGTTGCCGATCTACTGTTCCGTTCGCGGAAGTAAAATGCATCTATCATGATGGCAGGCGGGAGTGATACGTATGCAGGGACCGGCGAACAGCCATGCGTGCGGCATCTGGTCATGGGGCCAGGCAGGAGCGTGTGGTACCTGCCGGAATGCATTACCGGTAAAGCCCAGCCGGCCGGAGTTGACGGTGCACTAACACACAGATGGAATAGAAGGAATAAAAAATTATAGAGCGGCACCGTCATGCCTCCGGACGGCCGTGGAATATTCTTTCAGAAAAAAATGCCACAGCGATACCGTATGTGCATATCCGTTCTCATCGCCGCCATCCCCTATCCCCTTGAAGCGAAAGGATATGGGCATGGCCCTGATGCTATGGATGCACATTTGTAATGGGACTGATGCCGTTCCGCATCACCCCGCTAGTACAAGCCGGAGAGATATGAAGATGCCGAATCGTAGTGAAGCTCTACATTCAGCGGTGCGTTGTTAAAACCTGTCTGGGTCTGGTCGCGTTCGTATTCTGAAGTGGGTTGAACATGCATTATTGCCGGCTGAAAGTCAAGTGATTTGGGTTGTCCCATCACCATAAATAAGCCTGAAATCGGGGTGGCGCACAAAAAAAATCCCGTGGTGTGACACGGGATTTGCGGAAACGCTCCTCTGCCGCCGCAGGGGCCATCTTCGATGACGGAGAACGGATACTCCGCTATCCGTCTTATTGTACATCCCCTTCCGTCATTGCGCGGCATCCGGGCCGGCCGCCGGCTGCACGGCCGCATCGATGGCCCGCAGAAAGGTATCCACGGGCTGGGCACCGGAGAACGCGTAGCGTTCGTTGAAGATGTAGAAGGGTACCCCGCTCACCCCGGTCTGTTCGGCGGCGCGCTGGCTGGCCTCAACGGCATCGGCATTTTCATCGCTCATCATATACTCCCGCACCCTTGCGGCATCCAGGCCGGCCTCTGCGCCGATCTTCACCAGCGTCTCGATATCTCCCACATTTTCGCCCTCGGTGAAATGTGCCTTGAACAATCCCTCCACGATCCTCTGCTTCTGCTGGCTATCGGTTCCGAGGAGCACCAGACGGTGGGCGGCCCTGGTGCTGGGGGATATGGTCATCCGGTCGAACGCAAGTTCCAGCCCATCCTGGGCGGCCACCGCCGCCACCTGCGCAAACATCCCGGCGGCCCGCTCGGCGGAGCCGAACTTCGCCTCCACGAACGTCTTCCAGGGAACCCCTGCCGGCGGCACATCGGGGGCAAGCTGGAAGGGATGCCAGTGCCATTCGGCCTCCAGCTCCGGGCGTTGCGCAAGCGCCTTCTGCAGCCGTGCCTCGCCGATGTAGCACCAGGGGCATGCGATATCGGCGAACAGATCTATCCGAATCTTTTCCATCTGACGGTTCTCCCGTAGTAGTTGGTAATCGCCCTTCGGCGGGGAATATATCCCCCGGCCACATTCGCAGTTGTAGTAATGGGTGAGCGCTCATCGCTCCCCCCGATAACGGCAGCGCCCCTGCCGTTTCGGGGGCGGGGGCGCTGGGATATCGTCACGGCGGAGTATCCGGCGATCACATCCTACTGGCCGTTCCGGTTGAAGTTCGAGCCCAGCCCCTGCCAGACCTCGTAATAATCGGGCTGGCGGAGATCGGACTCCATGGCGAAGCGCGTGGGACGGCAGACGAAGCGGGTCTCGAACATGAACGCCATGGTGCCGTCGATGTAGTGCGGCTTCAGGTCGGCATTGCTCGCCTTCTCGAACGTGGCCGCATCGGGTCCGTGCCCGGACATGCAGTTGTGCAGGCTGCTGCCGCCGGGGAGAAATCCCTCGGCCTTGGCATCGTACTCGCCATGGATCAGCCCCATGAATTCGTTCATGAAGTTGCGATGGAACCACGGCGGACGGAAGGTGTTTTCGGCCACCATCCAGCGGGGAGGGAAGATCACGAAATCGCAGTTGGCGGTTCCGGGTATCTCCGAGGGAGCCGTAAGCACCGTGAAGATGGATGGATCGGGATGATCGAAGCTGACCGTGTTGATCGTATTGAAGGTCGCCAGATCATATTTGTAGGGGGCGTAGTTGCCATGCCAGGCCACCACGTCGAGCGGGGAGTGGCTGATCTCGGCCGCCCAGAGATTGCCGCAGAACTTCGCCACCGTCTCGAACATCCCCTCGCGCTCCTCGTAGGCGGCCACCGGCGTCAGGAAATCGCGCGGATTGGCAAGGCCGTTGGCGCCGATGGGGCCAAGATCGGGGAGGCGGAACGGGGCGCCGTAGTTCTCGCAGATATAGCCCCTGGCGCTTCCTTCGGGGAGCTCTACGCGGAACTTGATGCCGCGGGGAATGGCCGCTATCTGGCCGGGGGGAACCTCCAGGATGCCGAGTTCGGTGCGGATCAGGAGCGTTCCCTGCTGCGGCACGATCAGCATCTCGCCGTCGGCATTGTAGAAGAACCGGTCCTCCATGGAGCGGTTGGCCGCATACAGGTGGATTGCCACGCCGGAGTGCATGGAGGCGTCCCCGTTGCCGGCAATGGTCACCATCCCCTCCACGAAGTCGGTGGACTCGGCCGGGATCGGCAGCGGGTTCCAGCGGAGCTGGCTCGGGGTGGTGGGAACCTCATCGAACGGCGTGCTTCTGAGCAGGCCGTTGGAGATCTGGCGGAACGGCTTGTGTACCACCGACGGGCGTATGCGGTAGCACCAGGTGCGCTTGTTCTCGTTGCGCGGGGCGGTGAACGGCGTGCCGCTCAACTGTTCGGCATACAGGCCATAGGCCACCTTCTGCGGGGAGTTCCGTCCCGCCGGCAGAGCGCCGGGGAGGGCTTCGGTGGCGAACTCGTTGCCGAAGCCCGACTGGTAGCGGTACGCGGTATCGGAGGGGCGATCGGCCGTGCTCATCGCATCGATGAGTTCCGGAGGGCTGCTGTGCGTTGATTCAGACATGGCTTCTTCCTGTTCTCTATGAGGTTGGCGCTATCCGGCAGGGAAGCGCTCTGCGAGCGGCCGGGGATGCTATGGCGTTGCAGCAACTGCCCCGCCCAGTTCAAACCGCCTGGTATCTACGGGAGATGATCCTTTAATATAACCGACTCCCTCCAGACAGCCGTGCTGCCGGGAGTGTCCGTGCCGGGTTGCCGCTCCCATCACGATCCCGGTTTGCGGGGGGCGAAACTCCTGCAAGCCGCCGATGCGACATATATTCCCCTGCCCGGTCCTTATAGCAATCTCCATCGCGGGCTGATGCCATGGCCGCATTGCGTACGCCATCGCCCCGGCGGCGATACCCTTCGTCCGGTGGGATGATCGTTCCGGACACCCCCTGGACAACCTATCACCCAAACCAACTGCCTCACCCCCATGCAACACCATGTTACACCCCGGCTCCTCCTGGTGCTGGCACTGTTGCTGGCGCCGGCGATAGTGCCGGCTCAGATCGTGCCCGAGAACACCGATGAGCCGATACGAGAGCAACTGCGTGAGCGGATACGGTCGGAAGAGGAGGATCACGAGCGCCACGGGCTCCGTGATGCCTGGATGGAATCGATGCACCGGTGCGAGCCGGGACTGAACTGGCGCGCGATCGATCGCGAGAACCGCAGGGCCATCGGCGTGCTGCGCTCGGCCGCTCTGCGGAATCGGACACCGGGCCCCATGCAGGGCGTACCCGATACGGTCCCCGGTGTGATAAGCGGAACCTGGATGGAACGGGGAAGCCGCAACATGGCCGGACGGATCCGGCATGCCGATGTGGATCTGGAGCGCGGGCTCGTCTACGCCGCCTCCGATGGGGGGACCATCTGGCGGGGAACGCTGGAGGGGGAGGGATGGCGATCGCTGAACGATACGATCCGCATGCCCTTTCTGACGATCCTTAATGTGGTCCCCCGGCCCGGTGGAACGCGCCTGATGGCGATGACCGAGCGCCCCGCGATTCTCTATCTGAGCGATGACGACGGCCTCTCCTGGCACCAGAATACGAGGGGGCTGGATATGCTCCTGACAACCGGGGCATCGAAGAAAGGGGTGGTGCTGAAGGATTCCTCCCGTACGGTCTATCTGCTCGGCGCGGAGTACAACCCGGAGACCTCCGCCAGCGCCTCCACGCTCTATCGTTCCACCGACGGCTGCGACTCGTTCACCCATATCCTCCATTCCGCTCTCCCCATGTCGATAATCGATATCTGGGCGCCGGATGATGGCGGAGGCGATCTGTTCATGCTGCATCGCGATACGCTCTCGCGCCTGCGCCCCGATGGGAGCCGGGTTGTGATGGGACGGGTGCCGTACGAGCCCTATACCAACGCTGTTCATCTGCGGGGGAGCTCCGCCGGCGGAACCCTGCGCCTGTATGCGCTGATGGAGCGCCGGGATTCGGTGTGGTGGTCCATCTCCTCCGATAGCGGCCGAACCTGGCGCACGGCCGGAGCCCTCTTTCGCCCGCTCAGCCACAACGGGATCGCCGTCTCCACGGTCGATCCCGCCTCGGCGTTTCTCGGCGGGGTGAACTGCTATCGCAGCCGCGATTCGGCCAGGACGTTCAGGACGGTGTCCGACTGGGCGGAGTATTACGATAATCCCGAGGGGCGGCTGCACGCCGATATCTTCGGCATCCATCCGTTCCGCGACCGCGACGGGTCGGAGTTCATCGTGATCTGCACCGACGGCGGCATCTATATCTCGCGCGATACCCTGCGCACCGTCAGGAACATCTCCATGCAGGGGCTGAACGTCAGCCAGTATTACTCAACGCTCACAAGCTGGCGGGAGCCATCGCACTGCCATGCCGGCAGCCAGGATCAGGGATACCAGCGCAGCACCGGAACCGGCCCGGGGCCGCTGGACTTCGTGCAGGTGCTGAGCGGCGATTACGGCAGCCTTGCCTCCTCCGATTCCGGAAGGACCGTCTGGGCGAACTATCCCAACTTTACCCTCCTGGTGACCGAGAATGAACGGGGGGAGCCCGGGCCGGTACGTACGGTCGCGATCAAGGGGTTTCCCCAGCACTGGATTCCCCCGCTGGTCGCCGATCCCTACCAGCCCCTGATTGCCTATCTGCCCGCCAGCGACGAGAATGCCGACGGCTCCTATCTCTGGCGGATCGATGCGCGCTCGTACCCCATCACAACCACACGCCTCCCCTTCAACTTCAAGACCGACAACTGGCGTATCAATACCTTCGGAATCTCCCCGGTGGAGGCGTGGCGCTGGTATGTGATGCTGGGGGATGGCAAGTTGTTCCGGTCGGAGGATGTGGGGGAAAGCTGGGAGCTGGTCATGGACTCATCCATCATGGGGGTCTTCTATGGCCCTGCCACGATCCTCCCCTCGCCGGTCGATCCGGAGACCGTCTATATCGCCGGCAGCGGGTACTCCTCGCCGGCCGTGGTGGTCTCCACCGATGGCGGCAGGAGCTTCAGTTCGATCTCCGATGGGCTGCCGAACACGCTTGTTTCCGATCTGGCCGCCGATCCGCAGGGGCGCTATCTGTTCGCCGCAACCGATGTGGGGCCGTTCGTGTATTCGATGGCGCACCGGCAGTGGTATTATCTGGGCGGGGCCAACGCGCCGGAGCAGGTCTATATGTCGGTCGAATATATCCCGGCCACCCGCACCGTGCGGTTCGGCACGTATGGCCGTGGCATCTGGGATTTCGTTGCCGACAAGGGAGCTTCGGTCGATCCCGCGGATGCCCCGCACGCCTCATCCTCCATCCGGGTTGCGGTATCCCCCAATCCGGCGCTCTCGGAGGCGGCCTTCCGCTTCACGATGCCGGAGGCCGGGCATGCCATGTTCCATGTCTATGATCTGTCCGGCCAGCAGGTGGCTACCCTGGCCGGGGGATATCTGGAAGCCGGGGAGCACCGCCTTGCCTGGGATCTCCGTTCCGGGACCGGGCTCCCCGTTCCCTCCGGAAGTTATACCTGCGTGATCTCCTCGGGAGGACGGATCGGGTTTGCACGGCTCGAGGTGGTGAGGTGATTTTCGATTGACGATTTTCGATTGGGAAGAAGAGGTGTGGGGGGGCTGTGAGCCGGGGCCGGGGGGCTGGAGTGAGGGAGAATGGAGGGGCGATTGCAATGATCGCTTCGCTTCATTCTGACGAGGTTCCGTCATGAGTGGGGGCTTTCGCTTGTAGCGTGGAAGGGGATTGGTGATTCTGCTGAATACAGGCAGGTAACCAATCTCCTTTTTTCGTGTAAATTCTCATCGTACCCGATACGGTCCGGTCTGCGGCCATCTCCATTATTATGTCACGATTGCCAGAACTCGCTCCCATCGGCGATCTGTTCATTCGTATAGATCGTATCCTTACCAAGTGAAGCAAACCAATCGATGCTGATCTTCCCATCAAGATTCGCGGTACTTCGCGGAGTACCGGCTGTTGCGCTGCTCGTTTTCTGGCTTGCCCCGCTGGCCGCCCCGGCCCAGACATTCTCGCCTCAGGTTGAGGAGATCATCAGGCATCATGTGGAACCGAACGAGGAGAACCCGGAGTACAAGCGCCGCCGCGATGCGTGGCTGGAATCGCTGCATCGTACCGAGCCGGGATTGAACTGGCGGGCGATCGACCGCGAGAACCGCCAGGCGATCCGCGCTCTCCGCTCCCAGCCTTCCGGCCGGGGAACCGGGCGCGCCATGCAGGGCGCCGCCGATACCATCCCCGGGGTGATAAGCGGTACCTGGATGGAACGGGGGAGCCAGAACCTCTCCGGCCGTATGGTGCATGCCGATGTGGATCTGGAGCGCGGGCTTATCTACGCCGCTTCCGGCGGGGGGAATATCTGGCGCGGCGGGCTGGACGCCACCGGATGGCGCTCGCTGAACGACACCCTCCGGATGCCCGGAGCCAGCATGCTCCGGGTGGTGCCCCGTCCCGGCGGCCCCCGCATCCTGGTGGCTGCCGGCGGACCCACCGGCGTCTATCTGAGCGATGACGACGGGCTTTCCTGGCACAGGAGCACCGGGCTTCAGGATATCGAGGCATGGGGAAGCTGGAAGGAGGGGGCGATGCTGGATGATCCCGGCCATACCATCTATATGCTCGGCAACGAGTGGGATTGGAACCAGTCGCGGCAGGTGACCGTGCTGTATCGCTCCACCGATGCGGGGGATTCCTTCAGCAAGGTGTACACTACCCAGACCGATATCTCGATGGTCGATATCTGGGCGCCCCGCTACGATGGGAGCGACCTGATGATGCTCAACAACGATACCCTCTCCCGCGTGGAGCCCAACGGCACCGTGCGGAAGGTGGGCATGCTGAAGGGACAGAGCACCTTCAGCCGCTATATGAGCCTCTATCTCACCGGCACGCTCGCCGGCGGCAGAATGCATCTGTACGCCCTGCTCTGGCAGGGAGGGGACAATACCGAGTGGTATACCTCCTCCGATACCGGCCGTACCTGGCGCTATGTGAACTCCTCGGTCAACCCCTTCAGCTCCAACTCCATCGCCGTCTCCTCGGTCGATAGCGATGCCACCTACATCGGCGGGGTGAACTGCTTCCGGGGAAAGGGGGGGACGTTCGCGGAGGTGTCGAACTGGTCGGAGTATTACGATAATCCCACGGAGCGGCTGCATGCCGATATCTTCGGCATCCATCCCATCCGCGATGCCAGCGGCTCGGAGTTCGTCCTGGTCTGCACCGATGGCGGCATCTACGTCTCGTTCGACGGCATCAATACCGTCAGCAATCTCTCGCTGGACGGGCTGAACGTCAGCCAGTATTATTCCACTCTCACCAGCTGGAAGAATCCCTCCATCTGCCATGCGGGGAGCCAGGATCAGGGCTATCAGCGCACCGATCTGGATGGCGGTGGCGTGCTTCATTTCCGGCAGGAGATCAGCGGCGATTACGGCCATCTCACCTCCTCCGATTCCGGACGCACCGTCTGGTCGAACTATCCCGGATTCACCCTGCTTGCGCGCGAGAACGAGGAGGGGAATGGCGTGAATCTCCTTATGCTCAACTTCAAGCGGAATGCCGCGCTCTGGCTTCCGCCGATCGTCGCCAACCCGGCCGATCCGAACAGCGCCATTCTGGTGGGAGGGGCCGAGGATGGGCAGGGCTCCCATCTCTGGCGGATGACGGCTCTGGAAGACCGGATCACCTCCGAGCAGATGCCGTTCGATTTCAGCCTCAACTCGTCGGGGCGGTCCATCACTGCGGCGGCCATCTCCTCGCTCGATCCCTCGCGCTGGTTCGTTGCCACCAACGACGGGCGGTTCTTCCGTTCGTCCGATGCCGGTGCCGCCTGGCAGGTGAGCACCGATTCGTCGGCGCCGGGAAATCACTACTTCTATGGCTCGGTGGTGCTCCCCTCGCCGGTGGATGCCAACCGCGTCTATGTGGCCGGGAGCGGCTACTCCACCCCGGCCGTCAAGGTCTCGGTCGATGGCGGGCGCACCTTCCGCCCGATCATCGAGGGGCTGCCGCAAACCCTCGTCTACGATATGGCGGTCGATCCGGAGGAGCGGTTCCTGTATGCGGCCACCGAGCTGGGGCCCTATCTCTACTCCGTCCAGCACGAACGCTGGTACTATCTGGGAGCGGAGAGCGCCCCGGACCAGACCTACTGGTCGGTGGAGTACATCCCCACCAACGGCGTGGCGCGGTTCGGTACCTACGGCCGCGGCATCTGGGATTTCGTTGCCGAGCGCCCTTCGTCGGTGCGTCCGGAGTCCCCGGCTCCCGCCGTCCCGGCCATCGCTCTGACGGCCGTTCCCAATCCGGCCCGCGCGGAATCGGCCCTCTCCTTCACGGTCCCCTCCGCCGGGCATGTCCGGCTCCGGGTCTACGATCTTACCGGGCGCGAAGTGGCATCGCTGGTGGACCGTCATCTGGAGGCGGGAACGCATCAGGTTGTCTGGGATCTCCGTTCCCCGGCCGGCAAGCCGCTCCCCTCCGGAAGCTATACCTGCGTGGTCTCCGCCGGACGAAGCATCGGCTTTGTGCGCGTGGAAGTGGTGAGGTGATGAGGGGATTTTCGATTGGGGAAGGTCCGTGGTCGGTAGTCATTGGTCCGTTGCTGGCGGACCGAACCGCCGGGATCAGCCTGAAGTTGCCAGGAACAACGCCGACTGACTACTGACAAGCGGGCGAAGCCCGCGAACGGACTACTGACAAGCCCGTGCACGGACTACCGGGCCCTTCCCTGTGCCCACGGACGGGTCCCTGAAAATATCTTCCCAGGTACTACCGGCTCCCCCTGCGATCAGGGGGAGTTTTTTTATGGAAAAATTTCATCGCGCCGGAATTCGTGACGGGTTTGGGGGCTTCCCGTGACGCTCCCCCTCTATCTTGGCCGATGTCATAATGATGCTGGCCCTGCGATAACGATACGATCTCCGTGGGTTCGGAGACCGGCTACGGCTCTCCCCCCTGCTGTGGCCGGTCTCCGGACCGGCGAACCTTTACTCCGCTTCCGACTGTATGAACAACGCACGATCCCTACTTCTTCTGCTCGGTCTGCTGCTGCTGGCATATGCACCTGCCGGGGCGCAGATAACGGTCTATCGCGATTCCTCCGGGTTCGATGAGCGCTACGGACGGCTCCGCGATATCGATTTCGAAGATCTCTATTCGGTGACCCTCGACCGTGTCACGATACGTACCCCCTGGGGGCTCAACGCCATGGCGTTCCCCGATCCCAACGATAGCAGCCGGGAGGATGTCTTCCTCTGGATAGGCCAGGGGACCACGCTCGATTTCCCCACCCGTACCCGGCAGGTACAGCTGGATGGATATGCCACGACGTTCGTGGCGGAGGTGACCGGCTACGACGATTCGGTCTTCCGGGTCTCGTACGATGATTTCCCGGTCTATCTGGACCATCCCGCCGGCATCCGGCGGATTCGCCTGATCGGATTCGACCAGTATGGCGATACCGATGTGAACTGGGCGGGCGGGCTGCAGAAGATCCTGAGCTTCGGCCCGGAGGGGGATACCCTCTCCTTTACTCTCTTCGATGAGCTGAAGGGGGATCATTATTACCTGCTCGGCATGGAGCTCGATGCCCGCGACTTCAGCGGGGATACGATTCTGCTGGAACCGGTGGATGTGCATGGCGTCATTATCACCGAGCCTACCATCGCCTTCGGCGGCACGTACCTGAGCGAGGGCCTGGCGCGGGTCGATCCCGACAATCCGATCGGGAACCTCGCGGTGGAGCTGGCCGCCGATGCCACGCTGGAGTTCCCCGAGGGAACCGAAGGGGTGCTGATGGTGCTGGAGGGAGTGCATCCGGCCGACTCCTTTCTGATAGAAGTCACCGATTACGCCGGCGTCACCGATACGGTGCTCGACTCCGGCTACGGCCGCCAGTACGATACCAGCTGGGTGGAGGATCAGCGCGCCACGTTCGCGCACCTGGGCTTCGGCTCGGAGTCCGGCATCCGGATGATCCGCCTGCTCGGCGCGAACAACTACGGCACCATTCTCCTGGCCGCGCTCCATCTGGCCGAGATCCCGCAGAACGAGATAGCCTCGATGGGACGGGTGATCGCCGATCTGGATACCTCCGGGTTTCTCCGCCCCCAGGAGAGCGCCCTTTTGCAGGGGAAACTCCGGGAGGCGATCGGTAGAGTGAAGACCGGAGACAGGGATGAGGCGGTGAAGCAACTCCTGGCGTTCCGCGAGGATGTACGCGGGCTGGCAGGGGAGAAGATTCTGGTGGCCGAGGAGAGCCGGTATTTCCTGGATGATGCCGCGTATGTGATAACCAGGCTTGGCGGTACCGCATCGGCCGGATATGGTGATCGCCCGATCACCCTCGCCGGAGCCTCCATCGGTTCGGTGATCTCCCTCCCGGAGGGGATGAGAGTCACCTTCGGCATCGCCGACGGCGTGCTCCCCGCAGTTCGGGTGCACGATCTGCGAGGCGTGATGATTACTACCCTGAAGCCGGAGGCAGCGGGTGATCGGATGGCAACCACGATGTGGGATCTCCGTGATGCCTCCGGCGACAGGGTTTCTTCCGGTGTCTATCTGATCACCATCGACTCCCCCGGCGGACGGGCGGCAGCGGCGGTGATGGTGGAACGCTAGGAGATGCAAACGCAGGAAGATCCAGGTCGATCACCTCACGATCAGGATGGGCAGTTGCAGATGGTTGTTGATGACCCCAACCGGCTGCAATAACAAAACGGGTAGCCAGCAGTGGCTACCCGTTTCCGTTTTCTGTCCGGCAGGATTGCTCTCTCCGATCGTGCCGCTGCTCTTCTCATCGGCTTCCATCCCATCGCTCCGCTCATCTTCATTCCCGCCCGCTGCTCCCCGAATCCTACATCGGCCATCGCGAATCGTCGATCCTAGAATTTCACATCGAAGGTTCCCTCGGTCACCGAGCGCACGCCGGAACCCTGCTGTTCCTTGGCCTGGAACGAGAACGTCCCCTTGGCGCCGGTGGAGGTAAGCTGGTCCACTTTCATCGTGCCGCTCTGGGTGAGGAAGATCTTCACGTTGGCGGCGGAGCCTTCGGTGTAGGTGACGGTGATGCCGCTGAAGCCGCCGAGCTGGTAGGTGCCGGGAGCGGAGATCATGCCGCCGATGTTGATCTGCTTGTTATCGCCGCCGGAGATCTGCGCCCCGCCGATGTTGAACACGCCGCTGGTATACACTGCCTGTACATCCGTGGCGCTCCAGCTGTTTCCGTCCACCTTGGCGCTGATGCTCCCTTTCGATGAGTTGCCCCCGGTGGGGTTGTCCTCGCCGCAGCCGGCGGCTACAAGGATGATGGCGACGGAAAGATAGCGTAGGATACGATGCATGATGTTGCCCCCTGAATGTTGGAATGCTCGTGGAATGATGCGGACGCTCGCGCTGCTCTGCTGCCGGAGCGGGATGGAGGCGGCGCGGAGACGAGTGCTAAATTCCGTCGGAGGGGAGGCGGCTGGCAAATCAGGATTTGCGATATTCTTACTTCCTACCGGCTCCCGCGTCATCAGGTTCATGGCGGGGGGGATCTATCGTCGGCATTCCCATATTTCGATGAACTACCTGTTCCGGTATCTGCAACTGCTCACCGAGGCGGAGGTGGAGCGTCTGGAGACGCTCGACCTGGCCCCTCGTGCCCGGAGCGTGCTGGATCTGCTGGCTTCCCTGCGGCAGCATTCCGATCCCTCGCGCGATGGCGTGCTGGAGGAGCTTTCGCTCTCCTCGATCCATTTCGACAAGATCTGCTCCATCCTCCTGCGCCAGGTGTATCGTACCATGGTGCCGCAGGAGGGAACCGCGCTGCTGTACGATCTGAACCGGCGCAACCTGCTGGGCAATTTTCTGCACGAGCTTCGGCGTCAGGAGCGGGAGCTTGCCGGTGCCCCGGCCGAACGCCGCGCGGAGTTCTATCTGGAATGCTTCAATCTGATGGGGCGGCTCTCCCGCAAGGATTGTGATGAACGGCTGATGCGCGATCTGGCCCGCAAGTACGACCGGCTTCGCCCATCCCCCGATAACAGAATCTATTTCGAGGCCAGCCTGATCGGCGTGCGGATCTGGAGCGGGGCGGCACAGGGGATGAACGATGCGATACGCCCTGCGATCTGGCGCCGGCTGGTTGCCAACGGAAAACGGATCACCGGCGAGACCGGCCCGATGGCGCTCTTCAAGCAGTACAAGACATGCGCCCTCTATTACCTCCAGCTCGATCACTCCCCGGAGGCGCGGCTGGAGTATCTGGAGAAGGCGGCCGCGCTTGGAGCGTGCCACCCCGAGCTTTTCTCGCGCGAGGAGCTGGTGCTCACCCGCTGCACGATCGCCGAATCGCACTACTTCAACAGCAGCGATTTCCGCAGGGCGTACGATCTGTACGCCGCCGAGTTCGAGGAGCATGCCGATGTGCTGGCGCGCGATTATTATCACACCACCAAGTTCGTGCAGCTCTGCATCATTCTGGGGAACTACCGCCGGGCCACCGATCTGCTGGAGGAACGCTTCAGCCGGCAGCTCAACGCCAGGAGGGATTCGCTCGGAACGATGGCCGCGATCTCCTGGGGGAAACTGCTGCTCTGCACCGGGCGCCTCCAGGAGGCCAAACCCTATATCGATCTGGGGATGCGCCTGAACCGGAAGAACTTCTATGTGCAGTACGAGATAGAGCTGCGGATGCTGGAGACTGCGTACTTCATGCTGAAGGGGGATTTCGAGTTCACCCCGCGCCTTGCCGAAAAGAACATCAAGTATCTCCGCTCCAAGGATTTCACCTTCGCCAGCTCCCGCTACTATCCCTGGTATATGAAGCTGGTGCAGTCGTTCATCGACGAGCGCGAAACCGGCAGGAAACTCTCCGCAGAGCTGGAGGCGAAGCTGGAAGAGTTCAGTGAAGGGGCGGCGGCGATCTACGGCATCCTGCTGCGGCTGATGCGGGGAAAATGAGGGGGAATTTTCGATTGACGGGGGGAGAGGTTCGTGGTCAGTAGTCCGTGGTCCGTGGCCTATTACTGGTGGACCGAACCGCCCGGATCAATCTGAAGTTGCCAGGAACAACGCCGACTGACTACTGACAGCGGGCAAAGCCCGCGAACTGACTACTGACAGCGGGCAAAGCCCGCGAACCGACCACTGACAGCGGGCGTAGCCCGCGAACCGACCACGGACCAGTCCCCAACTGGCAGATAAATCCGCGCCGCCACCTCATTCTCTAAGAAGGAAAGGGGGCGAAGCCCCGCTCCGCCGAGCGTCCGCTTCGCCCCATCGCATCTATAAGCCGCTTCAGCCGTTCTTCTGCGCGCGGGCTTTCTGGGCCTTCGTGATGAACACCTGCACATCCTCGTTGAACGGCATCTTGTACTCGTCCGGCATCTTGTCGCGGTCGGCGTAGAGCTTCTTCATGCTGGCGATCACCTCGGGATCACCCTTTGTGAAACGCTCGATCAGCTCGTCCCAGCGGGCTGCCAGACCCTGCGCCTTCTCGCCTGCCGGGTCTTCCCCCAGCGATGCCTCCACCTCGGCGATCAGCTCCTTCCAGTCCTGTTCGGTCTGGCGGATCATATCACCCTCGGTCTCCCGGCGCCGTTTGAACTCGGCGAGCTGTTCCTCCGTATAATATTGCTTGAAGAAATCCTGGTTGCTTTCCATGGTAACCACCTCTATGATCTGTTTGAACGATTCCCAATCCGGTTCCTTCTCCGGCAGAGCGGTCTGCTCCGCCCGCTCTATCGCCTGGATTGCCAGTACCAGGTGATTGCGTTTCTTCTCCAGGGCGATCCGCTGGAGCTTCAGCATCGACCACAGGTCGAACTGCTCCTCCTGGAGGATCTCCCTGATCCGTTTCAGAGAAAGACCGATGAATTTCAGCGTGACGATCTGCTGAAGGCGGCCGAAATCACGATCGCTGTAGAGCCGGTAGCCGGCCTCCGTGTACACCGAAGGACGCAGCAGGCCGATCTGATCGTAATGATGGAGCGTCCGTATGGTCACCCCCGACCGCCTGGCAAATTCACGCACCTGATAGAGTTGCTCGGACATTGGATCCAACCTCCGGATACGAATATAGAGCCTGACGTAACGTGAGGGTCAAGAGGAAAATTGCGATGGGGGGAGAAAACGATACAGGGGAACGCCCGCCGGTGTTCCGGCATCCGGCGCGGTAATTGCAGGATTCTCGTGCTCCCGGCGGAGCCCGATATACCGGGCCTCGCCGCAATACAACGATGATTTGAACCTTATCGCTTATTGAGGAGGAAGTATGCGTGACGAATGGAATGAAGAGCTGCGACGTGCCTACGATCGCGGCTACTGGGATGCCCGTCGGGAATTCGAGCATCATCTGAAGCAGTCGCATTCCGGCGAATTCCGCAACAGCCGCGAGACTCCGG
Organism: Candidatus Kapaibacteriota bacterium; assembly: GCA_048594725.1. Lineage (GTDB taxonomy): Bacteria > Bacteroidota > Ignavibacteria > OLB7 > OLB7 > JAFDZV01. Next base: position 51,156 of record JBMDXA010000251.1, read on the forward strand.
GCTTTATGGGGGAAACCGGCGGAGAGCGCGGCGGGCAGGGGCATCGCCAGGAGAGAGGATGGCCGCAGGGACGTCCCGAGGGGGGATCGTACCGCCAGAGCGATCGCGGCGGCGAATATTCCTCCGATCGTGGCCGCTATGGCGATTACGGCTCTGCGCGCGGCTCGCAGGAGCACCGTCATGATGACGATCGCTACCGTGGCTCCTCCGATCGCGGCCGCTACGATGCCCGCCATTCCGGTGGCGGCGGACGCCCCGAGCATCATGAGCGGGGATTATTCGAGCGCATCGGCGACGAAGTAAGCTCCTGGTTCGATGACGACGATCGCAACCGCGACCGCACCGGCCTGAGCCGCGATTACAATCGCGACGTGACCGGCTACAGAAACCGGTAGAACGTTCCGGCGCTGATATCATGAAAGGGGTAGCTGTGCAAGCTCCCCCTTTTTTTGCTTCGGGGGCAGAATGATCGCTCCGCCTCTGTTCTCTTCCTCCCACCCACCATTCTCCGCCAGCCCCCTGCTACCACCCCCGGCCCCTTCTCTTTCTAAGAACGAAGAACTAGAGCGGGTTTCAGTTGAGTGTGAGGTAACGCTCGTCAGAAGAATGGGCCGCTCCTCCGGAGCTTCCGAAGAAAACACTGACACCAGAGCTACAGACGGGTGCTCCCTACGGGAGCCAGAACCGATCAAGTCACGGGAGCCAGAACCGATCAAGTCACGGGAGCCAGAACCGATCAAGTCACGGGAGCCAGAACCGATCAAGTCACGGGAGCCAGAACCGATC
>JBMDXA010000252.1:0-17885 GCA_048594725.1 Candidatus Kapaibacteriota bacterium
TATAGTTCCGGACCGGAACTCGGACGTCGCTGCGAAGATAGGGATTAATGCGCAGGCCGGATCGTGTTATCTGTATCTCCATTTCGTCACCGGGCCCCATCCGGTCCGTCTGGCGATGCTGCCAGGACCGGCCGCCGGAGCTGAAGGCTTCCCCCTGCAGTATCTGAAATGGCAACTATATACTCCAGCGACCCTGAGTAGCCAATCTTTAAAGAATCCCACGGGAAGGCGCGAAGGCGCAAAGAAAGACACCTTCTTTGCGCCTTCGCGTGATGCATCTGGCATGGTTGGGTCTAGCAGATATATAATCGCCTCTGAAATTATGTATCTTGCCGCCGAAGTGATCGCCACTGCTTTCCTCCCGAAGCAGAACCTATGTTGAATTTCATACCCTCGCCGGTGCTCGTTCATGGCATGTCGCCCTTCGGTGAGCCCTGTCCGAGCGTCCGTGATAGAGGATAATGTCCCAGGAGAGTATTCATGCGCATCATGATACAACGGTCCCATCAATCCGGCCGGCACGATTCCTCCGGCCCCCTACGTTCACGTCCGGCAGCTTCTGCGCCCGCCCGGCTTCGCTCATCGGCTACGAGGGCAGCGGCGGCGGAGAATTGGTTGATGCAACGATCGGTCCAGGCGAAACTGGAGATCGGTTCTCCCGGTGATGATTATGAGCGGGAGGCCGATCGCATTGCGCGGGAGGTGGTGGGCGCAGCCGGAGCGCACGGAACCGGCGCGGCGCAAGGGCCGCTGGAACATTCGCCCAGGAAGATCCAGACGCAACGCATCCAGACGCAACGCATCCAGGCGGATGCATCCGGCGATGCGGCGGTGGTCCCCGGTGTCGATCATGTAGTGCGTTCGCCGGGGCGGCCGCTCGACGCATCGGCGCGGAACTTCATGGAGCAGCGATTCGGTCATGATTTCAGCCATGTGCGTATTCATACCGATGCCGGCGCGGATCGGGCAAATCGCGATCTGCATGCCCGTGCGTTCACGGTGGGCAGTGATATCGCCTTTCGCCAGCAACAGTACGATCCCGGCAGCACCAGCGGGAAACTGCTGCTGGCGCATGAGCTGGCCCATACGCTGCAACAAGGCGCTTCCGCCGGGGGGGAACGTATACAGCGGCAGACGCTGTCGCCGGAGCCGCCGGATACGGTTGCCGCCAGCAGCCCGGCGGAGAAGGAAAAGGAACGGCCTTTCGCGCCCGCAACGGGAACCAAGAACACGAAGCTGAAAGGGCGGTTCGGCGATTTTTCTGTGGATCATGGACTTACCAAGCTGCCGGACAAGACCAAGTCCGGTTCCGCCGGATTCGGTGAGTATAGCATCAAGATCACGATGACGCCGAACTCGAAGACCGGCACCAGCAAGATCGGGTTCCTCCAGGTGTATCGTCAGGGGAAGACCGGGGGTGGCTGGGCTAAGAAGGAGGGGGAGAATTTCCTTACGGCCGAGGAGGCGAAGCGTACCGAGCAGAAGGCGGGGTGGGCCGTGGATCGGGCCAACCCGACGAGGGATAAAACCTCGCTCTACGGCATGCACAAGGACAGCGCGGGGGATCTTCAGCAGTACAGCTATACCACCGTGGGGGAATTCAACGGGAGCGACGCAGTGCTGGGAGATACACCCGCCGTTGCCGATCCTGATCGCATGGAGTTCACCTCGACGCCGATGGACATCACCGACGGCACGCAATTCGGAGCGATCGCCTGGGGCTTCGTGTTCGACAGCGCCCGCAGGAAATATTCCGAGACAACCCCGAGGCTCATCAGCAGCATCGGTGCCAGAGCAAAGGGACGCGACCGTGCCATGGAGGTATGGGACAAGGTCGTGGCTACATCGGGAAGCGGCATCGACAAAATTCCGCATAAGTGATAGAGGGGGAACGCGATTGCGGTCCCCGCAGTCGAAACAGGCCATATCTCAACGACGAAGAATATCATCACGGGGGAAGGATGCCGACCGATGCCGATTTTTTCGCGATGCTCAAAGCGAATCTCCAGGGGATGATCCAGCAGAGCGCTCATGGCGCCACCGTACACGCCATCCCCCTGGCTTCCCGGACCCGGGAACTTGCCAGCAACCGGGAGCCTTCGTTTCTGGAGCATCTCACACCCGAGGAACGTTTTTTTCTGTTCGAGCTGATCCCGGAACTCTCTCAGCTTGCTGGTCCGCTTCTGCCGGCGGAGGCCTACTGTGCGGCGCTCCCCCTGGTACCGGCCGACTGGTGGGGAACGCCCGGAGGGGCCGACACCGAGGCCGGGCAGCATCTGGTGGCGCTTGGTGCCGCGGCCCTGCCCTGCCTGGCCGCATACTTCGATGATCCGCGTCGTCTGGTCTACCATCAGGGGGAGGCCAATACGCAGGCGAAGTCGTTCGGCTGGACCATCGGCGATCTGGCCGCCGGCTTCGCGGCGCTCATCCTTGCGGAGAGCTACGACCATCGTGCCTCATCCCCGGAGCGGGAGGTCAGGCGCAACGAACTCCGTCGCCGGATCGGCACAGCCGCTCCATGAAACGTTCCGCAATCGGGCGGCTGTAGTATCTATCGGCGGCGCTATCTTTGAAAAAACTGCTATGGAAGCACTCGGCACATATGATATCCTTCTGTTCGACGGGGATTGCGGGATCTGCTCGAAATCGGCGGAACTGGCCCGGAAGATCGCCGCGCGCCGCGCGGGAGGCTATAGGGTGGCCCCCTACCAGTCGGTTCCGGAAGAGGAGCTTCGCCGTTTCGGGACCGATTATCGGAAATGCTCCCGCAAGATCCACTCTATTACCCGCCAGGGGCGTGTCTACGCCGGCGCGTTCTCGGTGAATCATTTCTGCTGGCGTCATTTCCCCTGGACTCTGATCCCGCTTGCCATCTACCTGATCCCGCCGATTCTGCTGGCCGAAATCGGCGCTTATGCGCTGGTGGCCCGCTACCGCTATCATATCTCCCGTATGCTTGGACTTACTGCCTGCTCTATCCGCTGATCCCCGCGAATCGTGGCGGACGGGATATGAGGGAGCTTTGCAGGGCAGGTGCGTGGGGGGATGAAATCTTCACGAATCGGGAGACGGGGATGAGCCGAACAGGAGATGGCAGGGGAAGAGGAGGGAAGGGGTGATGAATCGGAATTCCGGGAGAGAGGGGTGTGATGGAGCAGCGGCGCGATTCTGAAAATAATTGCGGGCGGGTCCGGCAGTTGTCTGCCTTTCGGCGACACTGAACCCGGATTCCGCCCGCTATTGTACCGATCCGGCAGCGCCGACCGTTACCGGACTCTCTGCGGTAGAGCCCCACGATCGTGGTGCACACGCCACCGTTGACGACCGGCTACAAGGAAGGATTCGGCGGCCGAAGCGCGACCCGAGCCGGTAGGATCGCAAGCGATAACCGGCCCAGGCCACAGCAGTCTATTACCGCGAATAGTATTCCACCACCAGGGGGATGTTGCAGATGATCGGCACCTCATCGCGCATCGGCGTGCGAAGCAGGCGAGCCGTCATATCAGCCTTCGAGATCTCGATATACGAAGGGGGCGGAGCGGAGTAGCCAAGCGCCGTGTGGAAGAACTCCAGCTTGCGGCTGCGGACGCGGACGGCCACGATATCCCCCGCGCGGAGGGTGTAGGCCGGCAGGTTCACGCGCTTGCCGTTGACCGTGATATGGCCGTGGCGCACATACTGGCGCGCGGCATAGATGCTCCGGGCAAGGCCGGCGCGAAGCACGGTGGCATCCAGCCTGCTCTCCAGAAGCTGCACCATCACCTCACCGGTGTTGCCGGCCTTGCGCTTGGCGTGCTCATAGATGTTGCGGAGCTGGCGCTCGCTGACGTTGTACTGGAAACGAAGGCGCTGCTTCTCCAGAAGCTGCTTTGCGTAGTCGCTCGTCTTCTTTCTGCGCGCATTCGCCCCATGCTGTCCGGGGGGATTCGGTTTGCGCTGAAGATACTTCTCCGCCTTGGGAGTGATTGCGATGCCGAGGCGCCGGGAAAGGCGAACCTTGGGTCCGGTATAATTCATGTCCGAGAGACCTTGATTGAAATGAGTGAACGCACAGTATCGGAGGTGTCCGGAGAACGGAAGCGGTACCGATCCGCCTGGATTTTGCATCCATCCGTCCCGAAGCGGGCCTCGGCGATTCCACAGTATTACTATTTGGGCGGGACGATCACGGAACTATCCGCGATAGAGAGGAGAGAAACGTCCGGCGATCTGCACCGCCTTCCATCCCAGGCCTCCTGCGCCCCGTCATACCAGAGGAGTACGTTCGAGTTTGCAACGTTACGATTCGCCCGTATCCGGAGGAAGCCCGGATACCGAATGAACCACTGAAATGTAGTGAAGAGGGCAAAGATAGGAAATTCTTCGTTACGTCCGGCAACCCAGTTGTTTCTAGTCGTACCCGGCCGGTCTTCGCTTCCCGGCCCCTTTCCAGTTGCCTCGCCCGGTAGCCGATATCATAATGGGTGGGTTGGGGGTTCGAGTCCCCCAGGGAGCACGAAGCACCCCGGGGCGGATTCCTCTCCATAGCCTTCCTCACCAGCCCGGTGCCCTTCTTACCTTTCGGCAGACCCATCCTCTCCATTTGTAAAAAAACGCAGCTTCCTAAACTTTCATTTGGTGGTGGACCCCACCCCGATGCATATTGCATCGCTTCCTTAGCTCAGTTGGTAGAGCAACTGACTCTTAATCAGTGGGTCGGGGGTTCGAGTCCCCCAGGGAGCACATTCTAAACGCCGATTCCCCTCCAGGGGATCGGCGTTTTTTTGTTGCCAGACCGATATTCGGCGGAATATTCACTTCAACCATACCTCAGTTCCCTACCAAGTCCCATCTACCTATATAGAAATCTTGGGATGGGGGGCTCAACAAAAAAGATCGTTTGGCTTAAGTGGCCCAAGGTGTTTACTATTCGATATGCCATGATGACAGATCTAAAAAGAGTGGATGGGGCTCTATGACTGAACAAGGGGTTGATCTTTTACGTGGTCATGTTCACAAGGACGCTGAGCTTGAGATCCTTGACGAATCCAGCTGCCTGAGGCAGAGCTTCTTAAACATAGAGGAGTGCAATGGTTTCGTAATGTCCGTTGATATTCGGCGGTCTACAGCGTTGATGCTAAAAGCTCGCGATCCCAGGCGATTCGCGAACTTTATCGTCAGTGCGTGCACGCTGATTGCAGATATTGTTAAAAATAATTATGGAATCTTTATCGATTCGGCTGGTGATGGAGTACTTGCCTTCTTTCCGGAATTTTATAGTGGCGAGGACGCTGCATACCATGTTCTGATGGCAGCGGATCAATGCCACGAGGCTTTTCAGAAGCACTATGAGGAATCTCGTCGTTTGTTCTGGACAGTGCTGTTGGACGTTGGTCTCGGTATTGGTGTTGACCATGGGAGAGTACATCTTGTTCAAGCCGCCGATGGAGGCTTGAAGGTAGTTGGGCCCCCGGTGGTGTATGCTTGCCGCCTTGCCAGTGCGCCGTTTGGATCGACTTTCGTAAATCAGCCCGCATCCGAGATAATTATGGACAACATCGGATCGGTTTGCTCAATAATACCCACGAGTATTGAAATTAAATACGAAGGCGCAATGTTGGCTTATGATGTCAAGTTGAATGACCGCAAGCCTAATCCTCGTCTGCCCGGGTGGAGGAAGGATTGAATGTAGCGTAATGGAGTATCTGGACTCCAGGATGTGTTATGTGCGGTATCATCAGCGAATTATCGCCCAATCAAGTTTACTCCCTATAAACATTGATTCCTCTTTAAGACTCGGTTCTGCTATTCCCGCCATAATTGTAGCCGGATATCATCACACCTCCCCCAGAATACACTGCCAGTATCCCACATCCACCCACCTGCCGAACTTGAATCCGGTCTCCTGGAAGTGAGCCACCTTCCGGAATCCGAATTTCTCATGGAGCGCCACGCTGGCATTGTTGGGAAGGGCGATACCACCCATCACGGCATGAATGCCCCGCTGCCGGAGCATCGGAAGGAGGGCGCCATACAGCCGCGAGCCGATCCCCTGTCCTCCGCTGGCGGGGTGGAGGTAGATGGTGGCCTCCGCCGAGAACCGGTATCCGGAGCGCTGTTTCCATGGAGCTCCATAGGCGTACCCAAGGATATTCCCATCCTGTTCGGCCACCAGCCAGGGGAGCGATGCGGAGAGCACATCCCCGATACGCCGGGAAAAATCCTGGGGCGATACGGGCTCCTCCTCAAAGGTCACAACCGTGTTCTGGATGTAGTGGTTGTAAATACCGGCTGCACCTTCGGCGTCCTGGAGGGTTGCGGCCCGGATAATGATTCCGCTGGGATTGCTTTCCACGGTACGGTAATGGATGGAAGGTTGTGGTCCCCTCACGGAGGGGCATGGTTTGCGCCGCCTGGGCGTGGAGGAGATGGATGCCGAAGCTACCATTAGCGCTACGATATAAAAACCTGATAAAAATCTCCGCCACATCTTGACAAGCCCAAACCATTGTGGTACTTTACCGGAAAGTTAATTAACCAATTGGTTCAATACGATCATGGATCAACTCAGTGCAACCTTCGCGGCGCTCGCCGACCCCACGCGGCGGGCGATCCTGGCACGGCTGGCATCGGGGGAGACCTCGGTGACCGAGCTGGCAAAACCGTTCAATATGAGCATGCCCGCGGTCTCCAAGCATCTGCGGGTGCTGGAGCGCGCGGGGCTCATCACGCGCAGCCGCGACGCCCAGCGGCGTCCCTGCCGCATAGAGGCCAAACCTCTGGCGGAGGCCACCGGCTGGCTGGAGCATTACCGCGAGTTCTGGGAGGGGAGTTTCCAGCAGCTCGATGTACTGTTGGATGAGTTGCAATCCGGCAAAAAGAAGAAGAAAAAACGCTGATACTCAACATTCAGGAGGAAACAGAGCATGAACAACAACGGAGCCCTGAGCATGTTCCCCCGCGGAGAACGCGAGCTTATCATCACGCGCGATTTCAACGCACCGCGCGAGCTGGTGTTCGACGCACACACCAAACCGGAACTGCTCAGGCGTTGGTTCGGTGTCTTCGCGGGGATGGAGATGATCGTCTGCGAGGTGGATCTGACCGTGGGAGGGAAGTACCATTATATATGGCGCAGCCCGGACGGCAGCCAGATGGGGATGCACGGGGTCTATCAGGAGATCATGCGCCCGGAGCGTCTGGTGGTTCTTACGGAGTTCGATGAGTCCTGGTATCCGGGCGATGAGCTGGAAACCATGGTCCTGACCGAGCAGGATGGAAGGACAACGCTCACCAACACCGTGCAGTACCGGTCGCAGGAGGCGCGCGATATCGTGCTCGGCTCCGATGCGGAGATGGGTGTTGCCGCCGGATATGCCAACCTGGACAAGCTGCTGGAGTCGCTGGCTGCCGGCGTGGAGTAATCCTCCGGAATGGTCCGGACGTGCCCATTCTATTAACCCTGAATATCCCTTCACCCATATCACGGAGGAAAAAAATAATGCTGGAGCAGAATGTGCCCGAGACCGCAGAGCAGCAGGATCTGGTTATCACCCGCGTGCTGCATGCGCCGGTGGAGCTGGTCTGGAGAGCCTGGACGGAATCGGAGCTGATAATGAAGTGGTGGGGGCCCGCAGGATTCACCTGTCCCGGCGCCGTCATGGATGTGCGCGAAGGGGGGAAATCGATACTCTGCATGCGCGCGCCGGCATGGTTCGGCGGACAGGATATGTACAGCAGCTGGGAATACCGGAAGGTTATCCCAATGGAGCGTATCGAGTTGATTCATAACCTCTGCGACAAGGATGGCAACAGGATGGAACCGTCTGCGCTGGGGATGCCACCCGATTTTCCGACGGATCAGCTTCAGATCGTGGAGTTCAAATCGCTCGATACTGGCAGTACGGAATTGACGGTCACCGAATACGGATGGACTCCGGGAACGATGATGAAGATGGCGGAGATGGGAATGAACCAGTCCCTGGATAAAATGGCTGCGATGCCGGAGGGAGAGAATTAATACCATGAGCACACCTTCCGCGGATAATTCCTATCAGGAGATGAAACTGGAGCTTGTGCCGGTACCGGTCTCGGATGTGGATCGTGCCAGGGACTTTTATGCTGATGTGGCCGGGTTTCATGTGGACCACGATGTGACGCCCGGCAATGGGGTGCGCGTGGTACAGCTTACGCCTCCGGGATCGTCCTGCTCCATCGTGATCGGGACCGGCATGAATGAGATATCCTCCATGGCTCCCGGATCACTCAAGGCGCTGCATCTGGTGGTGGCCGATATCGCGACTGCTCGCGAGGCGCTGCGGAGCCGGGGCGCCGATGTGGGGGAGATCATCGATATGGGCGGAATCCTGTACGCACGTTTCGCCGATCCCGACGGCAATAGCTGGCTGTTGCAACAGATACGGCGTACGGCAACCGGTGCATAATATCGCGTGGCCTTTTTTATGGAATGCCGGGGGAGAGGTGCAGGGCCGGGATATCGGAGGCTGGGAAAAAGAAAGAGAAAAATGGAAATCCCGGCCGAACCCGCTGAAACGGGGACGGACCTGCTTCGCGCTTCCCGGCACACCCCTATATTCCTGGAAAGGCTCTGCATCATCATCTTCAAGAATAATACATCAAGGGATAGAAGCATGACCGAACGAATCGAAGCCGCCGCCGAACCGGCGGAGCGCACGCTGGTAATCACACGCGAATTCAACGCGCCGCGTGATCTGGTCTTCAGGGCCTGGACCGATCCGGAGCTTCTGGCGCGGTGGTGGGGACCAAAGGGCTTTACGATGGTCTCCTCCAGAATGGATCTGCGCCCGGGAGGGATATTCCATTATTCCATGAAGGATGCTGCCGGGGCCGGGATGATGGGACGCTTCCTCTATCACGAGATCGTCGAGCCGGAGCGGCTGGTTTTTACCAATGCCTTTGCCGATGAGAACGGCGATGCGGTTCCCGCTCCGTTCGACGGACCCTGGCCGGTGGAAATTCTCAATACCCTGATCTTTACCGAGCAGGATGGAAAGACCCTCCTTACCATGCATGGAATTCCGGTGAATGCCACCGAACAGGAGATGGCCTTCTTCGGCGAGAGCCATAACCTGATGCGCCAGGGCTTCGGTGCCACGTTCGATCAGCTCGACGAGTATCTTCGCAACCAAACCGGAATCTGAGGAGAAGCGTGATGAGCCAACCAACTCTGATGACGAAATGGATCTCCTGGTCTCCCTATTTCCTGAGCCTTCTCCGTATCGCTGCGGCGTTCATGTTCATCCTGGCCGGGACATCCAAGACGTTCGCCTTCCCGATCGGTGTTCCTCCTGACGGAGGTACCGTACCGTTTATGTCGCAGGTCGGCATAGGCGGGGTGCTGGAAATAGTCTGCGGCATCTTGCTTCTGCTTGGTCTCTTCACTCGCCCTGCCGCATTTCTGATGTCCGGCATGATGGCGGTGGCATATTTTCAGTTTCATGCGCCGCAGAATCCCTGGCCTACCATCAACGGCGGTGTGAGCGCGGCACTCTACTGCTTCGTATGGCTCTATTTTTCGGCGGCGGGCGCCGGGCCGTGGAGTCTGGATGCACTGCGCGAGCCGGCGCGGGCATCGGATGCACGGTATTGATCCGTAATCGGCTGTGGTGTGTGTGATCTCTTTTCCTCCGTTCGGAAAAAGAGAAGAAGGTTAGTTATTCCGGCGGAATTTCCGGCGTGATTTTTCGGCCATTGCAAAAGGGCGTCCTGATGGGGGCGCCCTTTTTTTTTTGTGCCTGTACCGATGCCCCTATCAATACGGTGGCATGGCTCGTCACGATCCATCGGCTATCATCGCCTGAGTTTCGGGATGATCGATTCGATAACGCTCTGCACCTGGCGGTTCCGGGTGGCCGTAAGAGCCCGCTCTATTTCCTTCGGAGCGATATCCAGCGCTTCTCCTATTCTCTCCAGCATGATGCGGTCCCCATCGCCCCCGCGGATCGCCGCATCCACCTTCCGGAATCCCTTGGAAAAATTCGTATAACCGAGCCGCTGTATCAGTTCCTGCCGGGTCATCCCCCGCCGCTCCATGGCTTCCAGGATGAGCCGGCCGATCTCATATCGTTCCCACATTGCTGTTCTCCAACTATATACTCATACTATAATACTCGTCCGCCCCGGTGTGCGCTGTGCCGGGCGGATTGTACAAGGACGCCACCCCTGAATTTCCCTCAGGCCGTATCCGGTTCATCTGTCGCCGATAGGCTCCGGATGGCCGCTGTATCCCTGCCTGAACCGGGCAGGGGGGGGAGGGTACACAAACATGTACTCCCGCTGCCCCATAGAGGGTATGTATTTTTATCCATCCTAATTCACATAGCACAGGGTATGCAACATACTCCTGTTACCATACCAGCCCCGCTTCTACAGCAGCGGCTTTTTACTCTATTCAACCGAATTTCATAATCGTACCATCGCCATGCAAGCGCATCGCGATGTGTGCACCACATTCATACTCATTGGAGAGAACGTAATGCGCGTACGTATGTTACTTGGCGCCCTCGCCCTCTGTGCCGGGATTCTCGGCTTCTCCGCGACCCAGGCTTCGGCCCAGAGCACCCGTATAGCGGCAGTGGCCGCTTCGGAGGCCTCGCGTGCCAACATCTATGTGTATCCCGGCTCGTTCCCGTGCACCCCTGGCCCCGGCTACTGCCGCCGGGTCATCATCATCATCATCAGCCGTGCCGAGGCCGTCTGCCAGCCGGATCATGATTATACCAATACCGGCAACATCAAGATGAGCGTGGGCACCGAGAACAAGGAGAGCGTGGGCTATATCGCCGACATCACCGGCCGTGACGTCCCGGAGAGCATGCTCCTGCGCAAGGGGCAGATCGCCATCGCCACCTCGTCGTTCGACCCGCCGCCGAACGATCTGGACTAATCGCGACGCAGAAGGTATGGAGGATCACCGGAATTCGCGTTCCGGTGATCCTCTTTTCGCTAAACGAGCCCCTTTGTTCCTCCTGTCAAGCATCGCACCGGCCCTATGTTCCGTACCATCCTTTTTTCTCTGGTTCTTCTGGCTGCAAGCGCCTGCGGTCTGCTGGCGCAGGGAAATGCCCCGGCGCTCTATCATGCCGCCAGCGGCGATCCGGCCGCCAAGTGCCTGTATGTCATCTTCACGTTCAGCGAGCAATCCTGTTTCTCCTGTCTTTCGGAGATCACCGGCGCATGGTGCCCGGCGCTGGAGAAGATGAATGATGCCCGGAAGGTGGGGGCCATGATCCTGTTCAACTCGCCGCGCCTGGAGGTGGCCGCCAAAATGCGCCAGCGGCTGGCCGAAGCCGGCTGCCGTATCCCTTTTGTGCTGGATACGACCGGCCTTCTCAGCGCAGCCCTGTTCCCATCCGATATGGCCGGGCAGGTGCTGATGGCCGATGCCGATGGCAGGCTTCTGCTGCACCGCAACGTCGGGGAGGAGGATGAGTTCAGCAGCGGCCTCCGGTTCAATGCGGGGCCCGGAGCGCTGATCGCACATCTGGAATCACGGATCACCGGTTGCGCCTCCCCTTCAACGGCGATGGCAACGCAGACGGAGCTGCCGATTGCCTCCGCACCGAAGGCCTCTCAGGGGAGCACTCTCAGGGTGATCGATTCGGTACTGTTGCAGGGGGCCGATACCGTGGAGATGCCCTACGGCTTTATCTATTCCCCCACCGATCGTCTCTACGGCTATCTCGGCGGCACCGATCACCTCTTCTATCTGCACGACAGTACCGGCGCGCTCCGTTCGGCGGTGCGTCTCGGCAGGAAGATCAATCCCATCGTGATGGCGCTTCGCAACGGGGAGCTCTATGGAATAGGAGGGGAGCCGGATACGATCCTGGTGGCCGGAAAGGGGGATTCGGCACTGATCGCCGACGAGGTGATAACGCTGGTACGGGGGGATATGAACGGGCGCGTGCTTGCGCGGCATCGTATGAACCCCATTTCACCTCTTTCGTTCTCCAATGATGTGGCGTTCGGCGCAAAAAAAATCTACCTGACGATGCAGCGCACCGCAACCGCATCGTATGTCTATAACCGCGGCGTCGATTTCGATATCTATCTGAACGAATTATATGATACGGCCACCTACGGTACTTTTATCGATACCATGAGGCTTATCCGCGAATACGATACGGCCATGCGGCTGGTACGTACCTATGGTTCGTTCCCGCGCGAGCTTGCCGCGTACGGCGCATCGCGCAGCCATTTCTGGCTGGAGTTCGAACGCTGGGTCCGGGAGCTTCCCGATGGCTCCGTCGCATTTCTGCATTCGGCCAGCCCCGATCTCCGGATCTTTCGCGATGGGGTTCTGGTGCGGACCATCGATCTGCGCGGCGATTATCATCACCGGATCGATGGCACCGAGACCGACGGAAAAATTCCCCGCTATTCGGGAATGGTCGTGGGGGAGGATGGGCTTCTCTACTGCCAGTATATCGACCCTGTGAACCGGAAATTCTATCTGGTGGCGGTCGATCTGAAAAATGGGGTCCGGCGCGAGGTCGCCCAGATCGGCTGGAACGACCGGCTGCTCCGGGTTGATCCGCAGGGGAAACTGCATCTGGTGCGCAAGGGACGGCATCTCCAGCTTCTGGTCTGCGCGCCGATAGCGCGGTAGAGGGATTTTCGATGTGCGATGTTGGATTTTCGGTTGGGGGGAGTGAAGATTGGCGATTACTCCAATGGCACTGGCTTGATATACGCGCCGAGCTTTGCGATAAATCCCTCTTCGAATTTTCTGATGAGCCGTTCCTCCTCATCGTCGTCGAGAACATGCTCGGTCTTTAATTGGTTCTGAATGCCGGCCGCCACCAGATTGATGCCCCAACGATCCTCATCGCTGTTGTAGGAATATTCCATGATAAAGATCTCCGGGCCGCTGGTATCGGCTATATGGCATCCGAAATAATAGCCCCTCGTATCGATCTCCGGGTAGCTTCGATACCCGAGATGAAGACCCGGGTAGCCTGTAAATCCAAGGCTGTCAAAAAGGTGCCGCGGTATCATCAGTCCGGGGTCGCTGGCGAACACCGAGTCCACAGAGTTCCGTAGCTGGGCTTCCGGGACAAGGTAGCTGTACTGCATGATGTGGCCCGGCACTCTTGACGTGGCGCAGAACGCCAGGCAGGCGATACAGGCAATGCCGATCCGTACTGGTCTGCCACCCCAGGCCACGGGGCGCGGCCTGTAGAAATAGCTGGCCGGCAGAACCAGCAGCGCCCAGTAGTCGCTGTAATCGCATACCCGCCCTATCGCATAGGGGAGGATGCTGTTCGCCAGCGCAATACCGCCATCGATAACCGGAAGTTTCCAGAGCAGAAATCCCGCCGTCGTTGCGATATATATCGGCAGCTTCTGTTTTGGTAGGAAGAGCGCAAAAAAGAACGGGAATGCAAAAAGTCCTGCCACATCGCTGAGCTTTCCGGTGATGAAACCGGGAAATGCCGGTTTCAGATGGATATCGTTCAGCAGAAGCAGCCCCACCGCAGCGATAAAGAGCGGAGAAGAGAGAGCCGGATGGAAACGTTCGGTCCGCATAGGGGAAATGCCAGGTAATGAGTGCCGGAAGCTGTTATCGGAACGATGACTATGTAGAGAGGAGGCATCCCTCCGGCAAGGGCACTATCACTCCATAGCGTATCACACACCATTTCCTTACTTTCTCCGGTGCGCTTTTCATAAGCGCTCTCTCCCTCTTCAGTTATCGGAGCGTCATGGTTGCGGGATCGGGGCATCGGCGATACCCCCTTTCCCGGAATATCGTGCGGCGCTCCATGCTATCCCTTCAATTATTTCCTCTTCCATTTCCATGACGTTTATCTCAAGGCCCATGGCCTCCCGTATCGCCGCGCTCCTTCTCTTAGTGCTCCCTCTGGCCGGCTGTGGCGACAAGGGGACCGATCCGGGCGGCAACGCGCCGGCACGCGCCGGAGCCGGAAGCGAGTATATCTATCGCCATCGCCATTACGACACCGATGATCCAACCCGGCTGATCTCCACGGTCGCCGATACGTTCCGCATCCTCCGCACCGGTCTGACCGTAGAAGGGGCCGGCGAGCTGCGATCGCTCTGGAGGTCGGTCATGCCGGATGATACCGTCTATGTGCGCTACGAGCCCAGCGGCGACCTGTCGCTCTTCCGCCGGGCAACCGGGAGTTCCGGGAGCGGCCCGCTTCGCTCCATCACCTATCCCTTCGCAAGCCGCACCCGCATGATGACCGACCGCGATACCTCGTCGTCGGGCTCCATGATTTCCACCGATTCCCTCAACTACCAGGGGGAGGTGACGCTGGCGCTTCCTGCCGGGGAGATGCTCGCCTCGAAGGTGGCCTTTATCATGGATCATCGAACCTATAACACGAAGATGGAAGAGGTTTCCTGCGTGCGGGAGATCGAGACCCTTTATTTCGCCGCGAAGACCGGGTTCATCGTCAGGATGACCTGGGAGCATGAATATCTGGACAGTGCCGGCCGGCTGATGCAGCGCAAGCTGCTGGATGATACTGAGCTGGCCCTGTACAGCCTGAAGTAGCCGGTACCCGGTTCGCTGCATGGCCGTCTATGAGACTGCCCCTGCAACCGGCGGGGGCTTTTTCATGGTTGTACGGAATATGTGCCTGTCCGGTGGAGTCTACAGTAGGATTCTTCCGCCGCCCCCCTCCCGATATTGGCGTGATGGTGCGGCTCGGGCGATGGAGATCCGGGGGCGCTTTGCTTGCTCCCTACGTTACGATTTGATAGATTCGCCGGTACCATTTCCTTTCCGTCTTCGGAACTTCAAGCATCTCAACCTGTTTACCCCTATGCCGCATTTCTCTCCTCGTACATTCTACAGGATGCTGCTGGCCGCATTCGCGGGCATTGTTGCCGCGGGTTCGCTCCATGCGCAGGACAGCACCTGGTTTACCGATATCACAGCAAAATCGAACCTGAACGGGGTGAAGGGGGGGCAGGTGAGCGCGCTGGATATCAATAATGACGGCTATGCCGATCTGCTGCTGCAGAACCTGGCCTACGACCGTAGCATGAAGACCCGGTTCTATCTGAACCAGCAGGACCCCGCCTCGGCCGACCCGAAGGACCGTATCTTCGTGGATGTCACCGACAGCATGGGCGTGTATGCCAACCCGATCGCCAACGCCAAGGGGCGCGTGGCCGATGTCTGGGGCATGGCCGATGTCAACAACGATTCCTACCCGGATATCGTCACCGGCATCTTCTACTACAACGTCTCCACGTTCATCGATTCCGGCGACGTGGCCGAGGTGCTCCTGAACGACGGCACCGGGCGGTTCCGGCTGGTAGAGAACAACGGCC
This sequence comes from Candidatus Kapaibacteriota bacterium, assembly GCA_048594725.1. Lineage (GTDB taxonomy): Bacteria > Bacteroidota > Ignavibacteria > OLB7 > OLB7 > JAFDZV01. The sequence goes on from JBMDXA010000252.1 coordinate 15,331, forward strand.
TGCACGAGCTTGGGAAATTCCCCTGCACCGGGTTCTGCTTTCTCGACTACGATATGGACGGCAAGCTCGATATCTATGTCACCACCTTTTCGGCCGATCACCAGAGCAACGTCTGGCTGCCGGGATTTCTGATGAAGGGGAACGGTGACGGCACCTTTGTCAATATGACCGTGGAGTCCGGAATCGAGGAGGTGGAGGAGCCCAATTACGGCGCCACCATCACCGACTGGAACAACGACGGGTGGCCCGATATCCTCACCTGCCCGTACTGCCGCACCAACGGCACCCTCTGGATGAACAACGGCGACGGCACCTTCACCAACTTCACGGCCGAGTCGGGCTATACCGCCAAGAACGGCATGACCGGCAACGTCGATCCCGGTATCGGCGCGCGCGAACTCTGCCAGTGGGAGGCGCTCCCGGCCGATTTCGACAACGACGGCGACATGGATATAGCGCAGATGCTGGTGCACGGCGGCCTTGGCGCCAAGGAGGGGCATTCCCCGCTGACCATCAACAGCGGCCCGGAGGGGAATTACAAGCTGACCTGGGATCTGAAACGGTTCGATCGCCCGCTCATCCCGCAGCAGAAGATCTGGCGCGATACGCTGAAGTCCCATACCGGTGCCGATTCCATCCTCACCTACCGGACCCCCGGTTCCACCGGGCATCTGGGGGATCAGGCGGGAGCATGGTTCGATATGGACAACGACATGCTTCAGGATATCATCATCAGCACCACCGGCTACGACCCGATCAACGATCGTGCGTACGTGCAGCACCAGAACCCGGATCACTCCTTTACCGATATCGCCAGGGCCACCGGCCTCTCCAACTGGATGCGCCCGGCCTACAGCAACCGCCCGTTCGATTTCGATCTGGACGGCGATGATGACTTTGCGATCATCTACTCGCCGCTCGGGCAGTATGTGCCGCCGGCGGACCGTGCCCGCGCCAACCAGATCTGGATGGTGCGCAACGATGTGGGCAACAGGAACAATCACGTCACCGTAAAGCTGATAGCTCCGGATGGAGTGAACAAGAATAATATCGGCGCGCGCATCTATGTGTACTCCGGTGGCGTGCGCCAGATGCGCGATATCCAGTCGGGCGTGGGGCGCTGGGGCATGGTGCAGCCGTTCGAGCTGAATTTCGGGCTGGCGCAGAATAGCGTGATCGATTCGATCGTGGTGCGGTGGCCGAAGACCGGATTCCCCACCACCACCGTGGTGAATCCTCCCATCAACAAGGTGATCCGGATCGACCAGAACGGCGGCTCCAGCGGCGTGACGACGGTTGTGGCGGAGGCCTCGGCGATGATGACGCTCTCGCCGAATCCGACCTCCGACTGGATGACCGCCCGTCTGGCCCCGGAGCTTCGCGGGGATTGCACGCTGGAGCTGTACAATGCTCTCGGAGAGCGCATCCATCGCTCGCGGATTTCCGGAGCGGAATATGTGCGCGTGCCGGTGGAATCGCTGCCGGAGGGATATTACCTGGCGCGCGTGACCTCCGAGAAGGGCCTGAGCGCCAACGTGCCGTTCATCAAGAGCAGATAATCGGAGTATAACCCCTCTGAACTACCGAAGGGCCGCCCGAAAAGGCGGCCTTTTTTTATGACTTAAGGGCGGATGGCGGAATTCCGTCCACGGAGCGCCGGGGGGTACATCAACATGTACTTCCATACGGCCGGGAGGGGAGATATGTTGGGCATAATCTTCTCCCGGCCAACCCCGTGGCCGGGGCAGTTCATCATCCTTTATCCCGGTACCTTCATGAACATTTCCACTCGCGCGATCGTACGTTCATTGTTCGTTCTGCTGCTCCTTGCCGGCCTGGCCGCTGCGTCGCCGCAGGCACGGGCGCAGTGCGGCACCATCACCGTCGTCACCGAAAAGGTTTTTCCGCTCGCCGATAACGATTTCCTCGGCACGGTGGCGATTGCATTTTCCAGCGGATCGTACACTTATGCTTTTGTGGATCATGAGAACGGAGCAATCACCGGCGTCTACGATGCCACGCTCGGATTTCCGGTTGGCGGAACCATCAATATTCTGGGGTCGAATATCCCGCTCAATGGGACCGGAATCGCTCCCGGACCTCCGGGATTTCCACCATGCCTCTGCCTTGAGGTAACCTCCACGATAGATGCCGCCGGATGTATCATCATCACCATCCGCCCGGTCTGCTGCTGATGGTTGCATGCAGGGGATAATAAAAAGAGGAGATCGAATGTTCGGTCTCCTCTTTGCTCTTGCAGGATGGAATTATCATCGGTGGACTTGGTGCCTCTTATCTGAACTCATCATCACTATTGGATTCCGAACTGATCCTGGGAGTAATGTAGTCGTTAAGCATCTTTATGAAGCCTACCTCGAGTTTTGTGATCAGTCGTTCCCGTTCTTCGGATGAAAGATCTTTGTCCCACTTGACATTGTTTATAGGGCCGGCGGCAATGAGAGAGATCCTGGCGGTGTATTGATGCTCCTGCCAGTATTTCGCATCGCCGTAGTGATGCATGGTAAATATCTCAGGGCCATTCTTATCGATGAGAT
>JBMDXA010000026.1:0-21874 GCA_048594725.1 Candidatus Kapaibacteriota bacterium
AAAATCGCAAATCGAAAATCCTCCCCCCCTCCTACCAGTTCGATGTGAACGTCGCGGTCAGCACGAACTCATCGAAATCGCTCGCGGTGAGCGTATAGCTCTTGAAAACGTTCTTCTCGGCCCGCAGCTCGAAGATGCCCGCATTCCACACACCGATCGAACTGCTCACGTAGAAGCCGGTGTTCCGGTCGCCGCCATGTTCGGCCAGGGTGAATCCAAGGGCACTGTACCAGATCTCGAACGCGGTATAGGAGCCCGAGAGATCGAGCGCTATCACATTCTCGGTGCTGTCGGCCACCGTCAGGCTGGAATGGGTGAACCCCGCGGATATGCCCAGCGGGAACCGGAAGTTCAGGCTCTGGTTGGCGGTGATCGTCGCCACGCCGTAATCGCTCAGCCCCATATGGCTATCGCTCTGCTGCGATGAGAAGCTGACGGTGGTGGTGGCATTCAGATCGGCCACCTTGTAGTAGTATCCTGCCAGTGCCGAGAAGAGCGCCGTGCGGTTTTCGATATCCGCCTGGTCGGCCAGATTGGAATAGCGCTGCTGGTAGGGAGCGTACTCCAGGCGCAGGTACGGAAGCCGCGCGAAGTTCAGCCCCAGCCCCACGCCGAACGACGTCACCGTGGTGTTTGTGCTTTTCAGCAGCCGGTAGATATCATCCAGATCGTTTTTATAGTAGGCCGTGGCGGTGATCTGCCGCCGGAGGAACCGCTGTTCCAGCCGCGCTTCCCAGCGCAGGTTGTCGTTGCGGAGCACCGGAGCCCCGAGCGAGAAGAAGACCGGCCCCACCTGCCGGATCGACGCGGTGAAACGCGTGTCCGATTCCGGCACCCTCACGATCCCCTTCACCGCGAACGCGTAATCGACAAGGCTGCTGATGTTGGGCGCCACCAGATCGCGCACCCAACCCGGTATCTCGTTGCTCTGAAGCTCCGCCGCGGAGATATCGCCTGTCAGCACCGAACCGGCCACCTCGCCGGCGATCGTCAGATAATTCTCCACCACCGGAATATTTACATCCAGACCGAGCACGTAGTTAGCCATCGGCGTTATGGAGGCGCCGTTGGAATCCAGCGGCAGCGATCCGGCATCATCGGTGGCGTACATGCCGGTAAGGATCACATGCCCCCCATCCTTCTTGCCATATCCTATCCGCGCGGCATACAGGTTCCGGCTGTAGGAATCGTTGAACACCAGCGAGTCGATCACCCCCGGCGCGCGGATCGCCCGCTGGGTCTTCCCCCCCGCCGCCGCGATATAGAACAGCCCTGGGTTCCACTCGATATTGGCGCCGGTCACCGGCACGGAACTGAGCGTCAGCTCCGAATACCGGGGGTAGGTTACCCCCACCCCGAGCGCCGGAAAATCGGCGAAGAACTTCTCGCTCTCGGAGACCAGCCCCAGCTCGTCCAGCTTTTTCAGGCTCTCGGAGAAGGCCATATCCTGGATCTTCTCCAGGCTGGCATATTCCGACAGGCGCTCCAGATCGCGCAATCCCTCTGCACCGACCCCCTCCAGCGAATCGCGCAGCCTCTCGGCTCCCCCCATCGTCTCGCTCAGATAGCGAAGGTCATCCAGCTCTCCAAGCTTGTCGTAGGCACGCTGCATCAGCTCCCCCTCCAACTTCTGGTAATCCAGATCCAGGCTGACGCTGTTGATGTTCTGGCGGTAGGCGCTCCCCTCGGTGGAGAGAAGCACATTGAGCGTGAACGGGACGTTGTACAGAGCGAACGTGGGGCTCAGCTCCAGACGCGCGAAGTCGTCCGGGGTCTGCTGGTAGGTGCCCTGCCGGTTGGCGAGCTGACCGTAGACCCTGCTGGTCCCGTAGAATGAGAAGGGAGAAGGAGCGGGGGGAGATGATCCCTCCGGCGCCACTCTGGACGTATCCGGCACCGCCGGCTGGGCGAAGGCGGAGGCGCCGGCGATGGCGATCAGAATTGCGGAAAGGGCTCCCCCTCTGCTGGCTGGCTTCGGCATCTGTGAACTCTCGAAGAATGAACTGCACTGTCCGTCTCTCTTCCTTCTGCGGCGTTGCGCCGTTGCATGCCGCCTACCGGCACGCTATCTCCCGGCATTCCGGGGGAGCCGGATCATGCGGTTCCCCCGGCCCGGATCAGATCTCGATGGTATCGGCGTACACCAGCCGCTCGATGGCATCGTTCAGGAACACCGCCATCCCGTCCTTGTCGGTTTTCCCCTCCTGGAGCAACTGCTTCTCCCGCTCGTTCTTGATCCCCACGGTGGCGACTTCGGCATCGGCCTCCAGGCGCTCGTACTCCTTGATGACCACGCGGAACGCCTTGCCGCCGTAGCGCTTCGGCTTCTCCGGCAGGGTGATCTCGGCCATCCAGACCATGCGCGCATCGTACTGCTGGAACGGCACCAGCTCTATATCGGTCAGGGCGGTGGAGACCGGGCCCCAGCCCATCGCCTGCACCACATCCTTGTCGAATCCCTGGATGGGGGATTCCAGGCTGGCGCTGAGACGGCGCGAATAGCGGAGGTTCTTGAAGGTGTTCTTGTCGGCCGGATTGAACCCCTCCCCCTTGGTAAAGGTGTTGATGCCGTGCGTGCCGGAGATCATCACCCTGATCTTCGTCTCGGAGACGAACGTGACCGCCGCCACGCGATCGGGGGCGAGCTGCGCGAAGTCGGCCAGCACCACGCGCGACAGATGCGCGTCGGGGATGGAGTTGGGCTGGTAGCGCGCCAGCGCCAGACGGATGAACGGGTAATAGGTGGTGCCGGAGTCCAGCACGATATCGCAGAACCAGAGCTTCCGCTCCGGGTCGTACTCCACAAGATGGGGCGCCACCGCTACCACCGGGACGGAGTTGCCGGACGCATCGCGAATCTCGTCCAGGCTCAGCCCCGTCACCTTTCCGTTTTCCGGGTTGGTAGCCAGGGTGAAATCTCCCAGTCCCGGCCCCTGGCCGAGCGGCTCCGAGCCCCAGATAGGATCGCTTCCCCACTGGGTGACATACGGCTTCAGCAGATCGGTTACGCCGCCGCCGAACATTTGCATCGTCCCCGTCTTTTCGAACGTCGATGAGGCCACCACCACCACCCCGAGCATCTCCCCCTCGCCGGAGGAGTACCAGGGACGATCCATATACACGCGCAGGCCGCCACCGCAGCGGCGGCTGACGATATCGTTGCCGATCTGCTGGGGCGGGTCCCATCCGAACGTCGGGATCACATAGAGGATCTTGGGCGCATCCGGGCGGGCGGAGCTTGGAACGCTCACGGTATAGGGCTGGCCCGCGCGGGTCAGGTTGGCCGGATCGCTTATGACGGTCTGGGGGAAGTACTCCCGGAACCGGGTGGTTCCCAGCAGATGATAATTCACCTTCCGGTGCTTGGTATCGCCGAACTCGTGGCGATAGATCTCCGGGTTCACTATCACCAGCTTCTTCTCGTCCCCTCCCGGCTCCGGCACCTGTAGAGGAAGCGAAAGTTCGTCGGGATAGGAGTCCTCGATACGCAGCTCCAGCACATGCGCCTGCCCGTGGCTGGGCTTGTAGTCGGGGTTGGAGGGATTATCGCGCGGGACCGGCTCGGTAACGAAATCCACCGGCTCGTCCCACTCCGCCAGCAGCTCTATCTTGCCGGTGCTCCTGACGCTGAGGAAGGTCTTTGCCCGTATATCGGCATGGGTCTGGCCCAGGGTCTTCTTGGCGCCGATCATCGCCTTGATGGTGGGCTCGCACAGGGGCTGCTGCACCGCATGCACCAGCGTCAGCTCGCGATACGGCGTCACCATCCAGTGCTGCCCGCGGACGAGATATCCCTTCACCTGATCGTACCGGTTGATGGCGCGTATCCACTGCACGATACCCATCTTGCCCAGATCCTCCTCCTTCATCGTGGAGCTGTAGCGCACGCGGGCAACCTCTCCCTTCGCCAGATACACCGTCAGCACCCTGGTCTCCGGGTTCCACTCCTGCTTGCCGATATCGTTCTTGCCGTCGCAGTAGCTTACGCCGGGGTACTCCACGATTTTGATCCGGAATCCCTGCACCTTCGGCCAGAGACCTCTGAAGTCCACCAGAACGATCGCATTACTCCCGCCGTTCGGCAATCCCCGGAACGCCACTCCCTGCGAGACGGGATCGGGCAGATAGGGGATCGGGATGTTCTCCTCGCGGCGGATCAGATACTGTCCGGCCGCGATGGAGGGAGCCTGCGGGTCGAGCGGGTTGATGTTCCACTGCGGGCCGAAGTTCTCGGGATCGCCCCGGAGGGTGGGATAGGGGGGCTTGGCTTTCACCACCGGCGGCGTGACAAGCTGCACCACCGAGGGATCGGGAAGGGGCGCCAGTTCCCCGCTGGCGATATCAACCACCGCGCGGTCGAAGAAGGTACCGAACTCCCTCTTCGAGATGTTGTAGGCGCGCTCCACTCCGCCGGGCCCGCCTTTCATATACTCGTCCAGCATGCCGTGCGTCTCGGCGTTCAGCTGCGAGGTCTTCGGTGCCACCACATGCCGCTCGTTGGCCTCGGTGTAGATGGTCAGGCCGGTCTTTGTGTTCAGGGCGCCGGCGTAGTCCTTGGCGCTCGCGTCGAAGTTGCTTCGGATCACCATATGCTCCACCGACTCCCCTTCGGTGATGGGGGCACGGAGCACCAGCGCCGGGGGATTCACCGGCTCGTAGCGGGTGTAGAGCACCTTGTTGGTGGCCTGCGAGTCATCGGCCGAGGTATGGGGCTCGCTGTTGCCGGCCAGATCCACCACGCGTGCGCGCAGACGGTACGTGTTGCCGAACCGCAGACGCGGCAGCGTTCCGGGCCGGGCCTTGAAGGAGGTCTTCAGGTTCACTCCGGGGGGAAGGCTCTCCCCTTCGGCCGGATCGGCGCTTACCACCTCCCCCTGCACCTGCTTCGGCGAGCCGTCGGCATTGTATGCCTGCGGGGCTATCGTCTTGCCGGGCCGCTTGGCGCAGATGCTCCAGCCATCCCAGCGGAACATCATCTCATGGAAATACAGATCGCTGGAAGCGCCATCCTTGGAGCTGGTGGATGCCCCCTTGACATAGCCCTCCTCGTCCTCGATCGTCACGGTCGGCTTGGCGCCGGCGGTGAACTGATAGGTGCCGTCGCGGCGGCAGAGGGAGTGCCATGTGCCGCCATCGTCCACATCGATCCGGTAGCCGCGCACGAGATCATCGGCGTACAGCTCTATCGTCCCCGGGGCCGCCATCGCGGCGGCGGAGTTCCGGAGGGCGGCAACACCGAAATGTGCCGAGAGCGCGGCCGCGCGATTGAACTTCACGATGCCGATGCCGCCGGAGCGGAGCGCGGGGAGCGCAGCCCCCTCCGGGGTGACATAGGAGCGATCCCTGGGCGCGGCCATGCGGAAGAGATTGGCGCTGAAATCCACGGTCTTCATCGCGCTCCCGTCGGCATCCACGGTCACCACATCGTACTTCGAAGGGTTCTTCAGGGTGATCCGGTCGGTGGCCCCGGCCATCGCCAGCATGCCGTCGCGGATATCGTCTGTGCCGGGCCTGGCGAGGGGACGGAAGCTCCCATCCTTGGTGCACCAGGTCCAGGGGAAGACCGCGTCGTTATCGCTGAACCCCTTTCCCCCGGCCTTCAGCCGCACGCGGATCTTGCTGAACGCAACCGCGGGCTTCGGCACGAGCAGTTCCACCACAAGGCCCAGGCGCCGCATCAGCTCCGGGTAGTCGCCCAGGGCGGCGAGGATCTGATGGAAATCGATATCCGGCTTCTTCAGGCGATGCGGCACCGCGCTGAGTTCGGGGCGCTCGCGGTAGGCCTCCTGGAACTCCGGCCGGTCGTAGAAACGGCTGGCCTGATAAAACGAGAGCTGCTCGAACGACTCGTGGCCGTAGGCGTTGTAGCCCTTGTAATCGAGCACCCTGCTCTTCTTGAGTTCCGGGTCCAGATCCGGCGGACGGCGGAGGCTGCGGGTGAGGATATTCTGTTCACCATAATTGATGAGCCCCAGCATATTGCGGATCTTCACCAGAATCGGATCGCGCAGGAGGTTCGGATGCTCGTCGGGGTTGCCCACCGCAACCGCCGTATACAGATCCTGCAACGTGCCCAGCACCCCGCGCATCGGGAAGGAGCGGATCACCCGGGTTCTGAAATCGGCATACTCGAACGGCGCCACCGGCGTCTTGGCCGTGAAGAGCCCCTCCCACAACCCCTTGTCGAAATACGGGACGTTGTAGCTCCCCTTCTCCAGACGCTGCGCCGGAATCAGGTTCGGATTGCCGTCGATCTCGGCGAAGAACTCCAGCGACCGGGCCTTGGCGGGCCAGTGACCCTGCGCCGGATTCCAGAAATCGGGGAACTGGTCGAGCGTCCGTACGGCCCCCGGCACCAGACGTGGCGAAACGAAGACCGAGAGCTTCAGGTTGTTTCCGTCGGTCCCATGCGGAAGCGCTGTCCAGATGATTCTTTGGCCTGCCATCGCGAGATTTTCGATTTAAGAAGAGAATATTCAATTCTTGGAACGCTTTCAGGATAGTGCTTAGGACGCCGCCTCCGGCGGCTGTAGTTCTTAGTGTTTGGAAAAGAGATGGATACTCCCCTGCGTACGGGGGACATCTTTGACTAACAACCAAGAACGGAACTCTAAGTACTAAGCCCTAAGTTCTAACCACTACTACGCAAACGCCCCGCAGTACTCGTCCCAGGGGCGCACGGTAGTGCCATTGAGGATGTAGGGCTCCATCAACTGCTCGAACGAGGGGTCCCCCTTGGAGCCGGCGAACTTGCGCTCGCAGGCAATCTCCACGCTGGCGCTGAAGAAGAGGACTTCCACCTCGATCGTCAGCGTGGCGCGCCCGACGCACTTGCCGGAACTGAACTCGTAGCTGAGGCTCAGCTCCAGGGTGATGGAGGCGGAGATCAGCCCCAGCACATCCACCTCGCCGTGCAGGCGGAAGTAGCCGGTCAGCGTGCAGGTCTCGGTTCCCCCCTCGTTCGCCAGCTTGAAGTAGATGCCGGCCATCACCGAGACGCCGCCGCTTGCCACACCGAAATCGAGCGAGACGCTGGCGCCGAACTCCAGCGCAACCTCCAGGATCTGCACCCCCGAGGGGTTCAGCGTGATGGCGAAGAAGCCGCCGCCGCCGAACAGGGAGACCGTCAGGTTGAACGGATTTTCGCGCGTGCAGAAATTGAAACGGACGCTGAGGGGATCGCCGATGAACGGCACGGTGAAGCCGGCCCCGAGGCTGATATTCTGGAGGCTGAACACCCCCACCGCGACGTTCGGTATCGCCACCGAGAAGGTGGCATCGATCCCCTTCTCCGACACATCCAGCGCGGGGGGATCGCTGAACCCGTCCAGCGGGATCAGATCCTTCAGCGTCTCGATGAACGAGAGCACCCCCACGAACTCGATATCATCCAGCTCCACGTTCACATCCGGCTTCTTGCCGGTGCTGGCGAAGAACTGGAGGGTCTTGAAATGCAGCTTGATGAAGCTTGCCGGGGCGATCAGATCCAGGGCGAAATCATCGATGCCGCAACTGATGTTCGCCACCGGGCCGCCGTTGCCTTCGGTCCTGGCGCGCACCTCCACCGACACATAGAGCCCGCGTTCGTTCTTGGGGATGAACAGGGGGCTTCCGGCAACGAATCCCCAGGCGGCGATCTTCGGCCGCCACTCGAACTTCACCTTCATCTCCCGAGCCATCTCCACCGCATCGGCGAAGCTCTTCGCCATGCTCACGAATTCGTCGATATCGCTCAGGGTGCTCTGGAACTGCTTCAGCCGGGCCATCGCATCGTTGCGCAGGGCCGGGCTGAACCCCGGCACCGTCGGGATGGAGGCTATCATGCCGGAGACATGCCCCACGAAGGTGCTCAGGTCACCCGGCAGCGCGCCGGGATTGAAGCTGAGGATATCGGAGATGATCTTGTCGATATCCCCCTTCATCGTGGCGGCGGCCGAGGAGATATCCCCCGGCATCGCATCGAGCGTGGCCTTGAAGACCTCCAGATCCTTCAGGAACCCTTCCACCGCCCCCATCGCCTCGGTGACGAACTTCGGCACCAGATCGAGCCCCTGGTCCACGCCCACCGCCTTGACGATATCCCACAGGTCGATCACGCCGAAGAGCTTCGCGCCGAGCGAACCGAAGAACTCCTCCGGATCGAAGTTTCCCTTGCGGATCGTATCCACCGCTCCGGCCACCGGCCCCATTGTGCGGGAGAGTGCGGAGATGCGCATGTTCGGCTGCATCAGCGCGCCGGAACGATCACCCTTGCCGCTGAACATCAGATCCACCGGATCGCCCAGCAGATCCAGGAATACCTCGCCGCTGTTCTTCTCCGACCCGCTGCCGCCGAAGCCCACCTTCAGGTAGGAGGAGTTGAACTTCACATCCGGCTTGCTGGTGTTCCCCACCAGATGTTTGATGGCGGGAATGGAGAGCTTCACCGAGCGGACCACCGGGTAGAACCGGGGGAACTGCGCCGGCAGCGAACCGTATTTCGTCTGGTTGGGCACCTCCGCACCGAACGTCACCAGCTCCGCCTCGAAGGTGGTATCCCCCTGCTTGGCGCTTGCCGCCATCGCCACCTTCTGCCCGTTGAACGGGCGGGTGCGTCGGGCAATCCACTCGGCACCGCCGGCGGTCTCGTAGCGGCTTGCGATGCTGGCGACCGTGGTACGGGCCGACTGGTCGGCGATCTCCTTGCCCACGAACTGCAACGGCATCGTCAGCTCGGAGGTCTGCCCGTCGAGATCCTCCATCACCACATGGAACTGGAAATCGTTCCCCGCCACGCGCGGCCAGAACGCCGATTGCAGCATGCCGTTGGGATAATCGCTCTCGGCCGGATCATCCAGGTTGGGCGTAACCAGGGTGGTGATGCGCACCCGGCGGAAGGGCATCATCAGATCATAGGATTCGCCGGCATCGTTGGTGAGATTGCTGGAGGCATAGATCTTCTCCGGCTCGCGCACCACCAGGAACATCCGCTGGCGGAGATAGGCAACCCTCATCGAGGAGTTCGACGGATGCGGCTGGAACTTCCGCTCGGTGACCTTGATGAGCGAGGCGCGGTGTCCGAACGGAAAGAGGAACCCGGCGTAGACCACGCGCACATAGTGATCGCGCCCCATCGTCCCGCGATGCCTCCACTCCTCCACCGCCAGGCCGGTGGGGAGCTTGTCCCAGGCACCGCGCACGTCCATCCATGCGCCCAGCGAGGTAAGCATCAGCTTCTCCACGCCGATCGGCAGCGGCTCGTACTTCTGGCGCTGGTAGTTCAGATTGAAGTTGGCGCTCAGGTGCACGATGTTGTGCCGGTCGAACCCATCCAGCGACATCCGGAACGGTGCGTTGCCATGCTTCGGCCAGCCGTAGGGGATCTCCGGGTTGAAGCTTTCGGGATTGTTCTGATCGTAGCTGGCGGGCGTCCCCTTGTCGTACGCGGGGTTGGCACGCGCCCACACCGCGCGGACCGTACGCAGGGCCACATTGTTCTCATCCGGCGGCTTCCCCTCGGAGCGCACCGCCAGGCGGGTATGCCACAGCTCGGAGCGGCCGGTGCGCTGCGATATCACCGGCTTCGGGGAGTGCGCCCAGGCCGAGCCGCTGTGCGGGGAGAGGATGAGCCTGAAAGGGGCTTCGATGGCGGTCTCGGTAGGCAGAGGCTTGCGCAGGGTGGGCGGGATGGACATGATCTCCAGACCCGGAATGATGGTCATGTCATTCTTCTGCACAAACCGGCCGATGCCGGAACTGGCGGCGCGCACCCGGTTCCTCCTGTCGTAGATGGCCTTCTCCACGCGGGAGGCATCCGGGACGATCAGATCCGCCTGGACGGTGGCAGGATTCCGCGCCCCCTTGTCCGCAGGCTTGCCCCCCGGCTTGTCCGCCGGAACGGTCCTTCTGGCCCCGCCGAACTTGTTGAGCGAGACGCCGGAGGGAGCCGAACGGAACCCTCCCCCCTTGGATTCATCGAGCAGGAAGAAGGTGCTGGCGTTGATGGTCTTGCCGCTCTCGAACAGACCCGGTATATAGGCCAGCACAAGTGGCTGTTTCGGAGGGAGGGCCGATGGAGGAACGCTCAGCGCATACTGGCGGCAGCGCTCCAGAATGGCTTCCAGGCTGTAGGGGATGGGCGTTGCCCCCCCCGGCACCTTGAAGACAAGGCGGCTGGGACCGGAGAACCGGGACTGCACCGGAGGGGGAGTCGGGTTATCATCGCTGCTCTTCCCCTGGTCCGGATCGGGGGGCTCGTGGGGGCTGCCGTCGGAGTTCTTCGGTATCCCCACCGGCACCTTCTTGTCGGTCTCGAAGAATGCCTGCTCGGCGATATTCTGCGGAGCGAAATGGAGGATGATATAGGAGGAGCCGCTTCCGTTGGGGGAGATAGACTGCCGCGATCCGCGGCTCTCCCCGACGCTCATATTTATGAACTCGATATCGAGCACCAGCAGATCCTCCGGGCGGACGAACGAGACCCGCAGGTTCTTCAGAGAGAGCCTGGGGGGATCATCCGGAGCGGCCGGATCGAAGCTGAGCATACCGGCGATGCCATCGCGCAGCGCTCCGGCGGCGCCTGCTATAAAGGAGAAGAGCGAGCCGCGCTCGGCCCCGACAGGCTGGGAGATAAGCCCAGGATCGGTTGCCGGGGCGAATGTGCCGAGCAGCGCCGGGGTGCACTCGGCGCTCTTGAGCAGGCCGTTCTCCCCATGCAGTTCGAAATATCCCGCGCCATCGCCATCCCCCACAAGCACGCTGCCGGCCGCCGTATGCAGCCACACCGGCCTGCGGCCGTAGCGCGCAACCAGCGCGGCGCGGTCGCCATCGGGATCGAACGAGACGGCATAGCGGGCCTGACGCAGCGGCAGCCCGAACGTACCTCCGTCCCCGCCCCGCAGCGATCCGGCGGGCTGCACGGCCAGATGCTCGGCATCGGGCTCCCCCTCGGCCAGCATCGCACGGCGCATGATGCCCCCTTCCTCCTCCCCGGTTTCGATATGCAGCCGGCTGAACGCGCCGGCCCCGCCGGTGATGCTCCAGGGGCCGTCGGCGGCGATCTGCGGGCGGATCTCCCACTGGCGCCGGCCGCTCTCCAGCGAAAAGAGCGTACGCTTCGGGGCGCGGCCGCCGAGCAGGCTTTCATCATCCGGAGCAAGCAGCCAGAGGGTGGCGGTATCGGCGGCAACCGAGCCCCCTATCCCCTCTGCTCTGGCGATCCTCTTCCCGTCCAGGCGAAGCGTCCAGTCGGGGGAGAATTCCGCCTGCGCGCAGCCCTTCAGGCGGAGCGTTCCGCCGGAGCCGAGCCGGCAGACCCCCAGATCGGCGGCCACCATCGCCCGGGCGCTCTCGGAGCCTATCAGCCATCCCTCCAGCGGCACCTCCGCCTTGAACCCGCCCAGCGTCATAGCGATGGCGAGCTTCCGCCCGAACAGGCCGGGACGGATCTCGCACTGGAGATCGGCCGGCAGCGATGTGCCGGGGAAAAGCGCATTCCGCAGGTTCACCAGGATCACCGAACCGCGGCGTTCCACATCGATGGCCGGGGAGCCGCCGAAACGGGCCGTATCGATGGCCCAGCGCTCCTTGCGCCCGAGCATGAAGGCCACGCGGCGGCTGTCGCCGACGATCTCGAACTCGCCGAGCATCGTGGCACCTACGGCCTTCACCGATGGAATGGCCGCGCCGATGGCCGCCGCGCCGGCCACCGAGAGCCCGAGCAACTGGCGGCGCGAGAGCCTGAGCGAATCCGGATCGGAGGTTACCTCGTCGATCAAGCGCCCGGCGCGTCTGAACTTGAATGGGCGCTCGGTCTTCAACGCGGCGATGTTGAGTCGCAATGATTGCATGCGTCTATCCTGATGGCGTGTACGGATTGCGCTGCCGGGGGCCGTCCCTTCCGGCAGTTCTGCACGGGTATGGGCGCAGGCATCGCAGTCCGCTATGCTGGAGTTGGATCGTCTTGAACGGTCGTTACGGCTGGCGCGCAACGATGTGAGTGGAGTGGGCGATGATCCGGCAGAGGGATCTCATCGGAAGGAATTACTCTCCGCCGCAGGAGCGGAGCAGTTCCTTCAGCAGTGCCGGAGGTATGGTAGGGGGTAACAGATCCCGGATCTTGTTGGCATCGATCAGTTTCAGCTTGTCGGCGCTGATATCGGTGTTGATATCGGTCAGGCTCACCCCCCGGTCCCTCCCCTTCTCGTTCAGGAACCCGACGATGGCCCCCTGCTTGGGCTTGAAGTCGTAGATCTCCATATCGACCAGCCCCCCCACGAACCCGCCGTTGTCGTTGGAGCGGGGGACGGTATCGCGGCCGCCACGGATGGGGGTATCGTTATCGAGGCCGTCGCCAAGGGTTCGGGGCTGGTAGGTGAAGGTCCAGATCTCGCTCTGTCCCATCGGGAAATCGCCATCGGAGGCGGATATCATCCAGGCGTAGCGGGCGCCGGTCCGGAACTTCCGGGAACTGATCGGATAGGGGAAGACGGTGGCGTTCAGCGACCCGCGCTCGAACCACGAGGGGTTCGACTGCATGGCGTCGTAGCCGCTCTGGCGGCCCAGAAGCTCCACCACGCGGAGTTTGTATCCCACGCGCTGCCCGCTTCTGAGCGGGGACGGCGGAAGCCAGCTGAATGCGGGGAGAGGCTCCTCCACGGTCGATTCATCCGGCGGGGAGATCAGGATGGGAGGGGTAAGCTGCTGCACCACGGCCGATTTGCAATCGGTGGCGAGCACCTCGGTGCCGCACTCGTTGCGCACCTCCACGCAGATGCGATACTCGCCGGTAGGCGCCTGCCCGGTGCGGAGGAATACGTTCTTGTAACGCTCATCGTGATAGGTGGCATCGATCGGCTGGATCTCGACGCCGGTTACCACCTTTGTGCCGGGAGGGAGCGTGAAGCGCGTGGTAGTGGCATCAACCAGACGCCGGCCGAGAGCGGTCTCGTCCAGTGTGCCGTACAAGCAGACCGTGAAGGTAGTGTTGGTGTTGTTCACCAGCCGCACCCGCCAGACATCGGCGATGCGCAACTGGTTGGGAGGAGGCTGAAAAAGCTGGACGCTGACACGCGGCTGGGCCACGAGCGCAACGGCAGCCCCCAGCAGAACGATCGCAAACAACGCACCTGTGCGGAGCAGACGCAAGATGGACATTGGTATCCCCTGATAAACTATACGGATGAAGCAGCGGATGATGCTTCATACCATGCCGAACCGCCAGCACATGGGCAATCCCCGCAAGCAGAATATGCTCGCGGTCCGATGCTGCCCACAGACCTGTTGCGAATCGACGCTCCAAAGGGGATCTCGAAATCGAGATGGATTGTCGCTCGAATAAGTCAATATTACGAAGAAACGTAGGAAGATTTCAAGTAGTTAGTTGCAGCGCCCATCCAGGAGACGACAAGCCCGGTATATCCCCTCCCCTCCCCGATAGCGGCAGGGGCGCGGGAGGGGTCGGCCGGGGTTATCTCATCCCGATTTTTTCCGGGGAGCGGAGGGAATGGGAATGTACAGGTAGATCCGATAAAAAAGCCGGGCCGGAATCGTGTCCGGCCCGGCGGGGCTTGCATCTGACATACCGGGAGAAGAAGTGGGCGCTGCTACGGAACTACCACCACAACGGCTCCTCCGTCCAATCGAAAATCCAAAATCGGAAGGCAACTATATACTCCAGCGACCCCCAGTAGGCACTCTCGGAAGAACCCCACGGGAAGCCGCGAAGGCGCAAAGAAAGACCTCTTCTTTGCGCCTTCGCGTGATGCATCTGGCATGCTTGGGTCTATCAGGTATATAATCGCCAATCGGAAATCGAGAATCGTCACGCCGCTTCGGCGATCTCCTCCTCGGCGCTGCTGGTCTCCTGCTGCTTCTCCCCTCTGGGCGCGCCGTTGCGGCTGGCCGATTCGGTGAAGCGCACCGAGACGATCTTCGAGACGCCGTCCTCCTCCTGGGTGACGCCGTACATCGTATCGGCGGCGGCCATCGTACGCTTGTTGTGGGTAACGATGATGAACTGCGTATCGTTGACGAAGCGGCGGATCAGGTTGACGAAGCGGTCGATGTTCGCATCGTCCAGCGGGGCGTCCACCTCGTCGAGGATGCAGAACGGCGATGGCTTCACCAGATAGATCGCGAACAGCAGGGCGATCGCGGTAAGGGTCTTCTCCCCTCCCGAGAGCAGATCGATGGAGTGCGGGCGCTTGCCGCGCGGCTTGGCGATGATCTCGATCTGCGCCTCCAGAGGATCTCCATCCTCGATCTTCAGATCGGCCTCGTCCCCCTCGTAGAACAGGGAGGTGAAGATATCGACGAAGTTCTTCCGGATCTGCTCGAAGGTCTCGAGGAACTTCGTCTGCGCGGTCTCGTTGATCTCCAGGATCGTCTCCATCAGAGTCTTCTCGGCGTTGGCGAGATCCTGGCTCTGGGTCTTCAGAAACTCGAACCGCTCGTTCTCCTCGCGCCACTCCTCGTAGGCCAGCAGGTTCACCGTGCCGAGCATCTTGATGCGCCCCTTGATCTGGCGGAGCTGCTCGCGAAGCGCCCCCATCAGCACATCGGTCTCCTCGGTGGAATAATCGCGAACCTCCAGCTCCACCTCCAGCTCGTCGCGGCCGCGCTGCACCATGTTCTCGGCCTTCATCCGGAGCTCGTTGATCTTGATCTCCAGATCGTGCGTCTGCCCGATCGCCGACTCATATCCCTTCCGCTCCTCGCGCAGGGTCTCGGCGTGGCGCCCTATCTCCTCGCGCTTGGCGGCCTGGTTGCGGACGATGGTATCGCGCCTGGCGCCGGCCTCGGCCAGTTCGGCGCGGAAGCTCTCGAGCTGTTCGGCACCCTCGGCGAGGCTCGCTTCAAGGGTTTCCAGCTCATCGGCGGCGCGTTCGCGCTCGGCCCGGCGCAGCTCTATGGTACGCTCGGCATTCTCGCGGTCGCGGCGGATACGGTCCAGTTCCGAGCGTGCGCTCCGCTCCTCGCCGCGCAGCGTGGCAAGCGAGACCTGTTTTTCGTTGACGATCCTGGCACGCTCGGAGAACCCGGACTCCACGCGTTCCAGCTCCACGGCCGCCTCGCGGGCATTGCGTTCGGTGCGTTCCTGTTCGGCGCGAAGCTCGGCGCGGCGGGGTTCGGTGCCGGAGAGTTTCTCCTCCAGCCGGTTCATCTCCTCGGCCATCTTCTGGCGCTCCACCTCGTGGTCGGCGATGAGCTCCTCGGCATGTTCCAGCTCGTACTCCACCTGCGCGCGCCGCTTCTCGATCTGCCCCAGCTCCTGCTGCGCCTTGCGGATGGCATCGGAGAGATAGCCCAGATTGATCTCGTTGTGCTGTGCGGTAACAGCGGCGATCTCCGCCTCCATATCGGCCAGCTTGCCGCGCAGCTCGTCGGCCTCGCGCGTGAGGCGCTCGATCTGCTCCCGCTTTCCGATGGTGGTCCCTTCATCCTTGGTCTGGCCGCCGCCGCGCACCAGTCCCCCCTTGCGCACCAGCAGGCCATCCAGCGTCACGGCCTGTTCGGCAACGCCACGGGCTATCGCCTCGGTGGCATCCTCCAGCGTCCTGACGATCAGCGTATCGCCCAGCAGATAGCGCCGCAGGCCGTCGTGCTCCGGGGCGGAGGTGCTGAGATCGGAGGCCCAGCCGATGGCCTCCACGCCGTCGGTGAGGCCCATCGGCGGGGGAGGGGGAACGCGGTCCAGGCAGACGAAGGTGACCTTCCCCTTGCGGTTGGAGGCCAGCGATTCGATTCCCCGCTTTGCGTCATCCAGATCGCCCACGATCAGATAATGGGCCGCGCTTCCGAGCGCCGCGGCTATCGACAGGCGGAACTCCTCCGGCGTGGAGATGGCCTCCGATACGGTGATACGCTCCTCGTCGCTCCAGTCGGGCTGGGCCACGAGGAAGCGGACCGATTCATCCTGATCGACCAGACCGGAGAGGAACTCGATCTTGGACTGCCGGGAGTTGATGCCATTGTGAAGATCGAGCGTCCTGGTGCGGAGCTCATCGATACGGGCGCGGAGCTGTGCCTTCCCCTCCTGTCCCCCTTCGAACTCCCGCTGCGTGGTCTCCAGCCGGCGGTTGGCCTCCTCCATCTCCCGTTCCAGATCGGAGAGCTGCTCCTCGGCATGCTCCTGATCGGCGCGGGCCTCCTCATCCTCTTCATCGAACTGCTCCAGGCGGGAGCTGATGCTTTCGATACGGGCGCGGGTGCGCTCCTCATCGCCGCGCAGCTCGGCGATACGGTTGATGACGGAGATCACCTGCTCCTGGGAAACCTTGGCCGCGCGGCGGCGCTCGTTGACCTCCTCCTGGGCCGATGCCACCTCGGCGCGAAGCGCCTCGAACTCCGATTCCGAGGAGGTGATCTGCTGGCGGAGCCCTTCCAGGGCGGCCTCAACCTCGCGGCGGTCCTGCGCCAGAACCTCTATGCCCCCCTCGGCCTCCATGCGGTCGCGCTCGGCCCGCTCGATGATATTGGTCAGGGCGCGGCGGCGCTCCTCGGCAACCGCGCGGCGCTGTTCCACCTGGGCGATACGGCCGGTGATGGCATTGAAATCCTTCTGCGCCTCCAGCAGGGCAAGCTCTATCTCCGCCTGCTCCCGCTCCAGCTCGCGGAGCACGGCCTCCTCCTCGGCAACCTGGGTATCGAGCGCCTCCTTCTTGGAACGCGCCTCTATCAGCTTCTCCTCAAGAGGGGCTATGCGGCGCACGGTGGCGCTGTACTCCCGCTCCAGGATCTCCCGTTCCAGCCGTTTGCGTTCCTCTTCCAGGCCGGTATATTCCTCCGCCTTCTTGGCCTGCCGTTCCAGCGAGCCAACCTTCTTCCCCACCTCCTTGACGATATCGCTGACGCGGGCGAGGTCCTGCTGGGTGGAATCGAGCTTGCGGAGCGCCTCGCGGCGGCGGACCTTGTACTTGGTGACGCCAGCGGCCTCCTCGAACAGGCGGCGGCGCTCGTCGGCGCGGTCGGAGAGGATCGTCTCGATCATCTTCAGCTCGATCACCGAATAGGCATTGGCGCCCATGCCGGTATCCATGAACAGGTCCACGATATCGCGCAGGCGGCACTGGGTCTTGTTCAGCAGATATTCCGAATCGCCGTTGCGGAACAGGCGGCGGGTGATGGTCACCTCGCTGTATTCGGTCGGGAGAATGCCCTTGGTGTTTTCGATGGTGAGCGAGACCTCGGCCATGCCGAGCGGGCGGCGCTTTCCGGCCCCGTTGAAGATCACGTTCTCCATCTTGTCGGAACGGAGCGCCGAGGCCTTCTGCTCGCCGATCGACCAGCGGATGGCATCGATCACGTTCGACTTGCCGCACCCGTTCGGGCCCACCACGGCGGTGATGCCGTCGTTGAACCGGAGAATGGTCTTATGGGCGAACGACTTGAAGCCGACGATTTCGAGTTTGGATAGATACATCTACAGAGAAGAGATAAGCAAAGAGAAGAATGAAGCCCCATAGCCACGGGCCGGGCGGCGGGTGCGGTATCCGGCGGGTATCCGGGAACCGCTCTGGCCGACCTTCCCGGAACAGCGTTGCGCCCTCCGCCACCGCCCGTACCAGCACCGGCGGCATCATCGAAGGGAGCACAAGTTACACAGAATCGGGGGATGCAAGGGCCTCGCGATCCCCCGCAGGGGGCATACCGACGGCATGGCGCAGCGCCTCCAGGGTCCGCTCGCGCTGGAGCACCCAGCGGGCGTAGGAGATGGGGATGATGCGCAGCCCGGCACGCGAGAACATGCGATAGCGCTCCAGCGGGAGCATCCCGGCCGAGCCCCCCGGCCGCCCCACCAGATCGAAACCGCAGACCGTACCGTTGCAGCGGGCGGCCAGATCCAGGGTCAGCCCGGCCACCACCGGCGCACGCCAGAACGCCGCCCCAAGGCCGCCGAGCGCCCCGGCCACCTCGGAGGCGAAGGGATCATCCGGAGTCGCGGGGGTGGCAACCGGAACGCTCCCGCCGCCACCGGATGCGATGGCGTGATGCAGATACGCGCGCAGGATCGAATCGCGGTCCAGCGAGGCGGGCTCCACCGAACTGTACAGGTGCATACACGAACGAGCACGGGTGACGGCCACGTTGAAGACATCGGCGCGGTTCAGATAGCGGAGCGATGCCGGGTGCGATTCCGGATCGACCGCGAACGAGAGGAACATCACATCCCGCTCCTCCCCCTGGAACGTATGTGCGGTCCCCACCAGAATCCGGTGGCGGTCGAACGCGGCCAGCGGCAGCAGTTCCCCCAGGCGAGCCGCAAGATGATCGGCCTGGCTTCTGAACGGGGAGAGTACGCCGATGGAGCTGCACCGCTCCGGCGGCAGCCCCTTCTGTTGTTCCACCAGCGCGAGGAGATCGTCCAGAAGACGATCGGCCTCCACCTGGTTGATCCCATGCCCGCACCGGCGCCCGCCGCAGCTATGCAGGAGAAGTGCCCCCTGGTGCGCGGCTCCCGGCCTGTCGGTCATAAGATGGAGCGTGCCGGCATAGAAGCGCCCGTTGCTGAAGCCGATGATCGGCGGCAGGCTCCGATAATGCTCGTCCAGGAAGATCACCCGCTGTTGCGACCCGATGCGCTCGTTCGCCAGATCGAGCAGGCTCTTGTTGCGGTAATCGTACAGCGCGGCATCGGCATCGGAGAGATTGTGATTGCCGGCGAAGAGGCGCTGGCGTTCGCCTCCCAGAAAGGAGATATGCCGGAGCTGGTTAGGATCGCCCACCACGATACAGCGGCGGGCACGGGCTATCACCGGCAGCGAGCTTGCGATATCGCACTGCGTGGCCTCGTCGATGATCGCCACATCGAACAGCTCGCGGCGCAGCGGGAGGATGTTGGAGACATCGGCGAGATTGACCAGCCAGATCGGAAAGGCGCGAAGAACCGCCGCGAGATCGATCGACTCGAAGAGTTCCGCCTGGCGCCCGCTGGTGCGCGCACGGATGGCGCGCGAGAAGGTGCTCAGCTCTTCGCGGCTGGACGCAAGGGTAGCGGCAAGGCGGCTCAGGTTCATCCCGCGCAGCCATTCGGCCCGGCGCTCCACCCGTTCGTTCGTATGGCGTTCCAGCTCATCGGCAAGCTCCCAGAGGGGTCTGGAGCGGCCAAGCCTCCAGGCGATAAGGCGCCGGCGGAACCATGCAAGCAGCCCATCATCGCCGCCCGCGAGGGTTTCCCCCCACTCCATCTCCCGCTCCGCCTCCTTCTGCAGGGCGGCTTCCAGGCGGGCGATAGCGGTGTCGAGCCGCGAGAGCTCCCCCTCCATCCGTTTCAGCTCGGGCGGGGCCGGGGCAGCGGCGGTATGCATGCCGCCGAGCAGGCGATCCAGATAGCCCTTCAGCTCCTTCAGATAATGGCTGCGCCCTCCGCGCACCACGCACCCCTGCAAGCCAAGCTGGGTCTCGATCTTATCCCCCACCACATCCACCGCCTGGTTCATCCCGGAGGCTACCAGCACGGTCTCCCCCCGGCTCAGATGTTCCACCGCGAGCGCCGCTATCGTGTACGACTTGCCGGTGCCCGGCGGGCCTATCACCAGCGTAAGGGGATGTTCCGCCCCGGAGGCCAGCACCCCCTCCTGCGCATTGCTCAGCACGGCGGGCACGCGCCCGGCACGATGCGTACGGCGCGGCTCCCCGGACGCCGGGCCGCCGAACAGCTCCCGGAGCGGCGGGGAGAGTTCGCCGCCGGCGGCAAGGGCATCCAGCTCGGTGAGCACCCCCTGCGTGCTCCCGCTCCGGCGCACCAGCGCAACCACCGAGGAGGGGACCGCACAGAGCGGGGTTTCCGCGGAACGGCGCGCGGCGTTCATCATCGCGCGGAGGCGGTCCTCCGGCTCCAGCATCGGGTAGACCGCCAGCGGATCGGTATCCAGCCCGCTCACGCAGCGATCCAGCAGCTCGGCGGCTTCCATCACCCGGCCGATGGTGGCCTGCTCGCCGTAGAAGAGAGCGGCCAGCGCATCGGAGAGGGAACGGTCCTCCTGCTCCCCCCCGAGAGCATTGAGCAGGGTATTGTTCAGACGAAACCCGGCGATATCGGGGGTTACGAAGAGATGCCCATCGCTGCGGTGGAACCGCGCCGGATACACCAGCAGCGGGGCGCAGATGGTTCGGGTGGTCTCCTTCTCATCACCCCAGCGGCGCTCCACCAGGGTTCCGGTGATGAACAGGGAGAGATAGAGGAGTTCGCGCTCCTTCAGATAGATGCGCGCCCGCTTTTCGGCCTCCTCCCCCGCTTCCGGATCCACCGAGACATGAGGGAACTCGCCGGTGAGCACATCTTCTCTTCCTTCTATGAAGATATTCTGGTCCACATCATGGCTGAAGATATTCCAGACCGTGGAGCGGCGATGATCTTCTTCGTAGCAGTCGCGGAAATAACGGATCAGGGAGCTGGACATGGGAGTCTGCCGGGTTCGGGAAGGGGCCGGATTGATAAGAGGGATACGGGGGAATATAGGATTTCAGAAGGGTTCGCCAGCTCTTCCGGCGCTTCCGCTATCCGGCGCTCCGGCGGCGCTCCAGGTCACGAAGGAAGCGTTCCGTCTGGCGCGGGGAATTGAAGGTGATGAACCTGATATGCCGGTACCGGGGATCGGCCATGAGCGCCGGATAGGTATGCCTGCGGCGATGATGAGTGTGGAGCACCCAGAGGATGATGGAGTCGCGGCTGAGGAAGCTCCGGCGGAACGATTCCCGGTTGCCGGAGAAGAGTTCCTCCTGCAGGAGCACGCGGCGGGTCGTGCGTTTCAGGCAGCGGTAGAGCACCAGCGGGAAGGAATAATTCAGCCAGATCACGGTTGTGGCGCGCCCCCAGAGGATATCGCGCACCTGGCCGTAGTTGCCATCGCTGGCCCAGCGCTCATGCGCGGCCGCGTCGCGGACCAGGCTGCGGAACTCCTCGTCGTCCCGTTCCACCCAGTCGGGCGCCCAGTGGAGTTCATCCAGTTCGATATGCTTCACCCCGCGTATCCGGGCGATGTTGCGTACCAGGGTGGTCTTCCCCGAACAGCTCGTGCCGATCACCACCACGCGATCGAGTTGTTCCAACGATACCTGCGACATGGGACGATTCGGAATTTGGGATGATGGGATGCGAGGATTTCTCCCTTGCCACAGGGAGCGCCGGCGAACGCGTCACGGCATACGTTCCCCGGCAGAGCGGAAAAGGCGCACGCAAAGACGCCAAGCCGCAAAGATAATGCTTCGGGGCATGGCGCAGAGTGGTTCGGTGCAGGGGGGTGGCCGATGGAGGGAGCGGGACACGGGCCCTATGACCGGTTCGGCATGGAGCCGATCTGATGGTTCCCGGATATCAGCATCATCCGGATTGCAATAACGGATTAAGGATACCGAGAGAAGAATTCAATCCGGTCCAGTGCTGATGCCCCGGAGGAACGGGCCGCTCCTACGGAGCTTCCAAAGAGTACTAAGGAAAAAATTCCGGGCTACATATAGGTGCCCCCTACGGGGGCCGGAACCCTATGGACAGCCGCTCCGCCAGAGCCGATGTCCCCTGTCCCTACCGAGCCGCATAGCAGAATGGACCGCTCCTGACGGAGCTTCACGATACAAGAACGAGCATGCCTACAGATGGGATGCTCCCATAGGTGCGCCCTACGGAGGCCACCAGACCGGTATACTCATCTAGAGCGGATTTCAATTGAGTCAAGCCTGTTCAAACCAGGAAGAATGGGCCGCTCCTACGGAGCTTCCGGAAGCATTATCTGGCAGACTCGAACTACATATAGGCAACATCTATAGGTGTTGGCTCCGGAGGCCACAACAGAGTAACCCTACTGAAATCCGCTCTATTAGGCTGTTACGGTAATTCCGGATAGTGCCGGGCGAGCTTCTGTCGTGCGTCGTTCTTTGTAAATCTCCAGCGCAACCT
>JBMDXA010000027.1:0-22936 GCA_048594725.1 Candidatus Kapaibacteriota bacterium
ATGATGTTTCTGATCGATCCCACCGAACATGTGAAGCAATGGATGATCTATACGGCAGGGTGAACCGCCGTATCCTCCCATCCCTTCTGACCTCCATCATCCATCCCCGAGACTATCGTGAATATTGTTATGAAATCCATGGGCATGCATATGCTGCGTATCGTTGCTGCCATGATATTATGCAGCCCGGCAACAGTACTCTGCCAGAATTTCGATGAGATTCCCCTGCCTGTGCTGGAGCGATGGGAACACTATGATATCGCTACAAGCCGGGCGACCGGTAATCTCCGAACCCAGATCAGGAATGCCTATCATTTCATGGATACGGCTTTCACTGCCTGCTCCAGGGGAGAGATCGACAGGGCGCTTCAGAAGCTCTACAGCGCAAGCGGGGTGGTGAGCCATTTCGCCGATGATCCTGCTGCCTATCCCATCCTGGCGAGCATCCGGAACAATCAGGCCCTTTGTTATTATCAACAACATGCCTTCAACACGGCACGTGATTCTCTCTATACAGCTTTCGTATTTCTTGCCGATATCCGGAAGATAAAGACCGGCTATGATACCGCGCTTGCCAGAGTCCTGGAAAATTGGGGAGCCTTGTGCAATAACCGGGATGATTCGGCAGATGCTTACCGTGGGTTGCACGGTGCTATGACTCTCTATCGCCAGCTCAGCGGTGGCCGGCCCAGCCAGCAGCTTGCCCGGAGCCTCTATAACGCCGGGATATTCCACAACCGGATAGGAGAATATGCTACCGCCGACTCATTGTTCGATGAGGCTCTTCCAATGGTGCGCGCGCTCGACAGCACGGATGGCGGAAACAGGCTGGCCCCTCTGCTGGAAGCCACCGCCATACGTTATCAGCGGCGCCGAGCGTTCCCGAAAGCGGAGTCCCTTGCGATGGAGTTGCTGGGGATGCGGCAGCGTGGTTCGAAAAAAGGGATGCATCCGGATGTCGTTCGTGCTTTGAGCCTGGTGGCGGCACTTCGCGATTCGATGGAAAATATTTCCGGCGCGGATTCCTGTTATCTCGCAGCTCTGAGCCTTGCACGCCGCCTGCCCGGTAATAAAGACTCATTACTCGGCAATCGGCTGGCCGCGCTCGGGGATTTTCGCACGCGCCAGGGGAGGCTCGCCGAGGCGGGTACATTCTTCTCCGAGGGCATCCTGCGATATCGCCGGGCATTCGGCAAACGGAACCACCTGGAGCTGGCACGTGCGCTCGCCGGCCTGGGCGCCGTTCAGGAGGGGCGCGGCGAGTATTCCGTTTCGTCCCGTTCCTTTGGCGATGCGCTGCTGATCTATCGTAAACTCCAGGGAAAACTGGATGGCTATGAGCATGCGGCGGTGTATGTGGGGTTGGGACGAGCGCTGTACGGACTGGGGGAATATGCGGAGGCCGCAAGAAATTATCGCGTCGCATTGGATATGTACCGGCGCGATAAGCGGTTGGGCAATGCCCCGCACCGGCTCGTTGCCGATATTCTCACCGGCCTGGGCACGATCTATCTCGACCGGGGAAATTACCAGATAGCAGAGGGATATTTCGACGAGTCGCTGGAGATGTACAGGCGCCTGCATCCCGATTCCAGCGATCCCGGCTACGCCATCACTCTGCGATGCGCCGCCCGGTATCATCATCAGCGGGGGGATCTGGAAAAAGGAGAGAAGATGCTGCGAAGCGCTCTGTCGGCGTTCGCGGTGATCGATAATCGCGCATACGACCGCCACGAGGCCGCGGCGCTACGGGATCTGAGCGCCATCCGTGCCGAACAGGGGGATATCAATGGCGCGATCGTGCATCTGGAACGGGCACGGAAAATTTTCGAGACGATCTATGGTGGTGCCGATCATTTCGATCTGGCGTCGGCAATCGACCGGGTGGCAGATCTGTATCTCCATCAGGGAAACGATGTAAAGGCTGCTTCCGGCATCGAGCGGGGAGTGGCGATGTACGGCCGGCTCTGCAAGGGGAAGGATCATCCTGGTTATGCTGCCGCACTGGGAAGCATGGGGCTTTACCTGGCGCATACCGGAAAGCCCGCAAAGGCTGCTCCGTTCTTTCGCCGGTCCGCGGCGATGTACAGGAAGCTCCACGAGAAAAATGGTCATCTCGAACTGGTGTTCGGTCTCTATGCGGTGGCCCGTTCGGCCGAATCGGTTCGGATGAACGATCAGGCCTATGCCTGTTATAAAAATCTCATCTGGATGCTTCCCCGCACCATGAGGGAGGCAAGCCTGTTTGAAGGAGAGGAGGAGCAGATCAGATTTCAGGCGCGTCTGGGACAGATATCATCGGCGCTTCTGCGGTTCTTTCTGGATGCCGGTGAGACCGGCGAACTTTTTAATGCCGCGCTCTGGGCCAAGGGGAGAGTGCTCTCGGCGATCGAGTGGCGCAACGGTGTTATAGCGGAGCTGCGAAACAGCCATCAGGATATCGATTCTTTGTGGCGGCAGTTTTGGTCCGGCCGCCGCGCTCTTTCGGATACCTATATGCCGTCAGGGGCTGAGGCGGTTGCGCAATGGAGGAAGAGCCGGGATAGCCTGCTTGCAATGGTGGAGGGGATAGAGGGGAAACTGGCGGTGAAAATCGCTGCGATACAAAAGAAAAAGGGACGCGAGGATTCCTGGAGCGCAACCGCCGGTACTCTCAAAGCCGGAGAATGCGCCATAGAATTCATTAGAATTCCCTCTTCCGAAAGGGATGCGATGGCGGATTCGGCGCGGTACTGCGCCCTTGTTCTGCGTCACAGCAAAGGCTGGGGGGCGAGGCCGCAACTGGTATCGCTCTGCGGGGAAGCGGAGCTCTGGGATATTCTCCGGCATGAGGTCGGGCCCCAGGAGAACGAGAGTTATGTGAATGATGGAAGACGTGCACAGGATCTGTACGAACTGGTCTGGCATCCGATCGCCTCGAAGCTGGAGGGGATCAAGACGGTATATATCAGCACCGACGGGCTGCTCAACAGAGTCTCGTTTGCCGCTCTGGAAAATGCTCTGAGCAATGAAGAATTGCTCGGCCGCTACGATCTGCGGCATCTCTTCAGCACGCGCGATCTGCTTGCCTCCCGCAGAGGGAAACATCCCCGGCCGCCGTCACGGAACACCGCAGCGGTATTCGGCGCGGTCAGTTTCAATGCCGATTCCGCCGAGCTGGTGGGGCAGATGGCTTTGCTGGCCGAGGAACATCGCACCGATGGAAATCTCTATGAAACTCCGCTCGGCGATCAAAAAAAAATGCCAGATGGCACAGGGGAAATTCCGCGCGATCCGGAGAGGGGAAGGGGACTTCAGCCGCTGCCCGGCTCGAAGCCGGAGGCAGATACTGTTGCCGCGATCTTGAGGCGGCATGGCTATATAACCAGCGCGTATATGGGCGCGCGTGCAACCGAGGATGCTTTTATCGGGCTGCAATCCCCCTCGGTAGTGCATGTGGCTACGCATGCGGTGGTGTTTCCGGAACCGAAGGGCTCGGCGCAGGAGGTGGCGGCTCTGCAGGCCGGAGGGGGGATCAGAGTGGTACAGTATGCGCAAAGCCCGCTGCTCCGCTCCATGCTTCTTCTGGCCGGTGCCGATCGCATCTGGACCCTCAATCCTCCCCTGCGTGAAATCGGTGACGGGGTGGTGACCGCCTACGACGTTGCCCAGATGCCGTTACGCGGAACCGAGCTGGTGGTGCTTTCGGCCTGCGAGACCGGCCTTGGGAAGATTCTGCCGGGGGAGGGGGTATTCGGTCTGAAACGCGCCTTCCGCGCTGCCGGTGCCGCCTCGGTTATCATCAGCCTCTGGAAAGTACCGGACGATCAGACGCGTATGCTGATGGAGCTTTTCTATCGCAACTGGCTGGAAAAAAATATGGAGAAATCCGAGGCTCTAGCCCAGGCGCAAAAGACCATGAAAAAAGATTTCTTACCGTATGACTGGGGCGCATTCGTGCTGGTTGGGGAATAAGGGCGATGCCCGGCCGATGATCGGAGGCGGAGAGCCGTTTCATCAGACCTTCGCGCTTGTATCTCTCCTTGAGAAAAAGAAAAGGAACATCGTTTCTCAATCCCTTGCCTTTTATGGAACAAATTTCATCGCAGGAAAAGAGAGTAACAGGGCATCGCTTTTTGCGGTGCTGCGCCTGGGGATGGGGCTTGCTGGCTATTGGGGCCGGCGCCGAGCGTATATCCGACGACACTCTGCTGGGTGTGCTCTGCCTGCTGCTCGGTTTTCTGATGCTTCCGTTTACGTACGATCGTATCCGGCGCTCTTTCGGGTTCCGAATAGCTCATCCGGCGGCGATCGCCGTGGCGATACTGGCGGTTATGGGAGGTCTGGGGAATACTCTTCAGAAAAGGGATCAGGCCGAACAGCAGCGGCTGGCGATCATTGCACGGCAGGAGCGGGTGCATGATGATGTGCTGATCGCCCGCTATCCGTTCGTTGATCGCGATTCGTTGCACGCCTGGAGAACAACCGCGGCTGATAGCGCTATCGATCCCCGCCGGACGTTCGCATCGTTTCTGGAGGCGCAGCGGATATTCCAGCGCAAACGCATAAGCGACTCCATCGAAAGCGCACGAAAGAGGCGGGAAGATTCTCTTGCGCAGGCACTGCAATGGCGCCAGGATTCAATCGCGAGCGCAAAAAAGTGGCGGCAGGATTCGATCCTGGCGGCAAAGCAGCGAAAAAAAGACTCTATCGATGAGGCCCGCGAACGGCGGCAACTGGCGGATCTTGAAAGGCGACGGGAGAGATCCTATCGGACACAATCTTCCGCGGAGACCTACAATGGGCATATCATCTATACAGGGCCGCGCGGAGGACGGTATTATATAAACAGCAATGGTAATAAAACCTATATCCGGTAGCCCTTTCGGGGATATCGTTGGTGTATTATCCGCTCTCCACACGGGAAATCATGAACCACCCCCCTTCAGACCTACTCACCTAGAGCGGGTTTCCGTTGAGTGTGAGGTAATGCTCGTCAGAGGAATGGGCCGCTCCTACGGAGCTTCCGAAGAAAACACTGACACCATAGCTACAGACGGGTGCTCCCTACGGGAGCCTGAACCGATCAATTCAATTGAAAACTGCTCTAATATCATTCAACAGGCATATGGAACAACTGCAACGGCCATCACCACAGGCAAAACCGAATGCGATAGAACGTTCTGCCGGGAAATTTCTGAAGCTTTGCTCATGGGGATGGGGGATCTGGGCGATTTGCGGCGGTCTGTTGCATCTATCACGCGCACCATTTCTTTCCTCGCTCTGCATCCTCCTCGGCATCGTGATGATTCCTCCGGTGCGGCGGCTGCTCAGCGGTGCAACAGGGTTCAGGCCGCCCCATCCCATCGCGCCGCTTACGATCGGAGCGGCGATTCTGGCAACTATTCTGGTGATCGGGTCCAGGCTGAACGCCGAGCAAAAAGCCGAACAGCAGCGGCTGGCACAGATCGCCGAGGTGCGGGAGCGGCGGGAGAGCGCCTTTATCGCAAGCTATCCGTATGTGGATCGCGATGCGCTTCGCGCCTGGCAGGCATCGGCTGCCGACAGCACAACCGATTCCAGCAAAACGCTCGCATCGTTTCTGGAGGGACAGAAAGCCTTCAACCAGCAGCGGATAGCCGATTCGGTCAGACTTGAACGGGAGTCGCGCGAGTATGCGATAGCACGGGAGCGGGAGTGGCGGCAGGATTCCATCGACCGGGTGATTCAGGCGCGGCGCGATGCCCTTCTGGCGGCGCGGGCCGCTACGGTGCCGGCCGAGGTGGAGCTGGATATCGACCTTGACCTGCCGAAAAAGAGCAGGTCCAGGAAAGGGTACCGCAAGTCATCGTCCAGCAGTTCCTCCTATAGCAGCCGTCCTTCCAGAAGTTACTCCAGCCGCTCGTATAGCAGCTCCGGCGGAAGCTCCTCCGGCCGGTCGGGAAGAAGAGGAGGGCGGCGCAGATAAGATCCCCTTGTCCGCTGCCGGTGGCCGGCAGAGCTATCCATGCTCCATGGGTGCTCCGCCTCATCCCCGCACCGGCGGCGGGAGATTCCATGGCGTTCCGTGCTGGCTGTTATCCCTTGTACCAGGGGCCCCCGTACCTGCCACGAACCACTCCCCCGGCCGCCATGGCCGGGGCGTTCGTTGCGCCAGCTCAGTGCTGTCTTTAGACGAACAACCGGAACAGCAGGAAGAGCCCGCCGGCCAGGAGCATCGAGACCGGAAGGGTAAGTATCCACGCCATCGCGATCTTCCTGACGGTTTTGCCATGCAAGCCGCTCCTGTTCGCCACCATGGTTCCGGCGATACCGGAAGCGAGCACATGCGTGGTGCTCACCGGGAGCCCGGCCAGCGTGGAGAGCCCGATGGTGCTCATCGCTACCAGTTCAGCCGCAGCCCCCTGGGCATAACTCAGGTGGTCCATGCCGATTTTCTCCCCCACCGTAACCACGATCCGCTGCCAGCCGATCATCGTGCCGATGCCGAGCGCGGCCGCCACGGCTATCAATACCCAGGTGGGAGCATAGTCGGTGATGGCCCGGAGGTCGTTGTGGTTCTGCTGGAAGGCGCGTTGTTCTGCTGCGGTGAGATGCAATGCCCCGCTCTTGCTGAGCTGGGTGAGAAGGTTGTCCACCTCGAGGATGTATTTACGCAGTTCCCAGCGCAGATCAGCCGGGATATCGTGGATCGAGTTCCTGCCGGAGAGCAGCTCGTTGATCGACCGCAGCCGGGTGGAGAGGGGGCGCCCGATCGGTGTGATCTCGTTGCTGGCCGTTGGGTCTCCCTGTGGCTGAACCTGAACGGTATTGTTCTGAGCCAGCGTTCCGTTCCCCACCGGGAGCATCGTGCCTTCCTCTACCGTGCCGCCGACATGTTCCCGCAGAAGCGACTCGATGGCCGCCGCCGCATGAGCCGTCCGTTCCATCTGTAGGGGTGTATACTCCTGGTTCAGCGCGAACTGCGCCGGCAGCAGGGCTATCAGCACCAGCATGATAAGCCCCACCCCTTTCTGTCCGTCATTCGATCCATGGGCAAAGCTGACCCCGGTACAGGTCAGGATCAGGATGGAGCGTATCCAGAGCGGCGGCGTGGCATTCTCTTCCGGCGGACGATACAGATAGGGGCGTTGCACCAGCTTTTTCATCACCCAGAGCAGCAGGGCCGCCACGGTGAAGCCGAACAGAGGGGAGAGGAGGAGCGAAAGCGCCACATCCTCGGCCTTGCCCCAG
Organism: Candidatus Kapaibacteriota bacterium; assembly: GCA_048594725.1. Classification (GTDB taxonomy): domain Bacteria; phylum Bacteroidota; class Ignavibacteria; order OLB7; family OLB7; genus JAFDZV01. The sequence goes on from JBMDXA010000027.1 coordinate 7,213, forward strand.
TTCACTCCGGAGCCGAACGTATGCCCCGGCAGGAGCGAATTTGCCAGCCCCACCCCCAGAATGGCCCCGATAAGGGTATGCGAGCTGGATGCCGGCAGGCCGTAGAACCAGGTTCCCAGGTTCCAGAGCACGGCCGCCACAAGGAGCGCAAGCACTGCGGCCAGCCCTCCTCCCGTCCCGTCGGCCACCAGCAGATCTACCGGCAGCAGATGGATCACGGCCAGCGCCACGGCGATGCCGCCGACGAAGACCCCGAAGAAGTTGCAGATTCCCGACCATACAACGGCCAGGGTGGGACGAAGCGACCGGGTATAGATCACGGTTGCCACGGCGTTGGCCGTATCATGGAAACCGTTTACTACTTCGAACCCGATTGCTATCAGCAGGCAGATGGCGAGGAGAACGAAATCCCCTGTGCCGAGATGTATACCGAAAAGGTCGATCATGGGCTACGTAACAGGCTCCATCGGCGTGTGGTCAGAGGCACCGCATCAGGAGGCCGTGAACGAGGAAGTATCCGTGATATGAGGGACGACGGGTGCGCAGCGCCGGGGAGACGAAGGCCGAAGAAGCCGCCGACGCACCGTTCAGAGTTCTGGTCCGCCGCCGGTTGCCTAAGCGCCATCCTATCGGCACTCTCTCCTCCGGATCGTTTCATCCGGCACTGCAAGCGGGTGCAAATATGGGGATGAGTCGGCACATGGAGAAGAGGGATGTGGTCATATACATTTTGTTGTGAGGTGGGGGAGGGGGGATCACCGGGCCGCTGGCGCCGTGCTCCGGCTGGGCAGTTCCGTAACGGCGGATGAACGTTCCCAGCTGTCATGCTGACCTATAGCGAATATACCAAGGGCTGCCAGGTACATCTCGACCGCCAGGCTACTGACGCGAGATGCGTTGCGCAAGCCTCCGGATCTTCACTCGCTATCCTCGTTCAGGATGACAACCTGCTCCGTGGATACCAGGTGTTCTCTCAGAAAATTTTTGCGCAACGACCTGGTAGGGGCCTGTAATCGCACACATCATAGGCCGGCATTGTACAGGGAAGGCAGGGCGGATATTCTTCGGCGGTAGTGGCGGGAGGGTTCTTTGGAAACGCTGATGAAAGAAAAAAATCCTGGATCAGCCCTCGTTCTCCATATCTATTCCGTAACGGGGAGATGCCTTCCGGAATCTCCCCGTTGTTCCATGAATTTTTCGTATCAATCCGTCGTGTCGTTCGGGCAGGGACGGATCTTGATAAGGATCGCGCCGGCTGCATCGGTTGTCGAGGTGACAATGTAGCAGCAGTTGCCCACCCGGCATATGGAAGTGACGCCCAGGGGAACCGGGCAGAATGTTCCGTTGACCGAAGCCCAGTTGAACATGCATGCCGGAGGACAGGGAGGGGCGCCCGGAGGATTCAGCGTCTCGGCGTAGACGCCGTTCATGTTATATACCTTCGTCTCCACGCGAATGCTGCCGTCGGGGCAGCGCCATTCGGTTGTGAGAGTGATCGGCAGGCAGTCCGGAGCAATCCCGGCGATATCCACCGTGTAATAGCAGAGCTTCAGATTCTGCTTCTGCTGCGCCGATGCGGTCTGTGCCCCTCCGAGGAATCCGAACGTCATCAGCGCAATACATGCGACGAGCATCGAAAGAAGCGATCTCCTGGTCATGATGATAATCCCTGGAAAAATAGTGTGAAGATATGATGGGGGCCGCTCAGTCGCCATCATGGTCCGGGGGCGTATCTCTGTCGGTGCGAACGGAATATCCGCCTTCAGGTTGAGCCTCCGGTTCATGGGGATGAGCGTTCGCAGATAAAGAGGAATAAGCGGGGAGGAAATGGACCGAATGTACCGTGAGGATGAATATTGTGGGATAATCGTAAACTGGGATTGCCCTGCTGTTCTGTCTTTTTCGATGAAAATGTGCCGGGATACATAAAAAGGGCGTGCACTGTTGCACGCCCTTTCTGATGATTGCCGCAGATGACAGCGACTAGCACGGCCTGATATAAATAATCAGGCATCCGTTCCCATCAAATCCTATCCGCACCGTAGCGCAGCAGTTGTTGATCTTGAAGTTCACCGGGTTGTTGAACGTGGCGTACGGACCGCCCGGACCCTGGATGGACGCGCCGATGAACGTGGCTGCCGGAGGGCATGGCGGCGGGGTGGGGGTGTTGAACGTGTAGACACCGTTGGCAAGGAACAGATCCGGGCCGAAAACCCCGACGCTCCAGCGCGTCCAGAGCGGTATGCGGAAACAGGCGTCCGGGAACCCGGCGATATCGACCGTGTAGGTGCAGCAGTTCAGATTCTGCTGGGCACGTGCGGTCTCAGGTGCCGCAAACGACATCATCAATCCTGCCAGCAGTATCGCCAGCATAGAGAGGATGTTTCTTCTTGTCATGATTCTTTCTCCTGAAAATGAAGTGGATGTGATATGCGTAGTTCGGGGTGGATCGGCGCTCTATCCGCAGCGTCTGATCCTGATGAAAATGCATCCGGTAGAGGTGAAGCCGAACGATACTCTATAGCAGCAGCCATTGGCCGCAACCTGTTTAAAGCCTCCCGGAGCTATGTAGGTAATCCCATCAAGAGATATCCCTCCGAGCTTGCATGCCGGAGCACAGGGGGGGAGCGGCGGCGGGTCTATCGGCTGATTGAATATTCCGTTTACGTTGTAGTTCTGCGTAAGCGTTGTGATAAGGCCGTTGGAGCAGCTCCATGAGGTATAGAGCGTAATGGGTAAACAATTCGGGGTGATGCCTTCTATATCGACCGTATAAGTGCAACACTCGTAATTCTGCTGCGCGCTTGCAACCGTGGTGCCGCTACAGATTATCGCCAGCGTCATGGCGAAAAATGCGGCGAGTGCCGAGTAGAGATTTTTTCGTGTCATGGGTGATTTTTCCGAGTGGATATAACTATGTCCCTGAGGTCCGGTAACCGCTCCCGGTACGCCGGGCCTCTTTTTGCCAGGATGGTTGCAGGAAAGAGGAACGGGAGGGAAATAACTGGACATGCCCCTGGCGCCGGTTCCGATATTTTTTCAGCCATGCGGCTCCCCGGATGGTCTCTTTTGCGATGATCCTGGCCGGAGCGTGCTCCGCGCCCATCATGGCGCTTCATTCCCGTACCGGTCCCCGTTCACATGGATGAGTCGCCCGCTGCTTCCTTCGGGCCCCGTTCCTGCTCCCATCCCGCCATCTTCCTATCTGGTTCGGCTTGATTTATGCTCTTCTATCTCGCGCCGCCGGTTTTCGGGCCGCTGTGGTGTGTCCATCTTCAACACTATTATCGGGATGGTGGTATGATAGCATATCTCCTTGTTGCACTCTCCCTGCTTCTGGCGTTCGCATCACCCGCTGCGGCGCAGTGGGTGCAGGTGGCGAGCGATACCAATGTGCAGTTCGAAGCCTTTCACTTTACCAGCAGGGATACAGGCTATGTGGTAGGTGCCGGAGGGATGATTATGAAAACCATCGACGGGGGGCTGTCATGGTCGTCGCGCCGGAGCGGTGTGGCCGGGATTCTTTTCGGGATCGATTTCTCCGATGCCCGGACCGGAGTGATCGCCGGAAGCGATACGGTTACCACCGATAGCAGCGCCGGTTTTCTTCTGCGCACCACCGATGCCGGCGAAAGCTGGCGCGCCGTGGCGATCCCGCCGGTTGCCGCGCTTATCGATATCTGGTTTATCGATGATACGCTCGGCTGGGCCGTGGGAGTGGATGGCGCGGTGCTCAAGACGACCGATGCGGGGGGAACATGGGAGAAGAGAGAGCTCGGTACCGAGGATGATCTCCGCGAAGTGCAGTTCATCGATCATAACCTCGGCTATATCCTTGCGGAGTCCCCGCAGATTCTGAAGACCACCGATGGGGGGGAGAACTGGTCGATGCTGGAGGTTGGAACCGATACCTCGCTCTTCTCGCTCCATTTTACTTCCGCCCGGACCGGTTTTGCGGTGGGAGGATGGGGAACGATCATGAAGACCACCGACGGCGGGGCCAGCTGGTCGCGCTACCCCTATACCGATGCCCGATTTCTCCAGTCGGTTCATTTCTCCGACGCGCGCGTGGGGTATGCGGTTGGCGGGGAGACCATCCTCCGGACCAACGACGGCGGGGAGACGTGGGTGAGGCAGGTATCACCCTATACATTTGCCCCCCAGGGGCTGGAGGGGCTCTATGCGGTGTACGTGGTTGATTCGAATATCGCTCATGCGGCCGGCAAGGAGGGGGTTATCATAAGGACCGAGAGGGGGGGCGTGATGAGCGCCGGCGAGGCTCCGGCAGGCCGGACCGCGCAGATATATCCCAACCCGGCCCGCGAGTGGATCACCATCGATCCCGGTGCCGGGACCGGCGGGTCGTATATCGTCGAGATCACCGATATGACCGGCATGCAGCTCTATCGCGAGCGTCATGAGGCGGGTGCCTCCCGCATCGAGGTTCCGGGAGTCTGGCCGCGCGGCACCTATCTGGTGAAGGCGATCGCCGCCGATGGAGTCCGGACCGGAAAAATTCAGGTGCGATAAAATCCGGTTCCCCCGGCCGGAATACTCCCTTGATAATGCTATATAAACAGGGAGCGGGCGTTGGCGGATACGCCCGCTCCCTCCAGCATCTTCAGCCGGTCAACCAAATGCTCCGCTCCGCTACTTCCTGCACCGATAGAGCTGCCCCGCCTGTGGCGGCTGCGGAAGCATCTATCCGAATGTCGTACCGGCGCATCAGCATTTTCTGACCGTGATGGAAATGCAGTAATTGGGGTTCAATCCCACGGTCACCTTGTAACAGCATCCACCCACCACTACAGTCTTCGTCTCGCCGAGATGCACCTGGGTAGAGCCCATATCGACCGATGCCCACTGGATTTTGCGGGCTCGCGGGCAGGGACCGGGAACGTTCCGGTAATAGGAGCCATTGGCGGCATAGACCGGCTCATCGGCTGCGCCTCCTTCCCATTGCGTTTTTATCCTGATCGGAAAGCAGGGGGGATCTACTCCGATGATATCGATGAAGTAGGTACAGCATTGCAGATTCTGTTCCTGTGCCCACGCCCGTTCCGGTGTGGCGACGAATGCCATCATCACTATGAACGATACTGCAAACGCCTGGAGTATTCTGATAGTGTTCATGGTGCTTCTTCTCCTGGTTGTTCTATGCGTTCATCATGCGGGGTTTCTATCTCGTTCGGATCGGGTTGCAAGGCTGTCTTCACGGGGGGGTGATGCAAACTATGGGGAGGAAGCGGGGGAGTACAGTACATCAATGGGTACCGGTACATGTTTGGGTACCCATGGGAACCCTCTGCGCCCGAAGCGATGATCTTCCGGCCGGGTACATCATCATGTACTCGCGCCGCGCATGATGGGAGAGTACTTTCCCTGGTACCATTCCATGCCGCACGGAACCTGCTCTGCCGGTCTGTCCGGTGGCCGGCCCCGTCATCCATCGGCCACAGGATATACCCGTGATCTGCGGTGCGGCCAATCTCATTTACAAGGGAGCTGTCATGACTACTCGACGCCATTTCATCGCACGCGCCGCCGCCTGTATGCTGTTCATGCTTGCATGCTGGGGAATCCCCGCCGGGCTTCAGGCGCAGGACGACCGTTGTCTCTGCGATCATTATACCATCACGGTCGGTCCGAAGGTCAACTGCAAGATCACCATTCTCTGGTCGCTCTCTCCGCTGGACCGGCTCCGCAGCGCCACGATAGAGCCCGGCGGAAAGCTGGCTCTGCCCTGCCCGCTCTATATCGCGTATATCCAGACCTGCCGCGGCAATTATCAGGTGCTGCCGATCGACCCGGCCGGCCGTGTCTGTAGCAGCGCGATGACTGCCGAATCCGGATGCTGCATACGCGCCTGCTACGTGCGCACCAGCGACGGCTGCCAGGGCGTCGATATCCAGCCCGCCGACTGTGCCACCGACGATTGCTAGGCCGGACGCCTGGGAATATTTCCAATGCCAGAGGGGAATCCGCGATGATGCGAATTCCCCTCTCTCGTTATGGGATTTCTCCGGCCGTCCGGCGGGATAGTATATCACGAGAATGCAAACTTCCGATGGCGAGTTCTCGCGGGGAATAATGGTGGAATAAATACTGCGCAATTGATATTCCGGGCGCGGGCTCCGGCAGCGGAGATCTACCCCGCATGAAGGTGCAACGGATACCGGTTCCGTTGCGCCTTCGTTGTGATGATACCGGCCGCCATCTCGTTCCGAAGGAAGATTTCCGCATCGCCACGTATAATTCAGGGTCATCCTCCTCGTCTATCCGATCTTGTGATAAATGTACTTTAGTATTGTGTGGCTTGGTGTCCTGATGTATATTGCTCCCGAAGTTCAAATGCGACCCGAAAGGTAATCCTTTGAGCGCGCAAAAGGGTTGTCGTCCGATGTGTCGCGCCACACTTGAGGCGGGCCTCATATATCGATGAGCGGGGCCTGGAACACGGTACTAGACAAGGAGTGTACGACAATGGCAGAGAAGGAACGGGTAATGGAGCGCATTGCCGGCTGGCCGGCGGGGGAGCACAGGGCGGAGCAACTGGAACCGGAGCGGCCCATCCGGCTGTTCGTAAGCCATTCGACGGCGGATCAGAATCTGGCCTCCGGTCTGATAGAGTTGATACGCGAGTCGGTGGATATCGGCCGGGAGGAAATCCGCTGCACATCGGTGCCGGGATACAACCTGGGTATCGCCCGGCATATTCCAACAGCGCTTCTGAAGGAGCTGGAGGATTCTACGATCGTGCTCGCGGTGGTCACCCGCAACAGCCTGCAATCGGGATGGGTGATGATGGAGCTGGGCGCCGCATGGATCGGGAAGAAATTATGGATCGTGCTCGATAGCGGGATCGGGATCGACGAGCTGCCGGTGCCGCTTCGCGAATATCATCTGCTCCGTCTATCGGAAAAGAGCGATCTGGTGCAGCTTACCGATGCCATTGCACTACGGCTCGGGCGGAGAAAGCGTGGCGGGGAATATGCCGCCGATATGTTCCTGCAGAGGTGCGAGGGGGTGGAGCGGGGATGAGAACTGAAAGAGCATAGTAGCTATTTTCGCCTGGCGTGCATGCCGGTAGCAACGGCAATGCACGGAAACTTTGCTTGAGCCGAGGCTGCCGGCTTTATCCGGCAGCCTTCCGGGCCATTCCCTGCCACCCATGGTGATACGCAGGCAGGCTGCGGCGTGAATTCATCCATACCCATATAAGAAGGTTATTTTTATCCAGCTATGATTATCAGTACTACAACGGTCTCGCCGGTATCCATCGTTCGTATCTCCATAGTGTTTGCTCTGTTCGCACTTTCCCTTCTACCGGCCTATGGACAGTGGAAGCCGATGCCCACACCTCCGGGAGCATCCTCCGTTACCGCCTTTACCGTGTCCGGAAAGGAATATTATGCGATGACGATGGATCGTGTGTATCGCACCGTGGATAATGGGGTGACCTGGGCAGAGCTTGCCAAGGGGCTTCCGCCGAGGATATCTATTCTTACCGGCCTTAGCGTGATGGATGGTGAAGTCTATGTCGGAGTACCGGATAGCGGCATTTACAGGTTCGATCGCGCAGCCGAACGTTGGTCGAAGCTGGCCGGGGCGGGGCTTCCGCAGGATACTGCCGAACGGGATCTTTATGGGACATTTCCTCATGGGAATATTCTCTTCGCGGCAGTCAGCAGCGGGGGAAAAGACGTGCAGATACTCCGTTCGCTGGATAAGGGGGAGACATGGGAAAATGTGCCGAATATGAGATCGATCGGCAACCTTGTTTCATCGGACTCAACGCTCTACCACGTGGTCAGCGGAAGCACTTTGAACATCTCCACTGATAATGGGGATAGCTGGTCTAGGGTAGATGTTGAGATAAACGAAGGTTTGGTGGGCACGTTTGCAACCAATGGTAGTGTGTGGGTTGTTGGCGGGATGACCATGGGAATTGCCATATCCTACGATAAAGGAGAATACTGGCACCACCTTGATGAAAGCCACGGCATACCCCGCACCGTGAATGTTGCAAAGGTCGTTATGCGAGGACCGCTTGCCATCGCGGTCGGAACATTTAATCATTCCAGCGATGGTTCCGTGCATGTATCGGACAATGGTGGGGAGAGCTGGCGCCAGCTCACTGAAGGCGTGAGACCGGCAGGGCTGGCGTATGCGTTCATTGGTGATGAATACATTTATATCTCCAATGGTCATATCACATATTATCGTCCCCGCTCAGAAGTTTTCCCACAGATGGAGGTATCGGCCGAAGCGGGAATCGCAGGCCCGTTTGCCTTGAATGTAGTATCGAATCGCATGGGATCTCCTGCTGCTATCTCCCTTCATCTTCCGCACCCCACTTATCTCCACGTTGCACTGTTCGATATCAATGGTACCGAACGTATAACTCTGGCTACGGGGAAATGGGAGAAAGGGGAGTATACTATCCCGCTTGATACGAGAAATCTCCCCGCCGGGGCGTACTATTGCCGGGGGATTGATGGGCAGTCCGTGGTGACCCAGCCCCTGTTGATTGTGCGCTAGAATACAGCGCTGTGTCCGGGGAATAAAAAAAGCTCCGGGAGCTCTACAGCCGCAAGGCCGTATCCGATGAGCTCCCGGAGCCGTACGAAGCCATTGTCGCAGATGATGCCCGGTTTGTGCGTCATGCCTGGTTGGCTACAATCCGGGCAGAAGGAGTCTCTCCCGTCTCCGGAGCCGAGGCCCGGCCCGGAGTAAGGAGCGGCTTTCTGCGGGCAATGGCCCGTGTAGTATACTTCCGGCGATACCGGGCCTTTCCGGTGGTTCCTGGAACTACCGTAGCCCTGATATGATCCGTGCGATCATCAACCGCCGGGAAATGATGGAAATGGAAGCGAGGGTGGAGCAGTGTGTTTCCGCCGGAACAATGCGGCGATTTCCCTGGTCCGCTCTCTCTTCTCCGATAACGATACTCCGATGCCGGACCGTTGCCGCGCAAACCGGATAGATCACTCTGTATGCATGGCATCTGCATGCATGGCAGGAGGATCTGCGCCGGAGCGCGGGGCTGGTTATAACCGGACGAGTACGATGTAGAAGAGAAAGCCGATAGAAAATCGAATATTCTATGATATTCCAGCCGGGAGGTTCCCGAAGCAGGGAGCGCTAGTTACTGTGGTGGGAACGTAAAGGCAATGGAAAAAACAGAGACACTGATTTTTTTTAATCAGCTGAAAAAATCAGGATGCCACGCAAAACCGCCGCGACCGCAAGAGGAAAATTCTGTTGCGTTCCTGCCGGGGACGGCTTCTTATGCTGCGGAGTGTATCCCTGCTGTGGTTACAGCAGGAACAGCGCGAGGAAGGTAGCTGCGAGCAGGGCGATCTGAATCGCCTCGCGCCGCCAGGGGGCCGGGTGTGATGTCGTCATAGGAGTCTCAGGGGATATTGTTGATGCGCCCGCTTCGGCCGGATAGTCATGTGTAGATCCTGAAGACCGAAGCAGGTAATATAGTGCAAGATTCGTGCCCCCGTTGCCTGCATGCCTTCTTTTGCGGAACCGGAGGTCTCTTCCGGGCATTGCGGCGGCCAGGCCGAGCCGACAATGAACGGGTGCGGGAATCGTCCTCTCTGGCCGGAAGCCCCTCCCTTGCGATTCGCTCCCCCTTGTGCATATTGACCCGCTCTCAGTGGGATAGGGAGTTCCCTGTGCTCCCGTTTCGATGCGGCCCGATAGCCGCGGGGGGCTTTCCTCATCATTCATCTTCCAACCAAGCGGACCGAACGCCATGAACATCGAGCGCTTCTATCTTGCCTGCCTGTCGCACGCATCCTATATCATCTCCTCGCAGGGAGAAGCCGCCGTGGTCGATCCGCAGCGCGACGTCCGGATCTATCTCGATCATCTGGAGAAGAACGGTCTCTCGTTGAAGTACGTGATCGAAACGCACCTGCACGCCGACTTCGTCTCCGGGCACCTGGAGCTGGCGCGTGCTACGGGTGCGGAGGTCATTATCGGTGCCAGCGCGGGCGCCACCTTCCCCCATCATCCCGCCCGCGATGGAGAGGAATTCCAGCTTGGATCGGCCACGGTGCGGGTGCTGGAGACCCCCGGCCATACCCCTGAGGGGATCACCATCGAGGTTCGCGATGCCGCTACGCCTGATGCTCCTGTTGCGCTCTTCACCGGCGATACCCTCTTTGCGGGGGACGTGGGACGTCCGGACCTGCTCGGTGCGGCCGGTATCACCAAGGAGGAGCTGGGAGGGATGCTGTACGATTTCCTTCGCGAGAAAATCATGACCTATCCGGATGAAACCCGCGTCTACCCGGCGCATGGTGCCGGATCGAGCTGCGGCAAGGCGCTGCGCGATGTGGAGTTCAGCACCATCGGTGCCGAGAAGCTGACCAACTATGCGCTCCAGCCGATGAGCCGTGAACAGTTCGTTGCCGTACTGACCGAAGGGCAGCCGGAGGCCCCCGCCTATTTCAGCAGCGATGCGGCCATCAACCGCCAGGGCGCCCCGGAACTTGCCGATGTGATGGGGAATGTGCGGAAGCTCTCCCCGTCTGACCTTGCCGATGAGGTCTCGCGCGGCGCAATCCTGCTGGATGTGCGCGATCCGGAGACCTTCTCGGCCGGATTCGTCCCCGGCTCGGTCAATATCGGCCTGGACGGCCAGTTCGCCTCCTGGGTGGGGACGTTGCTGCCGATGAACCGTCCGCTGGTGCTTGTGGCGCCGGCCGGCCGTGAGGATGAGGCGGTGCTGCGCTGTGCCCGTGTGGGGTACGACAATGTGCGGGGATATCTGGAAGGGGGATTCGAGGCATGGAAGGGGGAGGGGCGGAGCGTGGAGGATTTCGGGCGGGTGGACCCGGCGGAGCTTCACGGGATGATGGCGCAGGAACATCCGCCGCTGGTGCTGGATGTGCGCAAGGCCGGCGAGCGTGGCACGAAGCTGATAGACGGGACGGCGTTCGTGACGCTGAGCGAGCTTGAGAGCTATGCCAGCTCCCTGAAGGCCGATGGGCGCCCGGTGGTGGTACAGTGCGCCGGAGGATATCGTTCGGCAATGGCGGCGAGCATTTTGAAGCGGGGGGGAGTGCAGGATGTGCGCGATCTGCGCGGAGGGCTCGGCGCCTGGGAGAAGCAGGGGCATCCGGTGCACTACCCGGAAGCGGCCATGAATCCGGCCTGATGAAACGTTGCCACCCCATGCGGCCGGAGCCAGCCATGCTCCGGCCGCAGAGGGAACAGGGAGTGATGAGATAACCCGCAGAGCGTACGCAGGACGATAGAGATGATCGGCCGGAATGAATACCGGCGGGAAACACGGAGCGCCGAGATGATCCCCGCGCTAGCTCCGGCTCCCTGACTCCAGACCTTCACACTCCCTCATGCCTGCATCAGCGTCACGAAGATATCATACAGCGCATGGGTCATGGCGGCGATACCGAATCCCCGCCAGAGGAACAGTCCGTTCAGCGCAAGTCCCATCAGAAAGCGGAAGGTGAAGCTGGCGAGGGTGAACACATCACCCAGTTCGCCGATATAATGCACTCCGCTGAAGATCAGAGCCCCGATCACTGCCGCCACGATATACCGCAGGCGTTTGTCGGTTTTCAAGAGCGATATCAGCCATACCAGCACCGTTACCAACATCAGGCGGAAGACCAGTTCCTCATAGAACCCTGCGCCGAGCGAGAGGACCAATCCCTGCATCACGCTCATCCCCCCGCCGATCTGCAGCAATGGCGGCCACATCAGACTGAACACCGATGCCACGAACGACGCCACGATCATGCCGATCACCACGCCGAACAGTGCGCTTTCGATGAACATGTAGAAGAAGTAGCGGGGGCGGATCGGGATCTGCTGCTTTCGTTCATACCAGTATATCCCCCCGCCGGCCGCCAGAAGCAGAATGCTCAGCCAGAGAGTTCCATCAACCCCGACGAACTCCAGCATCCGTTTGACCAGGATATCCGCGCCGATGCGGATCTGGCTGAGCTGGCCGGCATTGACCAGCCAGATGCCGAACTCGTAGAGGATGATGAGCGGCAGGACGAACAGATAGCTGTAGGTGAGCGTCTTGGTCAGCCGGAGGTAGTCGTTCTTCCCTCCGATTCCGGATGCGGCGTTCAGCGATCGCTCGATCGGGTTGTGCGTCGGCGAATAAGGGGCGGAGTCGGTACGAAAATCGCTCATGCTCGCTGCGTTGTAAGTTCCTGATTCCCCTGTGCGGGGCTTCCATGGCGCCGGGAGGAGATATCCGGGAAGCCTCTGCAAACCTCGTTCCCGGCAAGGGTAACTTCTCTCGCTGATTGGGTTATATTCAGCGTGATCTCGGATCGTGCCCCGGCTGTCCGCTCTGGAGCAGCCGGGTGCCGGAATCTATCGATTAACCATCGTTCACCGATGCGCCTGTTCTTCCTTCTGCTTCTTTTCTTGTGTGCGGTCTCGAATCTTACGGCACAACGACGGTTCGGGGAGACTACCATCTACCCGACGCAGTTGTATCCGGGGGAGAACGTCATCACCATCTCCAACGAACATGGCATCGATAAGATTCGTCCCAGAGCCAGTTCCAATACCACGGTGATCCTTCCCACCATCACGGGCTGCCCCAAGCAGGTGGATGTGCGGGTGGTGGTGGCGAACTCCACAACCGGCGAGAGCGTGGATTTCACCGTCTACGACTGCAACGGCCTGTTCGGCACGCAGTCGATCCCGTCGGAGAACTGGACCATCCGGCGCGAGTCCACCGGGAAGGTGGAGGTGGGAAGAGATACCTGCGTCCCATGCGAGATCAGCACCACCGACGTGAAGACCGTCGATTCGATCGTGGTGAACAACCCCAACTTCACCGTGCGCATGCCCGGCGGGGGGCCCCCGTGGCGCGCGGTGGGCAACGAGTTCAAATATTATGTCTGCTACAAGCCGGCAAAGGTGGAGACGATCAACGAGACGATCCGCCTGCATATCCGGCGCGCGCAGCCGAACGGCGGGCTTACCCATTATGTGATCGAGAAGCCGATCACCGCCACTGCGGTGCCCCCGCCTCCGCCGCCCCCTGCCGTGGTGACGCCGGCCGATACGCTCCCTCCGCTGGAAGACCCCACCACGTTCCGCAACATCGTGATGCCGACGGCCGAATCGGTGGGCGCGGGACGGTTCTTTGTGGGTAATTACGATCTGGCCGGATGGATCGCCGGATATGGCGTCACCGATCGTCTGACGGGATTATTCGGTGCGGTGGCGGTGCCGGATGTCATCAGCGAGCTGCTCGTGGCTACCGTGGGGGCCAAGTACGAGGTGATTCAGGAGGAGCAGATGCGCCTGGCGGTGGGATTCCAGTATGCGTATACCTCTACCAAGGAATCCAATATCACCCTCTCGGCACCGTTCGCGATCTTCAGCCTCGGGGATCGCAAACGGCGGATTTCCCTTGCGGCCGGTTACAGCTGGAAGACCCATACCGCAGGAACCCAGACGTTCGATCGCAACGCCTACCTGCTGGCGCTGGGAGGCGATTACACGGTCGCGCGCAACTGGAAGATCGCCGCCGAGACCTATGTGATAGAATCCTCCGGTCTGGCGCCGGTGGCCGTCACCGCCCGCTGGTTCAACGAACGTTTCGCGTTCGACGGCGGCATTGGGATCGATCTTGCCGGCGGCACCGATGTGCGCGGCACCTCCTCGCTGAGCGGGGAGATCCGCAGCCTCTCCATTGCGCCTATCATATCGTTCATCTGGAAGTGGTGATACCGGTTTTCGTGTGAGAAATCGGTGCGTGATCCTCCTAAGGCCGGGCAGGTTTCATACTTGCCTTTTTGCCGTATGGTCTCGCAGAGTGTGACCGTTATTATTCCCCATCGCTCCTTCTGGCTCCTTGCTGTCGGTTGCAACGGAAGCCACTCTACTACTGATTTGATTATGGGCCTGCGCCGGTACGGTGGAGTATTGACGTCCCTATCGGCCGGGTGTTAGAATTCCTTCTTTCCGCCCATTGCCAGCTCCCGGAATTTCGTGAGACCCGGGTGCGATTCCGGCTGGCAGCGAACGGTGCGTCCGGCGTAGACCAGATCGAAAAAATCGTCGCGATTATTGGCATCCTCCTGTTCGCCGAAATACACGAACCGTTCTTCGGTGCCGTGAAGCTGGCAGCGGCAGGAGAGGATAAAGGGATAACGATCGGCGTTGGTTTCGATGCTACCTTCGCGGTTGGCGGCATCGCGCAGAATTGCCGCCGCCTGCACCGCATAGCGTTCCAATGCCTCGTAAAGCTCATCAAATTCCTCTCCGGCGCGGCGGTTGCCGCTGCTGCCGAGCGCTTTCAGCGCCAGATCGGTGTACTCCCCGATGCTATCGGCAAGCTCCGTCCGCTGGGCGGGACTTTCATTTCCACTACCATCCCCATGATCGCCATTGCCGGAGGCAGCTTCATGGCTCTGGCGCCTGATCTCGTTGACCGCGATATAGAGCGAGCGTGAAAACCGGAGCGTCCGTTCCAGGGAGGGGCACTGGTTCATAGCTTCAAGAAGCCGTACGCCGGCGGCTGCGCCGGGAGGGAAGGAGGTGATATCCCTGTTCTGCCCGCCTATCGCCCCCAGCACCCGGGCGAGCGAGGGTGATGCCACGGTGGCATGGTCGAACGCCGGGATGGCGCCGCGCCGTGCCGCATCGAACAGGGCCGCGCACGCTCTGTGGAATTGAAGCTGAAGAACATGTACCCCCCGCTCGGTGCGTTCCTCGGGGTTCCATGCCTTGAGAATATCCAGCATCTCCCCTCGCAGCTCCGGGGCCATCAGCGCGCGCAACCGGTAGCGGCGGCGGATATCACGGACAAGCCCGATCGCCCGTTCCAGTCCCTCCAGCGCCGGCACCGCAAGCAGGAGCCCGGCCAGCGGAGTGTAGATGGAAAATTTGTAGGGGGTATAGCGGAATGCGATGATCGGCAGAAGAGTGCCGACTATGAAGAGAAGAGCGAAACCGGAATAGCTCAGCGCCGTGCGGCGCGACGGATTGGGAACCGCCATCTGGAGAGCCTCGCGTCCGGCAAGCAGGAGCATCACCATCGCCGCCCCCCAGATCAGGTTCACCCAGAGCGGCATCACCCGTACGATCCGGCGCTGCAGGATCGTGTTGACGATGTTGGCGTGGATCGTCACCCCATGCATATCCGGGAGCGTGTTCTTCTCGCTCTCGCGCAGGGGCGTGTAGAACCGGTCCACCACGCTGGTGACCTGGGTGTTGCCGATATCACCGTAGCCCACCATCACGATCCGGCCGGCAAACAGCTCACGGAGAGACCCTATCGCCGCGCTGTCTCCTCCCATCATCGTCTGGAAGATCGTTGCCAGGGGCATCACCGGGAAGATCCTCTCCTCGCCGTTGTCGCTCCGGGGTGTCTCGCCGATACCGGCCGCGTAGTCTATCACGAACTCCTCCCCGCCGAAGGATGCCAGATAGCCGAGCGCGGCGCTGTCGGCCAGACGGACGAGCTTCAGATCGAACGACTCGAACCGGAGCGAATCCTCCTCGCCCCAGATCGTGGTGAAGGTGCGGATGGTGCGATCCTCGTCCTCCTTCACATTGATGCAGCCAAGCTGCCCGGCGCGCAGATTGAACCGGGCGGGGGGGAGGCGGAATCGCCGCAGCGAATCCTCGTAGAAGACCCCGAAGAGCAGATCCGGGTGGTCGGCTATCAGCGCGGCCAGCATTTCATCTCCCTCCGGGGACTCCG
>JBMDXA010000028.1:0-5579 GCA_048594725.1 Candidatus Kapaibacteriota bacterium
GGTGGCCGAGGATGTGAACATCGGGCAGTAGACCGCGCAATTATTCAGGAATGATTCAAGAACAGTAGAGCCCTTTACGCCTCTGGCGGTAAGGGCTCTGGTATATATACCATCAGCAGATATTAGAGGCTTCCATACCAGCGACCTGCGGGTAGATACTATCCCGGCACTTGTTATGGCACGCCACTAACACTATATTCCAAGCAAAAGCCATATCGACAACTACGGGGCATGTCTACCCCCCAGGATATATCTCCACCTCATTTGCAGTGCAATCTGCTCGAATCCGCATATTCACCACATACGTCCCTTATGAAACAACTGACCGTAATGTACGATCATCAGCATTCGATTCACTCACCACCAGCCTAACAGACATCATTCACTGTGCTGATATCGGCTCGTTGCATCTGGGCAGTCATCAAAAGCGCACCGCCCTCAATCATCTCCAGCCATCGCAAAGCTTTTCAACCATATCCCGCAATTCCAGCCTGGACCACCCAGAACTATATGGTTATGGAAAAGCACATTCATAATCCATTCATAGGAATCACCATGAGGAAATTCATTTTGTCATCACCACAGTTTAAGATTGAACGTTCATCCTATACCTCCACAGGTTCCAAGGATGCTATCAAACGAAGCGCTATGCGTCTGCAGACCCGCAAACGGGTGCAACGCACATCGATCATCACGGTGCTGTTACTTCTGATAGGTGCAGGCGTACTATCAGCGCAAATAACACCTGATTGCAATGACCCATCCTGTGCGGGCACATGGAACACATACTCTGCAACAGTACCGGCCAGTGCATACTTCAGCTGCACATCGACGCCGAATTGCTTAATCAAGGTCAATTTCTTTTATAGGGATTGTGGAGGCCAAGTACCATGCGAGTACTTCCTCTATTCGATCGACAATGTCAACCCCCAGAGCAACTGCCTCTCCTCTTTGAACTGCAACTGGTCTGATTGGATGCAGGGTGCCATAAGAGTAATGATGGACGCTCTACCTCCGGGCTCAAACTGCAACCCGCAGTCTGGCGAGTGTATTACCAATGTTAGGATTACGACAGGAGCCTGTTGGAAGACCATACTCAACGCTCAACGAGAAGTGATACGGCGCATCGATTGTGGTGTAAACAGCTGCTGTAGAGCAAATTTCCGTATTTGCCGTGAGGAGTCCGGAATACTTAAGATATATCCGACCAGCATCCAATCGCCTAACATCGTAGAATGCCCTACGGATCCATCGCCTGAGCCTAATGATGACTGCATACCGATTTGCGATCATCTGATGTGAAATTTAGATACTTTAAGGTGGATCGTCAATTCTGGCGATCCACCTCCCATATGGACGGGGGTAGTCACCGACAACACCTAAACGTGGCGAGATTGCCAGAAATCTCATTAACAATGAAAAATCATCACCCGGCTCATGAATGGCCTTATTTCTTTATCCTTGCCGGATTACTCCTTTCATCCCTGCTCTCCCCGAATGATATATGGGCACAGGGGAAATCATATTGGAAAGCAGTCCAAAAATTTCAGAATACTGAAATTTTCAGCATAGACTGCGCCTCTCCAAATGACTGCATGATGGCAACAACAATCAGTCTAGGATGGCAGGGCTCAATCGTCTATCAATCCACTGATGGAGGCACAACCTGGAAGGAGAGCTTCGTCAACCCGCCGATTGAGGACACGAAGAACCACCGTCCCTTGAAGCCTTATATCCTTCAGCATCCCAGCCGGGATTTCGCCGTCGCTGGCTGCGACAGCGGGATCATACTTCGTACAACCGATGGAGGAGCCAGGTGGGAACGGCAGAGGATAGCCGCTGCCGGCAATGTATGCGAGCATCTTTCCATGTATGACCGCAACCATGGTATAGCGGCATTTGCAGGCCACGGCACTCCCGTTTTCATTACAAGCAACGGGGGCGAACGCTGGCGCCAGATATCGCTCCCCTGGCCCGCCGATTCGGCGTGGGAGGTATCATCACGATATTATCCCTATAATGTCGCCTGTGTGGCGCCCGGCACCTTTATCTGCGTTGTTCGGGGACCGAAAACGCATGCGTTTTTTCATAGTTCGGATAATGGAGAACGCTGGACGTTGACAAACTCGCTGTTCGGGCCTGATAACGATACGGTCCGATTCAGCCATACATTTTTCTCCTTTATCGATACGCTCAACGGCTTCGTAGCGTCGTCGGCGTCGCTGTTGCCTCTGCAGGAGGGGGTGGGCAGGCGGACGGTTCTCTCCAGGACATCCGATGGGGGCCGTACCTGGAACGTGGTCTTTCAAGGAACGCTGGGAGGAGACCCCATCTGGGAAGATCCCAAGTCGCCAGCGTTCAGCGATACGCTGCATGGAACTCTGGCCGGCTTCTACGGGATCTACAGTACCGCAGACGGAGGCAGAACGTGGCGGATCGATAGTTGCCAGGTCTATCCGGTTGCCAATCCCGCGATCACTTTCCGCAATGGTCATCCCGGCCTTGCCGCCATCTACACCGGCGATGTGCTGGTTCGTACAGCCCTCCCCTCGTCGGCCGGAAATTCCCGGCAACTCACATCCTGGCAGATATCCTCGCTGCAATTGGCGGAAAACCGGCTGGCGGTTGTGCAGAATCTTCCCGCTCATGCCATAGTATCATTATCGCTCCATGATCTTCTCGGGAACACGGTGGTTTCTCTGCCGGCCACTCCATTTGAAGCGGGGGTATATGAGACAACCATTGATCTCTCCTCATGCCCGTCGGGCCGGTATATCCTGCGCCTTTGGAACGGCCAGGAACAACGTATCGCGGCAGTCACGCTTGTGCGATAACTGGAGGAGAACCTGCCTATCCCGCGCAGGGCTTTGCGTGACAGGTTCCCAGATGGGATTGCATACTTCCCCTTGAATTTCCGCCGGCAGCATGCACCGAACGGGGGCTTTCCGCTATCTTTGCATCCCTATAGAACAATTCCTCTGAAACTCCTATTCGCTCCCGACATCCCATGAGCTTTTCCTTTGCCGTCGTTGGCGCCACCGGCCTGGTGGGACGCTCCATGCTGCGCGTTCTGGAAGAACGCGATCTGCCGATAAGCTCCATCAAACTCCTCGCTTCGAAAAATTCCGCAGGTACGAAGGTCCGTTTCAGGGACCGAAATCTGACGGTGGAGGAACTGACCCCCGATTCGTTCGCAGGGGTGCAGGTGGCGCTCTTCTCGGCGGGGGGGGATGTCAGCCGGAAGTATGCTCCCATCGCGGCGGAGGCGGGGGCGATCGTGATAGACAATTCCAGCGCATGGCGGATGGAGAAGAACGTACCGCTGGTGGTGCCGGAGGTGAACCCCGATGCGGTGGCAAAGCACAAGGGGATCATCGCCAACCCGAACTGCTCTACCATCCAGCTTGTGGTGGCGCTCAAGCCGCTCCACGATGCGTTCACGCTGAAGCGGGTGGTTGTCTCCACCTATCAGGCGGTCTCCGGCGCCGGACAGGCCGGGGTGGACCAGTTGATGACCGAGCTGAAGGGACGCGTCCCGGAGAAGCCGAAGTTCAACCATACCGCAGCCTTCAATACGCTCTTCCATTCGTTCAAGGATGGAAGCGATTACAGCGAGGAGGAGGTGAAGATGGTGAACGAGACCCGCAAGATCATGGGGCTGCCGAAGCTCCCCATCACCGTCACCTGCGTACGGAT
The DNA here is from genome assembly GCA_048594725.1 of Candidatus Kapaibacteriota bacterium. Lineage (GTDB taxonomy): Bacteria > Bacteroidota > Ignavibacteria > OLB7 > OLB7 > JAFDZV01. The sequence continues at coordinate 3,697 of JBMDXA010000028.1, forward strand.
ACCGACCGTGGCCGCGCACGGCGAATCGGTGAACGTCCAGTTCGAGGAGGCGGCCACGCCGGCCAGGGTACGCAAGCTGCTGGAGAAGGCTCCGGGGGTGGTGGTGTGGGACAATCCGGCCGAGGAGTTCTATCCCACCGTGATGGATGCCGGCGATCACGACGAGGTGTTCGTGGGACGCATCCGGAAGGATGCCTCGCAGGCCAACACGCTGAACATGTGGGTGGTTGCCGATAACGTCAGGAAAGGGGCCGCCACCAACGCCGTGCAGATCGCCGAGCTGCTGATCGAACGGGGCCTGCTGGGTTAACTGCCGGGGCTCTGCCGTACGGGGTTCGTGCACCGGAGCGCGAGCCGTGCAGCGGGCTCCCTGCCGCCCCCCCTTTTCAACCGGTGGATTTCAGCCGTTGCAAGATGGAACCGGACAAGGCGATGGATTTCTCCGCGGCAGGTTGCCTCCGCTCGACCGTAGAGCGGGCGCAACTGGCTTCTCAGTAAAATTTTCCTTATTCTGGTTTTTGTTGTGGGGAGCAGAGAAGGGGCCAGATCATGCTGCGCTGTTTTGCAGCAGTACTGGCAAGAAATCTGTACCGACTACATGCCTACGGCCTTCTATCGCATCCGGTGCGAACAAGGCAGCACGGACAACTATTTGATCAATAGGCGATCACCTAGGCTATGGCGGCTCCGATCTCCTATTGAAGTAAAGGGTGGGAATAATAACATTCTCACCCTTTGCTGGTTTTCGGGCCCTTTGGAAAGCCAACGGCGACAAGCGATTGTCATCACCCCTGCCTCAGCTCACTCCCGGTAGCATCATCCAGACGCGAGATCCTTCCCAGCAGCCACATATCGGCCAGCACCAGAAGGGTCATCGCCTCCACCACCGGCACCGCGCGCACAACGATGGATGGATCGTGCCGCCCCTGCACCGCATGCTCCACCACGGCACCGGCGGCGGAACCATGCTGCTGTGCCAGCGCGATGGATGACGGCGGCTTGAACGCCACCCGGAAGAGCACCGGCATCCCGTTGGAGATCCCTCCTTGAATGCCCCCGGAATTGTTGGTGGCGGTACGGAGGGTCCCCTCCACCTCCACGAACGGATCGTTGTTGGCGGAGCCCCGGCGCGATGCCACCTCAAACCCTGCCCCCACCTCGAAGCCCATCGCCCCGTTGATAGACATCATCGCCGATGCCAGCCGCGCGTTCAGCTTGTCGTAGATCGGCTCGCCGAGTCCCGTCGGCACGCCATCGGCCTGCACCGAGACGGCGCCGCCGGTGGAATCCCCCCCGCTCTTGAGCGCCTCCAGCAAGGCGATCATCTCCGGCTCCGCCAGCGGGTCGTCGCACCGCACCGGGGAATCGTAGATCCTCCCGGCGCTCATCTCCCCCACCGGCCGCGCCCGCACGGCTCCAAGCTGCGTCACCGCCGCACGCACGCTGATGGTGGTAGCCGCCCCGAGCAGCATCCGGGCCACCGCTCCCCCTATCACCCGCGCAAGCGTCTCGCGCGCCGAGGAGCGCCCGCCGCCACGATGGTCGCGCAGGCCGTACTTGGAGGTATAGGTGAAATCCGCATGCGAGGGACGGTACAGATCCTTCAGCTCGGAATAATCCCTGGAGCGCTGGTCGGTGTTCCGCACCAGCACGGCGATGGGGGCTCCGGTTGTATGCCCCTGGAACACACCGCTCAGCACCTCCGGCTCGTCTGCCTCATCCCGCGCGGTGGTGAGCGCCTGCCCCGGCCTGCGCCGCGCCAGATCGCGCCGTAGCATTTCGACGTCGAACGGCACGCCGGCCGGGCAGCCGTCGATCACGGCACCCACGCCCGCGCCGTGCGACTCGCCGAATGTGGTCAGGCGGAATATGGACCCGAAGGA
>JBMDXA010000029.1:0-1135 GCA_048594725.1 Candidatus Kapaibacteriota bacterium
GCCTGGCTGGTAATGTTGAGCGTATCCAGAACAGGATCGTTTGCGGCTCCGGCTGCATCCCCTCCGTTGAGATTGGGGGATCGGGACTCGATCAGCAGGCGCGTTTCCGCCCTGTAGCTCGGCTTCATCAGGCTGGTTGACACCAGTGCCGCCAATGCTGCGAAAGCCGTCACCGCAATTATGCGGCCCTTACGCTCCCATACAGCAGCGATCACGCGGCCGAGATCGATATCCACGTCCTGATGACTGCCGTTTACGCCTGACATGACCAGCTCCGCATCTTTGATCACGCGAAACGTAAAGGACCATGGTAACCCGACCGTTAATGACGGCGGTTTTAGCGCCACTCCAATTTCGGCCGGGCTTTACCGGCTATTAACCCTAACGGAATGATAATCGCGCCAAATGGTATGAACAGCCGGAGTCTGAACGGGAAATGGCCTTTGCCCGATCCAAAGTTTTGGCGCTTGCCCTTGCAACCACTGTTGCGGTGCTGAGCGGATGCACTTCCCACGCCCCGGCAACGAAGGGGTTCGAGGAAGCGGCTGTTCAGCCCTACAGGCTCGATAGCGGCGATCGCCTCCGCGTGACCGTCTTTGAACAGCCCGGCCTCACCAACACCTCTACCGTCGATCAGGCAGGCTATATCGCGTTCCCGTTGGTTGGGCAGGTTGCCGCCCGCGGCCAGACCCTGCCGGCCCTTGAAGGGTCGATAGCCGGCCGCTTGAAACAGGGGTACCTGCGCGATCCGGATGTCAGCATCGAGATCGATCGTTACAGGCCCGTCTTCGTCATGGGCGAAGTGGGCCGGCCGGGCCAGTATTCCTACGTTCCAGGCATGACCGCACAGAACGCCGTGGCTATCGCCGGCGGCTTCACGTCTCGCGGCAACCAGCAGGATGTGGACGTTACCCGCAGGATCAACGGACGAAGCGTCACCGGGCGAACCGGTATCGCCGCCCCCGTTCTTGCAGGTGATACAATCTACATCCGCGAGCGTCTGTTCTGATAGACGATGCCGGCCACCCCCCTGCGCATCCTGCATTGTTTCCGCTCTCCGGTGGGAGGGATCTTCCGGCATGTCCGGGATCTGGTGGAAGAACACAGGAGAGCGGGCCACGAGGTGGGCATACTC
>JBMDXA010000003.1:0-6839 GCA_048594725.1 Candidatus Kapaibacteriota bacterium
CCTCATACCCCCACCCAGCCCCTAGCAACCCCCCAACGGCGCGACGGCCAAAAGACGCGTTGTTTTTGGGCGCCTCCCCGCCTTTGCGTGGGACTCTTCTGGACGTGCCCACTCAGGGTCGCTGGAGTATATAGTTGCCAATCCAAAATCGTAAATCGGAAATTCTCGCAGTACGCCTCTATCGGTGTTCCCTGTAGAACCGCACCGGACTCTCTCCCCAATCGAAAATCCAAAATCGTAAATCGAAAATCGAAAAATCCCTCACCCTTTCGCCTTGCATTTCGGGCACTCGATGAACTCCCCCTCGTCCTTGCTCCAGGCCTGTGTCACCCAGGTGTTGCCGCATTTGGCGCAGGGACGGTTCAGAGGTTTCAGACCGGAGGTGAACCGGCACTCCGGATACCGGGTGCAGGCGTAGAAGACGCTGCTGTAGCGCCCCCCCACACGCTCCACGATATCCCCCTGGCCGCATCCGGGGCAGATCACTCCAAGCGGGATGGCCTTGGTGGCGGTGCAGGTGGGATAATTGGAGCAGCCGTAGAATTCCCCGCCGTTGCGCCCCTTGCGCCGCACCATCGGCGAGCCGCATTTGTCGCAGAGAGTCGCGGCCCCTTCGGCCGCCGGAGCAACCGCCGACGATGATGTGCCCGGCCCGGCTACCCCCGATGCGGAGCCCAGACGGGGGCGGGGTTTCCCATCCTCCGTCGCCGATATGATATTACGGCAGTTCGGAAATCCCAGGCAGGCCAGATAATGCCCGTAGTTGCCGAGGCGCAGCTCCATCGGCGAACCGCACTTCTCGCAGACCGCATCGCTTTTGGCGCCCTCCACCTTTCCCCTGGCGGGGCGGCCATCCTCGGTGGTCTTGTGGCGGAGCTGAAATCCCTTTCCTCCTCCCCCGCCCCCTCCTCCCAGCCGCCCCACGGTCTGGAGCGCCGAGAGAAGCGGCTTGTAGAAGCTCTGCATCACCTTCACATAGGTTGCCTTGCCGCCGGCGATGGTATCGAGATCCCCCTCCATCCGCGCGGTGAACTTCACATCGAAGAGCGCCGGGAACGCCGCCACAAGAGCATCGCAGACCTTCATGCCCAGCTCCGCCGCGTACAGCTTCCGTTCGCGCTGCTCCACATAGCCACGCTCCTGGATGGTGGAGATGATGGCCGCATAGGTGCTCGGCCGCCCGATCCCCTTGGCCTCCATCTCCTTCACCAGCAGGCTCTCGGTATACCGTGCCGGAGGCTTGGTGAAGCTCTGCCTGGTCTCGATCGATTCCAGCCGGAGCGGATCATTCTCCCGGATGTTCTGCGGCAGGACGGTCTCCAGATCCTTCTCCGTATCGTCGCTCCCGGCATCCCCCTTCCCTTTTTTCCTGGCGGCGCCTCCCTTGCCGGAGGCCGTTCCCCCCTCCTCCTCCTCGATATCGGCATATACCTGCATCCAGCCGTTGAACCGGGTGATCCGGCCGGTGGCGCGGAACAGGAAGGGACCGCCAATGATATCCACGGTCGTCTGGTCGAAGATCGCGGCGGCCATCTGGCTGGCGACGAAGCGGCTCCAGATCAGCTCGTAGAGATCGGCCAGCTCCTTGTCCAGGCTCTTGCGCGCTTCCTTCGGGGTGATCTTCAGATCGGTGGGGCGTATCGCCTCGTGCGCGTCCTGCACGTTCGGCTTCCCCTTCTTCACGATCGCCTTGCCCCCCTGGGCGCTCTTGCGGGTATCGCTGCTGGTTGCGGCTATGCGTCCCGGCGGGAGATATTCCTTGCCGTAGTTCTCGTAGATGAACTCCCCGGCCGCATCCACCGCCTCCTCGCTGACGCGGGTGGAATCGGTGCGCATGTAGGTGATGAGCCCCACACGCCCCTGTTTGCCCAGATCCACACCCTCGTAGAGCTGCTGGGCCAGCTTCATCGTGCGGGCCGTGTTCATCCGCAGCCGGCGCGATGCCTCCTGCTGGATGGTGGAGGTGGTGAACGGCAGCGGCGCGTTCCGCTTCACCTCCTTTCTGGTGATGGAGGCGATGTGATACGACTCCCGCAGCGCCCGCTCCCGCAACGCCTCGGCCTGCGCCTTGGTGGAGATGAACGGAAGTGACTCCCTGTTCTCCTTCAGCTCCGTGGCCGAGCCGCTCGGGTTGCGGATATCGGTGTTGTCGAACCGGATCAGCCGGGCGGCGATCTCCGATTCGTCCCGCGTCCGGAAATGCCCTATCAGGTTCCAGTATTCTATCGGGATGAAGGAGTTGATGGCCCGCTCCCGCTCCACCACCAGCCGCAACGCCACCGACTGCACGCGCCCGGCCGAGAGACCCCGCGACTCGCCGGTGAAGGTGCGCCAGAGATATGGGCTCACCTTGTAGCCGATCAGACGGTCCATCACCCGGCGCGCCTCCTGCGCCTCCACCATGCCCTGGTCGATATCGCGCGGCTGGCGCATGGCCGCGGTGATGCCGGACTTGGTGATCTCGTTGAAAAGCACGCGCTGGATATTGCCGTTGCGGTCGCGGATCTCCTCGGCGATGTGATGTGCGATCGCCTCCCCCTCGCGGTCCGGGTCGGTGGCGAGAAACACACGGTCGCACCGCCCGGCCAGGTTCTGAAGGCGCTTTACCACATCCTCCTTCCCCTTGATAAGCTCGTAGGTGGGGACGAACCCGCCATCCACATCGATCGCGAGGTCTCCTTTCGGCAGGTCCTTCACATGACCCACCGATGCCTCCACGATGTAATTTTCCCCGAGATATTTATTGATCGTCTTCGCCTTTGCGGGGGACTCCACGATCACAAGCGACTTAGCCATCGGAACGGTGTTCTCTTACGGATAATTCCCGGCCGGCGTGCCCTATTCCGTGTATCGGAGGAACCGCGCCAGCCGCGAGCTAATGACGAATGAAGATAGCGAAGGAGTGGGGATTGGGGAGCAAATCTTTCAGGAGTTACGGGGGTGCGGAGATAGCCCGGACAGGCAACGGATGCCGCATTTGAACTAGCGCTATCTTTTTTGATGCCGCCCACAAGGATATGAGAAATATCCTTGACTTAAATATTTCGATACATATACGTTTAGATCAGAATATGTTCATGCATACGCCCAGACTCGCTCCCCAGATGCCGTCATTCATTGGCCTTCTGCCATGAGTACTTTTCTTCCATGATACCCTACCTGCCGATCCCTGGACAGCTGATGGTATCCTTAACTATTTTACAAAGTATACATCTCCAACGCGAGCTCAGGCATAGGGCCAACCCACTGAACAGATATGGCAACACAGCAGCAAGCAAACGAATCACTCGGCATGAGGTCATGCCGAAAAATCCCTCATTTTATTATGATCTGCCATGAAAAATGTAATCCTCGCCCACGTCCTGGCAATCCTCTGGCTAGCTATCAGCGGGTTTGCCAATGCTCAACTGGATAGCACCAACTTTGTAATTCGTGATCTCGGCAGCCAGATATATTATCTTGGGATTGGCCCGGGAGCCAACAGTCCCTCGTACTCCATTGATGCTGTGTCGCCGAGCGAGAGCAATGATCCGAACCCAACGTATATCGGTTTCGCGAACGAGCAGATGACGGATTCAGCCAATGTTGTGATGCGCTGTTTTTTCAATGCGGGCACGAATAAGTATAGGGTAGTTATCAAGAATACCACTACCAGCACCGTGTTGGCAAACATTACATTCCGGCCAACTTTGAACCAGGGAGAATATGAGCTCGATCTCCCGACCGGCCCGGGCATCCCTCCCAGTACCGTTCGTACAGTTGATTCGGTACGCAGGGAAACATTAAAGTGGTCAGCATTTGGAGCTTACTTCGCTTCGATTCAGATGGCGGCAGCCGCAGATGCCGACTGTGAATATTGTCCGCAAGAAAACACCCCCTGCACTGCCTACTATCCCCATGACGATATCTGTTCCGGATTTGGCAGCGGAGGGTCTGGGCCATTCAACATCAATAAGGTCAGAATCAATGTTCCCTGCTATGGGAACATTTGGGTGGATCTGATCGCATGCTGCATCACGCATGATCGCCAGCTATGGTGCACGCAAATGTCAACCCGTGGCATTTCCGCACAGGGGATTAACTTCGGTTTCTTCGGATGTGTTCTGGGAACTATCACCACTGAAGTGATGTCCAAGGTTCCGTGGTACTGTGGGGGCGCTCTGGTAGGCCTGTTGGCCGGCGCATCTCAAGGGCTTGTGGTAGCCACCTCCGCATACATTGTAGTAACCTTCATCACGAACGGCCAGCTCATCGGTGGTGACATGTGCTATATTTCCATGGGGGATGAACTCAACAGCTGCATGTGTGGCGGGAATGTCAGGACCATCCGCTGTCGGGATCATAAGGAAATGTGTGCCGGAGATCTTGGGCTCCTTCAGCTTACCGGACCAACAGGTGAGGAATGTTTCTGTGATGCCAACCCTCATCTGATGGAAATAGCCCCGGATCTGCCAGGCGCAACCTATACTTGGCATGCTGAAGGGAATGTGACGGTCAATCCGGATGTACAAGGTGGCCGCACCGCCCAGGTGACAGCAACAGGCAATGGGAGCGTGACGGTTGTAGTCGAGATACCGGGCTGTGAGGGATATACAAGATCATTTACCAAAAACATCACCAGTGGCGTTCCATCAAAACCTGTGATTACTACCTATGGGGGAAATATTCCGACATGCATCCCCCGCCGCCCTGGCACCCTCTTTATGGTCGATCGGGACAAGAGTAAGCAACCGGCAGCCTGTTCTACCGAGTATCGCCTTGCATTCACATCAAACGTCGGTGGCACAGTCATAGATCACACGGCAGCTCTTCAAAACTGGTCTACTCGTGCGAACTGGTTTACAGCTCGCCCGGATATCGAAGGGCAACAGTTTTGTGTCACTGTCACGGCACGCAACCAATGCGGCGAGTCCGAACCTACCGTATTCTGCCTGGACGTCGATGATGATTGCCCGCCAACGAATGCTATCATTCCGGGCGAGAATCCATCGGCGATCCCGTTCACAGGAGATAACGAGGAGTTTGGAGTTCTGTATCCGAATCCGACATCGGATATGGTAAACCTCACGCTGGCACCATCTCATATTGGGGCAACGCTCTCAATCCTTGATCTGCAAGGCAACATTGTCAGCTCCAAGTTGGTTCAATCGGAGCATGAAACGCTTTCCTTGAAAGGTATGGTGGCAGGTATGTATGTTATCAACATCAGTGCACAGAATGCTGTGCTAAGCAAGCCTCTCATCATCGCCAGATAGATATACAAAAATATACAGCAGAGATTTCGCATCCCTGCTGTATATTTCCCTCCATACAAGAAATCGATATGATATCCTCAACTCGTTACCGTTGCCCGCTGGAGCGCCTGGCACCAGCATTCATACGATTATTCCTCTGTACCGTTGTTGTACTATCCGCACCTTGTTCTTCCTCCGCACAGATTGAAGCCGGCATATGGGGAGGGATAGGATACACGACCCTGGCCTATACGCAGGAGGCGGGCCCGGCATATGGCGCCGGTATCACGTATCATCTCCTCCCTCATTTTTCCGCACAACTGACCGGCGGGGTTCTCTTGAATGCATTTAATGTGGTCTCCTGCGAACTTCTCCCTCCAGCCAGCGAACAAACGTTCCATGCTCGTATGATTCCCGTGGAATTATGGCTGCGCTTCAGAACCTCGGGCGATGCCGAGGCGGGGAGCTTCAATCTTCTAGGAGGGGTTACCGGAACATCCGTACGCAGGGATGCCGTTACAATCACCTGTGGCCCCTCCGGTCAGAGGTCGATACCGGAGCTTTCCGTATTCACGCTCGGAGCGGCGGCAGGGGTCGGATTCGAAACGCCCCGTTTCATAGCAGGCAGAGGAAGGATTTTCGGCGACTACTACTTTTCATGGGGGATATCCGGATTGGATGATGATGGCGATAGGATATTCCATAGCTCTCTTCGCGTCGGAACATCCTTTGCGCTCTGACATGGATACGATCGGCGCGGGGCACAGCAAACAGCAATCCGGAAGAAGTTATTGCCCCAGCAAACCCGTACCATCGCCCGTGGGGCACGATGCGGCCCTTCCCCCGGCCGCCATCTCACCATACCCCCTATGCTCCCCCCTGCGTCCGTAGAACGGGCGTATTCGCCACAATCTCTTTTCACCACGGAGGACACCATGAGCAGTTGCTGTAGCATCGATCGCCTCTGCGAGATTCACACCGCCCAGCTTGGACATTTCCCCGTAGGACGGCAGATCGAGTTCGAGGGCTCCACCATCAGCATTCCCATCACCGCCTCGCTTCCCAACGGGTGGATCAGCACCGAGCATATCGACTTTCAGGCATTCATGCGCCTGGAGCTGGACCGCCGCGTGCGCAACCAGCTCGGACGCGCCCAGTTCGAGTTCAACATCGCGGTCTGGGAGCTGTACGGCAAGAGCAAGCTTCTTACCAAGAAGTTCGGCAAGGAGACCTATATCACCTTCACCCTGTCGCCGAAGCCGCAGAAGCAGCCCAGGAGCATCTGCTTCGCCAATCAGGAAGGGCCGGATTTCCCAGCCACCATCATCTACAATGCCTGCTACGACGTGTATGCCGGACGGGAGAAGATGGTGGACTCGCAGATGGGAGTGGCTATCTGCACCCCTATCACGGCGCTTCCGCCGCGCGGGGTGATGGTGGCATTCGAAAAGCCGTTCGAGGATCAGGAACTCGGCATCTCGTTCGGACGCGGGTGCTGCTGGGGCATGCATCTTCTGGAGGCCATTCTCTTCCTGGCCGGGGTCAACAAGGCACGGGAGATACGCGGATGGAGCAAGGTGGATGATCCCTACGGCGATTTCCCGG
>JBMDXA010000030.1:0-1748 GCA_048594725.1 Candidatus Kapaibacteriota bacterium
GGACTATAACGTCCGCATCGTGCCCCATACTGACGAGGAAATCGCCGGGTATGCCGCCAGCATTAAGGCGCTGGGGTTCCTGCATAACCTGGTGGTTGTCGATCATCCGGACGGCCTGCTCGGTGTGGTGTGCGGCAGCGGACGCACCCGCGCGACGGGCGTACTCGTCGCGGAAGGCTTCACCGGGGCTGATGAGCCGTTCGTCCCGGTCAAACGTATCCCGGCGCATCTGGCGGTCGCGGCCTCGATGGCTGAAAACGAAAAAAGCCGCAAAATGCACCCGGCAGAGCAGTTGACCGGGTTCCGCAGGATGGCAGAGCAGGGATCCACCCCGGCGCAGATCGGCGATCTCTTTGGCTTCACTGCCCGTCACGTCCAGCGCATCCTCAGCCTGGCGAATCTTGCTCCGGCGCTGATTGAGGAACTGATGCACGACCGCATTACCCTGGAGTTGTGTCAGGTGATGACACTTGAACACGATCACGCCCGCCAGGTGGACATCTGGAACAGCGCGAAAGAGATGTTTGGTAGCGGCATGCCGTCGGTAGGGTGGCTGAAGGGGAAGGTGAACAGCATCAAAATGGACACGGCTTCTGCCGCGTTCCGGTTCGTCGGGGAGGATGACGCCGGAGCAGATCAGAGACAGTCTCGTCAGCACGTTTTTTGCCGGGGATTCAGCGAATTCCGGGCATTAAAAAAGCAGGGCTAAGCCCTGCTTAATCAAAGGTCGGCACGGACCAGGTGTCGACCACGTCAAAACAAACTGGAGGATGAGATCCGTGATATTTGACCCGCAAACTGTCGCACAGGCGACGGCATTTGTAAATGCTCTGCGCGCAGGAAAACCCGCGCACATCCCCGCCATGCCGTTCGGGCGCTGGCAGGAGTTCATGACCACGGTGTATTCCGGTCTGGGGGCGTCTGCGGATGCAGATAACGGCAGCAGCGTTTATCCGGCGCTGGGTCTGGCATAAGGGAGGCAGGCCACCCCTGCGGGGGTGGCCTGCCACAGAGAGGGAGAATAATGATGAAAGTTAACCTGACTGATACAGCCCCGGAACACACTGTGGCTGAGACAGTTCCGGCGACAGAGCTGGAAACGCTGGCGGCACAGCTGCCGATCGCAGATTTTCCCGTGGTGATACACGACAATCGGCAGCGCGCCGCCCTGGCCGCCGAAGCGCTGTGGCTGTTCGCGCAACGCACCGGCATGGCTGAAGATGGTGAGCCGGTGGGAAGCGTTATCGTCGATTTTGTAGCGGATATGATGCACCTGTGCCACCAGGTGGGGATCATCTCCCCGGCGGGTAACGGTCTGCCGGAGCTGATTAAAGCTGCGGAATATCACTTCGATTCTGAAGAGGAAGACGATTTCTGAGTCCGTGCCCGGAACGGCAAAAGCCGGGAAGGGCGTTCCCCTCCGGGGAACCGGGCAGGGCGGGAACGCCTGCGGCGTACCCGCTCTCTCCCCTCAGCCTCCTCGCCCTCATCTGCATACAGATCCCTCTCATCTGCTCCTGTGTTCTGCTGGCATTGTTACGGTTTTTTCCGGTCTGCTCATTATTGCCGGATGTTTTCAAAATCAACTTCAAAATCAAGGGCAAGGGCAGGCCACCTTCGGCTCCCCGTCCGTACCGGCCGGGTCGTCGGCCCTACTCCGCCCGTCGCCCGCAGGCGGGCTCCAGTCTCCGGCCGAACCCCTTCGGGTTTCGGGCTTCGCTAGGCCCCGATGGAGAAGGTCAACGGCA
>JBMDXA010000031.1:0-44520 GCA_048594725.1 Candidatus Kapaibacteriota bacterium
ATGGCCGGGGCCACCGAGATATCGAACATCGAGAGGATGATGGAGGCACCGACCGCATACACCAGGAACTGAACCACATACTTGATGAGGGTGGTGCCGCTCAGCCCCGTTCCGGTGGTAACCGCATATAACGGGGCGATAGCGCTCAGCGTGCGCCCGATTGCCAGCGCCAGCGATACCACGAATGTCGCGGTGACCAGCATCTCGGCCGATTGCATCACACCGTTGCGCCACGGCATCTCCGGGATCGCCATCAGCAGCGCCACCAGGAGCGCCCAGAAGAGAAACCGACGGTAGATGATCCCCACGATCACATCATCGTAGGGGTTGCTGGTGCGGCTGCTGTAGGTCTGAAGCCATTTCACCACCACCTGCCGGATCAGTGCGGCAACCATCATCACGGCCAGCACAACCAGCACCGGCGTTACAAACGCCCGCATCCCCCTCGGCAGAACCGAGTAGAGCACCTGGTAGAGCCCATCGAACTGTTCGAGAAAATCACCCACGGCGGAAAGGTAAAAGTCCAGGGGGTCCGGCGGGCCAGGAGTCGGACAGTATGGCGTCCGGGGCGGAAGGCCGGCAGGAGCCGGAACCGGGCTGGCGCAAGCTCCCTTTTTCCCCGACTCCCTGGCTCTCTGACAACTCCCCGGCTCTCTACCTCCTGGCTGTCGGCTTTAGCCTTGCAGGATTTCGATGTTCATGGTGCAGTTGCGGATTGCCTCCTGCACGATCAGAGCGGTATCGGGATCGAGCGAGCCCACCAGTTCGGAATAATGGGCCAGCAGGCGTTCCTCGGCATCCAGGAGGTACTCGCTGGAGGGATCGGTTTCGGCGCGGATCAGCCCTACCGGCAGCCCGGCGATCGTAGCGGCGATGGCGTCGCCGATGGCCTCGAAGGTATTGCTCAGCACTCCGCTCCCGCTCATCTTCTGGAGATCCTCGCGCCGCTTGCTCAGCCTGCGTGCGATGCTCATATGCCGCTCTTCCATCCCTTCCAGCTGTTTCATCAGCGTGAGGTTGTCGGTATGCCGCGACGCATGCTTGTAATAATCCTGGAGGGTCCTCTCCATCTCGATGGCATTATCCAGAATCTCGATTACCGCTTCGATGTTTTCCATGATGTACGAGCCTCGTGCTGTATTGATCGGGTGTAAGAGTGCGAAGTGCTAGCAAAAAGCGCCCATCCGTTCCGGTCATGGCGACCGGGAGAGCAGATGAGCGCTGGGAATTGCACGTTCCGGCGGACGCCAGACAGATGGCTCCCTCCTGGGGGAGGGCATCGTTAGACGGTCTCGTTGGTCCTGACGACGACGCGACCGTTGTAATAACCGCAGCTGCTGCAGGCGGTATGATTGAGCTTCAGCGCGGAGCAGTTGGGGCACTTCCCGAATGCAGCCGGCGTAGCCTTGTAATGGGTGCGGCGCTTGTCGCGGCGCGACTTAGAGTGCCGGCGCTTTGGATTAGGCATGAGATCCTCCTAGAATGAATGTCTATGTGAAAATTATCGTTCTATTTGTCTTTATTCTTCAGCAGATCGGCCAGCTTCTCCCAGCGGGGGTCGATCTCCGGCTCCTGGCAACGGCATGTCTCGCGGTTCAGATCGGCGCCGCACGTTGCACAGATACCCTTGCAGCCTTCCTGGCAGAGCATCTTCAGCGGAATCGCCAGAAGGATCGTCTGCCGCACCTCCTCATCCAGCACGATCGATTCCTGATCCGGATCGATCACCCGGATATCGCCATCCACCTCATCATCGCCCCTGTTCCGCTCCCCGGTCACCGTGGTCCGGTAGAAAAGCTCCAGCGGGACCTCCTCATCGCGCCTGATCTCGGCCAGGCAGCGGTCACATTCCTTCAGGTAGCCGGTGCTGATGGTTCCCTCCAGGATGATCTGCCTGGAAACCTTCCGCAGCACCCCCTCCACCTTCACATTCCCCAGAAAGGACTCGTCCAGACCTATCTTCTCCGCCGGCACATCGAATGCGAACGGATGGTCGCCATCGCCAAGGCTGGAGATCGCGATCTCCATGGCCGGCCGGCGCCGTATATCTTCTTTGGGCATATGTCAAGCCCTCCCTCTATGAATTGAATCCACGGAGAAAACGGATAAAGTTAACGCCTACGATACTCCCGTTCCAAGAAAGAGAGCAAATTTACACAAAAGAGAGGATAGTAGTGATGAGTTTTTAGGGGTTGGCAGAGAGTAGTTGGTGGCTGGTGGCAGGAACGGAGAAATTCGGTGCTACGGGTGTTCTTCCTCCTCTCCGCCCCTCGGCTCCCCACCTCTCTCCGTTCATACAACAACCCGGCCCGGGACTGTACTGCCCGGACCGGGTTGCTCCACATAACCACCAGAAATCACCATCAGGAATCACTCATCATACCCATAGAACCAGATCCGCGTGGGAACCGGAAGGCACCGGCCTGGGCTCATCGTATCGCATCCTATCCTCTCATCGCATCCCAGGCCGGCCACCACGGTTTCCGCGATAGTTATCCGATCTCGATCTGCCGCGGCTTCAGCTTCTCCGCCTTCGGCACCGAGACGGTCAGAACGCCGTTGTCGAAGCGGGCCCTGATCCCCTCGGGGTTCACCGTGGAGGGAAGGTTGAAGCTCCGGAAGAAGCGGCCGTAGATCCTCTCCATGCGATGCACGCTCTTCTCCCTGGCCTGCACCGGGGCATTGCCGGATTCGCCGTTTTCCGGATTGCCCGCCGGCTCGCTCTTCTCGTGGGCGTAGCGGCGCTCGCCGGAGACCGTAAGCGTTCCCTCCTGGAAGTTGATCTTCACATCCTCCCGGCTCAGCCCCGGCAGTTCCAGATCGATGTAGAAACCATTTTCATCCTCATGAACGTCCACAGCCGGACGCCATACCGCAGTCTCCGGCTCGGCATCGGCGGAACGGCGCGGAGCGGGTACCAGGGTATCGAAGAGACGGTTCAGATCGCGCTGGAACGAGAAGACATCACTCATCGGGTTAAAACGAACTACTGACATGGCTTAATCCTCCTAAAGCATATGTACTGTACTGACAATTTGCTCCCCGGTGACCGGGGACGGGGAAAATCTCCCCGACAACTGCCAGAACTTCACATCAATCCCATGCCATTCGAAAATTCAAAGATTTTGAGCCTTTTATTTTCTAGGCCGCTGCCATAGCGTCACTGCGCCCGGACAAAGAGTACGATTCGGGGGACACGATTGCAGAGCAACCGGCAGAAATGGCAGCTATGAACAAGGAGGCCGGGCAGTGTACGATACCGGTTGCGCCCGCCACCGGTATGACGAGCGCACCGATGGCGTTCTCTCTTTTTCTCGTTCCACCAGCCCCGGATTCCCCCGCCCCCCGGGCTCTTACCCCCTACTTCCCCACCCACCACATCCCTGGGTTATATCCGGGACGGATGGCATAGAAGCCCACATGGAGATGGTTGCGGTAGAGCGCCACGCTCTGTGGCGAAAAGAGGAACGTATAGGGCTGATCCTGATGGATGATCCGTTGCGCCTGCCGGTAGAGCGGCTTGCGCTTCTCGAAATCGTGCTCGGTGCGGATAGCCTCTATCACGCTGTCCAGTTCCGGATTGCCGTAGTTGATATAATTGGAGCCTCCCCTGCCGGCCGATTCCGAATGCCAGATCTGGAACAGATCCCCCTCGGTGGCACTGGTCGCCCAGCCGCCGATCAGCGCGTCGTAGCGGCCATCACGGGTGCGCTGAAGGAACCGGGCCCATTCCAGCACCTCGATATCCGCCTCGATCCCCAGCATCTTCAGGTGGGCGGCCATCATCGCCGCAATGGCACGCCGCGAGGCATTGCCCTCGTTCACCAGGATCTGGAACCGGAAATCGTTCCGCTCCCCGTCGATGACCTTATCCAGCACCCCATCCCTGTCCGAATCGCTCCAGCCAGCCTGGGCAAGCAACTGGCTGGCTTTCTTCAGATCGAACGGTATCTCCGGCAGGGTGGAATCGTACTCGGGGCGCTTGTAGTGGATCGGCGATTGCACCGGCCGGGCAAGTCCCGCATAGAGCTGCCGTATCAGGGCTGGGCGGTCGATGGTATGCGCGAGCGCGGTACGGACCAGCCGATCCTGAAAAAGGGGATTGCGCTGGTTGTAGCCGATATAGATGTAGGCTGGATAGTCGTAGGAATCAACCGCCAGCCCCAGACGCTCCAGCATCGCCTCCTGCCCCACGATATCGGTGCTCTTGACGGTGTTCGTGAAATCCGCCATCCCCGACTTCATTACCTCCAGCCCCGAGACCTCGCTGCCGGAGACGGCGTACACGATCGAATCCGGATACGCCTTGCCGAGCTTGTGATCCCGGTTCCAGTAGTTCCGATTGCGCAGCAGCAGCAGCTCATTATTCTCGCGGAAATGCCCGAATATGTACGGTCCGGACGCCACCAGATAGGGCTTTGCAAAGCTCTTCGCGGGATCGTTGATGATCTCGGCCATGCGCTCGATGGCGGGGTTTCGGGAATCAT
The DNA here is from genome assembly GCA_048594725.1 of Candidatus Kapaibacteriota bacterium. Taxonomy (GTDB): domain Bacteria; phylum Bacteroidota; class Ignavibacteria; order OLB7; family OLB7; genus JAFDZV01. Next base: position 4,488 of record JBMDXA010000031.1, read on the forward strand.
CACCGTTCAGCTGGTTGAAGGTGATGGCATCGCTTATCCCCTGGGGGTCCCAGATATGCTTCGGGAACGCCATCATCCCCCCGATGAAATCGGCGGCGAGATGGTAGGGCTCGTTCATCACCGCCCGCAGCCGGTACGGGTCGCCGTCGATCCTCTCCAGCCTCTCCACCCGCGAATAATATCCGCGCAGCGGCGCCGCATTCGGTATCCGGGGGTTCTTTACCGACTTCAGATAGAAGATGAAATCGTCGGCGGTGATGGGATGCCCATCGCTGAACCGGGCGTCCCGGCGGAGCCGGTACTCGTAGACCAGATGATCGCTGCTGACCACCGGGAGCGATTCGGCTATCCAGGGGACCGGCTCCAGCGTAAAGGGATCGGTGGTAACAAGCATCTCGTACATCATCCCATGCACCTCCTGCGAAAGAGCATCGCCGGCGGTGATGAGGTTGAGCGATTCCGGTCCGGAGACCGCATGGAGCGCCACACGCCCGCCGGTGACGGGAGTGGAACGTGCACGGGATTTCTTCGTGCGCGGCTGCGCCCCGAGCGTGCCGCACACCAGCAGAACCATCAGAACAGGGAAGACGATGCGCGCACGGGAGCAGTGGTATCGGTATGCCATGAGATCGGGAACGAGTGATGAGGAGGAGAGAAAACGCCGGAGCGCAAAGATAGGGAAGATAGCCTTCGAGCCATCCGGAGCCTGCCCCCTGCCGGCACTGCGGCGTGCGAGAGAATCTGCCCTCCCCGGAGCCAGCATCCTACAGCCCTCCCCAGTCGAAGATCTCTTCTCTCCCCCAAATCGTCAATCGTAAATCTTCTCCCCCAATCGAAAATCCAAAATCCCCAGAACGAACCGGGCCCCCGTCTCCGGAGGCCCGTATTCAATAAACGTCATGCTATCGGCGGCTCGTCAGTTCGAGGCCACCGGCTGGGAAGTGTTATACTTCTGCGCGGTCTTCGGCACCCACCAGAACCCAGGGTTGTAGCAGGGACGCGGGGCGTAGAACTGCACGTTCTGGAAGCGGTTGTGATAGGCGCCCGTGTTCTTCGGGGAGACCAGGAAGGAGTAGGGCTGGTCATCATAGATGATGCGCTGCGCCTGCCTGTACAGATCCTTCCGCTTCTCGAAATCGAACTCGCCACGGATCTGCTCGATGATCGCGTCGAGCTGCGGGTTCTTGTAGAAGATATAGTTCGATCCCCCCTTCTCGGCGGACTTCGAGTGCCAGATCTGGTACATATCCCCCTCGGTGGCGCTCATCGCCCAGCCGCCCACCAACACATCGTAATCGCCATCGCGGGTGCGCTGCAGGAACGTGGCCCACTCAAGGCTGGTGGTGCTGGCATCCACACCGATCTTCTTCAGGGCGTCCACGAAGATCAGCGCCATCGACTCGCGCGCCTTGTTGCCGGAGTTCAGCAGGATCTTGAAGCGCATATCGGTCTTCTGTCCGTTGATGACCTTGTCCAGGATGCCGTTGCCGTCGGAATCGCTCCAGCCGGCCTGGGCCAGCAACTGCTTGGCCTTCTCCAGATCGTATGGGATCGGCGGCAGCGTGGTATCGGCCTCCGGGCGCTTGTAGAAGATCGGCGACTGCACCGGGCGGGCCATGTTGAAGTAGATGGTCTTGACGATGGCATCGCGGTTCAGCGCATGCGAGAACGCCATGCGGACGTTCTTGTCCTGGAATATGGGGCGGCGCTGGTTGTAGCCCATGTAGACGTAGGCCGGATAATCGTAGACGGCCTCCTTCAGGTTGTTCTGCTGGAACTTGGTGCGCTCGTTGTTGAAGGTGATCTTCTCCATCGTCGGATAGAAGTCCAGATCGCCGCTTTTGAGCGCCGCGTTGGCGGCTGTGGGATCGTTGATGGTCTTGTAGACGATACGATCCGGGTAGACCTTGCCCAGCTTGCTGGCGGTGTTCCAGTAGTTGGTGTTGCGCGCCAGGATCAGGCGGTCGTTCCGGCGGAACTCATCGAACATATAGGGGCCGGAGGAGACCAGATACTTCTTGTCGAAGTTCTTGTTGACATCGTTGATGATCTCGGCCATCTGCGCGATCGCCGGGTTCTTGTTCGGATCGTTCTTGTTCAGCTCCTCGAAGGTGAACTTGTCGCTGATCCCCTGCGGGTCCCAGACATGTTTCGGGAACGCCACGATCTCCCCCACGAACTGCGAGGCCAGATAATACGGCTCGTTCATCGTCACGCGCAGGCGCATCGAATCCCCATCGGCGCGCTCCATCTTCTCCACGCGGGTATAATATCCGCGCAGCGGCGCCGCATTCGGAATCAGAGGATTCTTGATCGACTTCAGATAGAAGATGAAATCGTCGGCGGTGATGGGATGCCCATCGCTGAACTTTGCGTCCTTGCGGATGGTGTAGTCATAGGTCAGCCTGTCCTCGCTCACCTTCGGCAGGGAATCGGCAAGCCAGGGAATCGGCTCCAGCGTGAACGGATCGGTGGTGGTAAGCGGTTCGTACATCAGCGCGTGTACTTCCTGCGAGGTTGCATCACCGGCAGTGATAAGGTTCAGCGACTCGGCATCGGAGAGCTCGTGGATCACGATCCAGTCGCCGGTCACCGGATCACCGGCAGCCTGCGTGTTCCCGCCGCCGTTGGGGTTGTCTTCCCCCGGCTTCTTGGTGCACGAGGCGATTGTCAGAGCAATCAGAGCGCATGCCCCGAAACGCGTCGCCCGGCGTGAGAGCGAAGACGTGCTGTTCATAGAAGAGGAATGATGAATGAGTTTCGTACGGAATCTGTGCGATTCGGTTCGATTTGGTCTTTGGTGAGACCGGCCAGCCGTTAAGATACGGAAACATGCTTCAACCGACGCATTCCGGCCGTTTCCATACTACGAGACGCCGCGGACGATATTGTCACGCGGCGTCTTGCATGCTGAACGGATATGGAATCTCCGGGCCGAAGACCGGTTACGGCTGTGCCGCCGAAGGATGTGCCGGGGATGTCCCCTGGCGGGCGGCAGTGCTGCGCGGAGCGCGGGAGCCACCGGGCCCCACCGGGTCCACCAGCGGCGGAATCGGTCCGGTCTTCGGAAGAACGGCCGAGTCCACGGCCGCCGGAAGCGGAGTGGCGGGAATGGATGGTTCCGGCAGGCGGTTGCGCGCCGGGCGGCGCTGCTGCCTGGGACGCTCCTGGCTCTCCCTGACCACCGCCGGAGCACCGGCCTTGCTCTGCGGAGCCTGCTCGGGCGCCGAGATGCTGGCAAGCAGAAGCACCACCACCGCGGTTATCACCGATGCGGCCGGGACGAGCACCCAGCGGGAGGTCCAGCCCAGCTTCTTCGGCGGGGCCGATATCGTTGTATGGATGCTCGCGAGCAGTTCGGCCGAACGCTCCCGGCTCAACGCCGGGGCCGGCTGCGCCCGCAGGAGATCGGCATAACGATCCCACTCTGCCGGAGCATCATCTGTAGTATGGTTGGGGTCGATCATGTATTGGCTATTGCGAAGTATCTATATCTATTCATTGTACCCGAGCGCAAGCATCGCCTTGCGGAACGCTTCGCGGGCATCGAAGATCCGTTTGCGGAGCGCGCCCGGCTTCAGGCTCCATTGAAGGATCTGGGCGATCTCATCGCTTTCGAACCCTTCGATATCCCGCAGTACCACGATCTCGCGATGCTGCGGCGAGAGCCGTGCCAGCGCCTTCTCCACGATTTTGGAGAGGAGCACCCCATCGGCAGTGACATCCGGACCGCAGAAGGTGTTCTGCGGCGTCTCCAGTTCCTCGCTCTCCCCCCCCTTCGATTGAAAGGTGAGCGAACGGACGGCCGAGCGGACGCTGCGGCGGCGGAGTTCGCTGAGGGCCTTGCGCCGGGCGATCGTAAAAAGCCAGGTGGAGAACTTGTAGGTCGGCTGATAGCCGGCCCGGCGCTCGTAGAGCGTCAGCCAGGTCTCCTGAATGATATCCTCGGCGGTTGTGGCATCACCGACGATCCTGAAGATGAAGCTGTAGAGCTTGGGGTTGTAGAGGGCAAACAGCCGGTTGAGCGCCGACTGCTGGCCGGCCTGCAACTCCAGCATCAGTTTGTTCCCCACGTCGAGCGCGGCGGGCACACCGGCATGTGCCGGAGAACCCATCCCATCCGGTCCCCCCTGCATCGCTCCTTCCACGGCGTTCCCCTCTGCCGGTTCGGCCGGCATGATGGGCCCATCTGTGGCACGCTCGCCTGTTTCCGGCGAGGTAGAGGCTGCAATCACCACCTGACTCCGCGAACGTTTCAATCGGCACTGAATGAGTTATGCCCTACGAATCGGTTTCACTCCCCAACCCGCCGGGCGTTACAGGATCGTTCGATACAGGGGGTAAGATAAGCTGAAATTGAAGATGGATGGTAGTAGATAAGCCAAGTTGCTCCTTAGAGCGGCTATCATGCGGGAGCATCGGGAGAATGGGCCGCCGGCACCTGGAACAGCGCCGGACAACGAGCTACCGGCCAGAGACATCCTCATCAATCGAAAATGGCCTTGTTGCATACATCAATCCTGCATATAACGCAAAAAACAGTGCTTTCAACCGGACTGAGCAGGTAGTGTCATCCCAATATATTGATCTCATTCCGACATAGATGGGCGATTTTGGCGGAAATTCGGCGCTTATTTATGCAACAAGGCAATCGAAAATCCAAAATCGTCAATCGTAAATCGAAAAAACTACCCTAAATATTCGTTGAAGCGCTTCTTGAGAGGTTGGGAGCGGGGTATGAACGATGGTGTATGCCGCAGGATGACGACAGACAGGGCCACTGGCAGTTATGCGATCTGAAAAAACGCTCTGGAGAGCGTATAAATGGGGGTAAGGGGACCTGCGGACCTGTGGGCTTGGGAGTAACGGTTTATCCGGTGACAGCAAAAACGAGAGCGGCAAGTACGCTTCCCCAGACGAGAGCGTAAGAAAGACGACGCGTAAAATCGGCAGTGCTCATAGGGCCTCTGTCGTATTGGAAGATTAGGTTTGGAATTACGTGTAGTATGCTTTCCAAGCGGAGATGAAGGAAGTGTTATCCTTCGGAGCAGGGTGAACGCCGGACACTCTGAACAGATGGGTTTGTGGGTAGCCCATGTCGGTGATGAGCATCGACATCGGGGGCAAATATACATGAATTATCCACTGATATCCAGATAAGGTAGAAAATTAAAAACGTATAAAGCCCCCGCAATCCCCCGCCGGAACCGGCACCTGCTGGCGTTGCTGGTACCGGCGCGGTTCAGTTAAAGTGGATGTTGAAAGAAATTCCATCCTGGTTTACCCTTCGCTCCGCATCGTTCACTCGAAGTCATGTTCGAAATATGGCGTGGAACGGTCGCCGGAACGATCGGTTTTGGAACTGCGCCGGGCGATGGCATCGCTCAGCTTGTCGGCGAATACCTTGGCGGCATTGTAGCCGTAATGCTTCAGCAGATAATTCAGCGCTATCACCTCGGCGATCACGGTGATGTTCTTTCCGGGAAAGATCGGCAGGCGCACATAGGGGATATCCACCTCCAGCAGCCTGGCCGTGGGATCATCAAGCCCGGTACGGGTATAATCGGCGTCCGGGTCCCAGTCCTCCAGCTCCACGATCACCTCCACCCTCTTCTGGAAACGGATGGCCCTGATGCCGAACATCTGCCGCACATCCAGCAGCCCCAGCCCGCGCACCTCCATGAAATGGGGGGCCAGAGCGGTCCCCGCCCCTATCAGAATACCCTCACCTTTCCGGGTAACCAGCACCACATCATCGGCCACCAGACGGTGCCCCCGTTCTATCAGATCCAGCGCCACCTCGCTCTTGCCGATCCCGGAGCGTCCGATAAAGAGCACCCCGACACCGTATACATCCACGAACGCCCCATGTACCGGCGCATAGGCGGAGAACTGGTCGTCCAGAAAATCGCTCAGGAAGTAGACCGCCTTGGTGGTTTCATGGACGGTCTGGAACACCCCGATATCCCGTGCGGTGGCTATCTCCAGAAGTTCCGGGGCCAGCTGGTTGCCGGTAGTGACCACCAGACAGGGGACATCGAAGCTGAGAAGATTGCGGAACACCTCCAGCCGCCGCTCCGGGGCAAGGCTCTGCAGATAGAAGTATTCGGTATTGCCCAGCACCTGAACCCGATGGTAGGTGAAGAGCTTGGTATAGCCGGTAAGGGCAAGCTGCGGGCGGTGGAGATTCTTATCGGTGATGAGCTTCTCCCGCCCCACGTTTTCGTTGGCCGGAAGAATCTGGAACCGTTCGCGGCATTCATCGGCGAGAAATCCCACCGTGATGTTTTTTTTGCGGATCTCCTGCAGAGAGTCGAGTGCGCTCATCGTAGAAACAAAAAGTGGAAGCTGAAAGAAGGCCCAATATACGGACCGGCTTCGGCTTCCACGATACGGCGTGATGCTTCCCGTCACGAGACAAAGAACCGACTACCGGACCGGCGGGGGGCTCTACCGGTGAGCAGGCCCGGACTCCGGCCGATGTCCGGCTGCTAGAATCTCATATCCTCAGCATCCTCTCCTTCCAGACTCCGCACGGCTTCATCATACGGAGTGGTTTCAGGCTCGTTGCGGGCGATCTCCGGGCGCTCGTGCGGCCGCTGCCCCTCGTGCAGCTTGTCCTTGTACTTGACCAACTGGCGCTCCAGCTTGTCGACGCAGGCCTGAAGGCTCTTCATCAGATCGTTGGAATGCTCCTTGGCGACCAGCTGCTCGCGGTACACCGAAAGGATGATCTCCGCCATCTGGTCGTCGCCGCCATGTGCCCGCTCTTCAACGATGATTTCAGCGGTGATGATGCCGTCATAGATCTGTGTAAGCCCCTGAACCGATGCCTCGGCGAAACGCTGAAGCTCCTCGGGAGCATGAAAATGACGGGCCGTGAATTTGATGTTCATGTTCTACACCTATGGTATTATACGGCAGTTGAGTAGCTGCCTAGTTCCGTACGAACTGCAAGTTGACGCCCAGCGTGAACGTCACCCCTCCCAGATCGATGACTCCATCGTCCTCTCCTGGAAGAACCGGCAGTCCTCGTGCTTCGTTCCGGATCGCCGCGAAGTAATCGCGCCGTATCGGTATTCCGAGATAGCTTCCCTCCAGAAATATGCCACGGACCGGTCCTCGGCTCCAAAGATTGCGGTCGAACCGGTAGTCGATCCCCGCATACACGCGGTAGACCGGATGAAAACTCCCCCCCTTCTGGTTGGTTGCCGGACGGGCGAACCCCGAGTTCGGGACGTTCCGCACCGTTGTGCGCCACTCCGCAGTGGAATACGCCCCCCCGGCAGTGGCCCCCACATACGTGGTGAACTGCTCCCGTACCGGAGCATATTCCACCCCGGCCATCACCGGGATCGAGGTGAGGGAGATGTTCTCCACGATAGAGGCCAGCGGACGGTTCGGGCCGACCGTATCGACCACATCATACAGATCGGTGAACTCCCCGCCGGAGTAGGCCCCGTAGAGCACCACCCGCACACTGCCGCCGGATGCCAGGCGGAGCATGAACGACGGCGCAACGAACCCTCCCAGGCTCCCCTTCCCCCCCAGCACCGGATACTCCTTGAAGAAGGAGCCGGAGTTCGGCGAGGGAACGAACTCCAGGCCGAACGAAAAGACGTCGAAATCGGGGGTTGCCGGCCGCTGCGCGACCGTATCGGCCGGCTCCTCCGGGCGATCCCCGATGCTCTGGGCGGCCGCGCCGGAACCGGAGATCCCCAGCAGCAGCGGCAGAAGCGCCGGCCGGAGAAGGGAGCGTACAAGGCGAATGATCTGCATGAGAAGGTTGTGCAACATCATCTGATAGTGCCGGGAACTGATCTGCGCCAGTCTCCGGCCCGTTGGTCATTTCCGGCTCCCGTCCGGCGTACGGGGCGTGCCCGGAGAAGGTTCCGGAGCATCGGAACCGGGCGGCTCCCCGCCGGCGCGGGGATGAGCGCGGGCGTAGGCTTCCTTCAGGCGCTCGATAGTCACATGGGTGTACACCTGGGTGCTGGAGAGAGAGGCGTGCCCCAGCATCTCCCCCACATCCCGCAGTCCCGCCCCCGCATCCAGCATATGGGTGGCGAAGCTGTGGCGCAGTACATGGGGGCTCCGCTTCTTCTGCTGGGTGACCCGCGACATATACCGCTTCACTATCTTGTAGAGGTCGGCGCCCGCCAGCGGCTTTCCCCGATCGCTGAGAAAGAGGAACGGGGTGCCATCGCGCAGCAGTTCCCCGCGCCGGGCGGCGTACGCCCGGATGGCATCGGCGGCATGGGCTCCGAACGGAATCACCCGCTCCTTCCCCCCTTTTCCCATCACCTTGATGGTGCGGGCGCTCATATCCACGTCGGCGAGGGCCAGACCGCAGAGCTCGGCTCGGCGCACCCCGGTAGAATACAGAAGCTCCAGAAGGGCGGCATCGCGCAGCCCCCCCGGCGTACCGGTATCGGGAAGCGCCACCAGCGAACGCGCCTCCTCGGCGCTCAGCACCGCTGGCAGGCGGCGCTCCAGTTTCGGCGTCTGCACCAGCCGGGCGGGATTGGAGGGGATGACCCCATGGGCCGTGGCGAACTTCATCAGCGATTTCACCGAGGCCAGCTTCCGGGCGATGCTCCGGCGGGCCAGCCCCCGGCGATGCAGTTCTGCGATGTACCCGCGAACCTCCCGCTGGGTTACACCGGACAGAAGCGGATCGGTGATCGCAAGAACGTTCGCCAGATGCGGCAGAAACCCCGGAGAACGCCCCGGAACCTCGGAGCCCTCCAGATCGGACCGGTAGGCCTCGATGGTTTTGGAGGAATACTTCCGTTCGATTTCCAGATATTCGAGGAAGCGGCGTATCGCCTCGCGCACGGTCATCGTTTCGCTCATCGGTGTCTGCCTGTTCTGTGAATCCCGTTCCCCCCAAGCTACGCCTTTCCAGACTCCGGCGGAAGCCCCGTCGCACAGCAAATGGCCGCCCATGGCACGAAAAGGAGTGGGGCGTACGTCAACGACGTCCAGGAGTCCGGCGGTTCAGAAGTCCGGGGGCCCAGAAGTCCGGATTCCGATGGGCTCGACCGAAGCATTATCTCCTCCCTCCAGCGGCCACGGGCTATTTCCGCAATCGCATATCCCCAACATCGGTGAAACTACTCATACAGTCTACCTTCCTGTTTCTCCTCCTTGCGCTCCCGCTCGGCGCGCAGCAACGGCGAACGCCCGTTCCGGCCGCTTCCATGGCCGACGCGATAGGCGCTCCGGTGCTCGTCACCTCCAGAAGCGAGCTTCACCTGAAGGTTCCGGCCTGTACCTCGGACAGGTTTGCCGAGGATACGCTGAGCGTCTTCAATACGGGGGATGAATCGATCGATCTGGAGGCGATACTTCCGGCCGGCCGGTTCGAGGTGGTGGCGCCGCTGCCGGCGCGTTTCACCCTTGCGCCGGGGGAGGGAAAGACGATCAGGATACGCTATACTCCGGAGACCGAGGACTGGACGTCGGCATCGCTGGCGCTTCAGCCTGTGGATTTCGATCTCTGGCCCCTGACACAGAATATCCCGCTGCGCGGCACGCCGGGGCAGGCCGAACTTACCCCGAGCGTTCGGAGCATCCAGTTCGATACCCTCCTCTCCTGCCAGAATTTCACCCGCAAGACGTTCTACCTGAAGAATACCGGCACCTCGGCGGTTACCATCAGCGAACCGATGAGCGTGCTGAGCCCTTTTATCGTCAATCTTACTTCCCCCCTGCCGGTCACGATCCAGCCGGGAGCATCCGATTCGGTGGAGGTCACATTCAAGACGTTCGAGAACGGCACCTTCTCGGCCTACCTTTATTATAAGGCATCCCCGTGCAACCTTCTGGATTCGATTCTGTTGCAGGGGACGCAGGTAACGCCGTCGTACCAGGTCGCCAGCGCCGATTTCGGCGAGGTGACCGTGGGGGGTTCCGGCACCGCCGATGCGGCCGTGACCAACACCGGCATCCGCCGCGTCAGAATCATCAGCGCGCAGATCGTGCCGCCGACGCCGGAGATCACGATAGACCCTACCCAGTTTCCGATCAGGATACCGGCCGGCGAATCCCGCAACGTGCAGATCCGGTTCACCCCCTCGGCCCTGGGAGACCTTCCGGACGGCATCACCCTCCGGATGAGAATCGATTCGCTCTGCGATACCACTCTGACGGCGGAGGTGAAGGGGACCGGCATCCGGGGCGGGATCTCCCTGAGCCGCGCCGGGTTCGAGTTCGGCGATGTGATCTTCTGCGAAACCGCCGATGATACGCTCACTCTCCGCAATACCGGCGGGGCCCCGATCACCCTTTCGGCGCCGGCGCTCGATCCGCCCGGCATGGGAGCCTATTTCACGATCATCGAGGGCGCCGCATCGCCGGGGACGCTCCAGCCGGGCGGCAGCCACAGGATCATCGTCCGGTTCACCCCCGGTCCCGGCCCCGACGCACCGGTGAGCGCCGTTCTGAAGATGGCCTCCACCGATCCGCTCCGTCCGGAGCTGGAGATCCCGGTGGGGGGCGAACGGGTTTCGCAATCGCTCGCGCTGGAGGGAACCGGGTTCGCTCCGGTGATCCGGGGGCTCTCCGGGGTCGGCACGTTCAGGCTGGTGAACACCGGCACCGCGCCGGTTCCGGTCACGGCGCTCCCGATCCTCCCCCCCTTCTCCGTCCTGCGCACCGAGCCGCCCCTGCCGGCGACGCTGGCGCCGGGGGATACGCTTCTGATAGAATTGATGTTCTCTCCCGCCTCGGCCGGGTCCTATGCCGACAGCCTCCGGATCACCGCGCTTACCCCCTGCGCCACCTTCAGCTTCGAGGTAACCGGAACCGCCGACGAGCTGATCCCGGTGGCACTGCGCTGGGGTACCGCCGCCGGGAAGCCGGGGGAGCGGGTACGGATTCCCCTCTTTCTGGACAATGATGCCACCGGGGCGGCCGTCACCTCCTTCACCGCCAGCGCGGCCTTCAACGGCAGCCTGCTGATTCCGAAGGCCATCACTACCGGAGCCGCGCTTCCGGCCGGGTGGACGATCACCAGCCAGCAGATCCTGCCGGCCTCGGTGATCTTCACCGCCTCCGGCCCCACACCGCTCGGCCAGCCCGGCGAGCTGGCCTATCTGGAGGCCGTGGTGATGCTGGGCGATTCCCTGAAAACGACCGTCCGTCCGGGGGACAGCCTCGATCTGTACAGCCCCCGCGCCAGTTCCAGCGCCCGCTCCGGGCTCTTCACGCTGGAAGGCTACTGCGATGTGGGAGGAGGAAGGCTTGTACGGGCCGATGGCAGCTTCGGGCTGAAGGGGGTGCGCCCCAACCCGATCCGCTCGGATGCCGAGATAGAATTTGAGACCGTGGAGGATGGCCCTGTGAGCCTCACCCTGTACGACGCACTGGGCGAGCGCACGGCAGTTCTGCTGGACGCCCCCCTCCCGGCACGGAGCCATCTGCTCCCGCTGGATGCCTCGGCGCTGCCGTCGGGCGTCTACGTCCTGGAGATCCGCACCGCCACCGACGTGGAGCGGATGAAACTGGTGGTGCGGAGGTAAGGGGATTTGCGATTGACGATTTTGGATTTTCGATTTGGGAAGATGTGGTGAGTGATCCCATCGCTTCACCTTCCCTCCTACTACGTACCTACGGATACGTTTCCCGAGATTGCCGGTACTGTTCGCACGGAGTTCGACTCCGTGCGCGACCGTAGCAAAAGGGGTCGCGGAGTCAAACTCCGCGACAACCCAGCAGAAGAATGTCAGGAAACTTTCTCCTCCGTACTTAACTACTATCTCCAGCCGCCGAAGGTGGCGGACTACCAACTCCGTGCTACCTGCCACGGACCACCGACAGCAGGCGCAGCCTGCGGACGGACTACGGACCAATCCGCAATCCTTTAGTATCTTGTGGGCTTTGCTCACGTTTCCTATCCAGTATAACCAGCGATAACGCTAGAACGCCGATAGCGCAAGAACGTCTCCTATGTCGAACCTCACTCAGATCAACCTCCCCATCGTCGGACAGCTTTCCAACGAGCAGCCGGCCATCGGCCAGCCAACCAAGCGCGTGAGCGTGGTAACGCTCGGCTGCTCCAAGAACACCGTCGACTCCGAAGTGCTGATGGGCCTGCTCCGCCGCAACAACATCGAGCTGGCCGACGAGGCCGAGGGCTCCGATGCGGTGATTATCAACACCTGCGGATTCATCGATGTCGCCAAGGAGGAATCGATCAATACCATCCTTGCGGCCGCCGCCCTGAAGCGCGAGGGGAAACTGGGGCAGATCTATGTGGCAGGATGCCTCTCGCAGCGCTATATGGACGATCTGGAGGATGAGATCCCGGAGGTGGATGCGTATTTCGGGGTTACCGACTTCGGCAACATCCTGAAGACCATCAACCCGAATCTGAAGAAGGATCTGCTGAGCGACCGGTTTGTGCCGGAAGGGGCGCGCTCGGCCTATATGAAGCTCTCGGAGGGTTGCGACAACCCCTGTTCCTTCTGCGCCATCCCGCTGATGCGCGGCGGCCACGTCTCCCGCCCGATGGAGGAGATCCTGATGGAAGCAACCTACCTGGCGGAGAAAGGGGTGAAGGAACTGGTGGTGGTGGCGCAGGATTCCACCTACTACGGCCTGGATCTGTACGGCAAGCGAACGCTGGCAACGCTTCTGGAGAAGCTGGCGGGGGTGCGGGGAATAGAGTGGGTGCGGCTGATGTACGCCTATCCGTCCAGGTTCCCGCTCGATATCCTCCCGGTGATGGCCGAGCACCCGACGATCTGCAAGTATATGGATATGCCGATCCAGCACGTCTCCGATCCGGTCCTGAAGTCGATGCGCCGTGGCATCACCCGCCGCACCCTGATGGGGCTGATCGAGAAGATCCGCGCCGGCGTTCCCGGCATCGCTCTGCGCACCACCCTTATCATCGGCTATCCGAACGAGGGGGAGCGGGAGTTCGAGGAGCTGCTCGATTTCGTGGCCGAGGCCGAGTTCGAACGCCTCGGCGTGTTCGCCTACTCGCAGGAGGAGAACACCACCGCCTACGACCTGCTCGATCCCATCCCCAGGGAAGTGAAGGAGGAGCGGATGGAACGGGTGATGGAACTGCAACGCTCCATCTCCGCCCGCAAGAACGAAGCGCTGATCGGAACCACCGAGCGGGTGTTCGTCGAGAGCGAGGCCGGCGGCGAATACATCTGCCGCAGCTATCGCGATGCGCCGGAAGTGGATGGCGAGGTCTACCTTACCTCGCACATCCCGCTGAAGCCGGGAGACTTCGTGGAGGTGGAGATCACCGATGCGGTGGATTACGATCTGTTCGCGGAGATCAAGAATGGAGTGCTTGGTGCTTAGGTTTTAGAGCTTAGGAAAGATTGATTCATAGCTCCTGAAGTGCTCCTAGCCCATTACCGCCAACGTGCGGACAAAAACCCAGCTCTGGGCATCAATGTAGTATCTTCTCTAAGCTCTATAGCGGGCACAGCCCGCGTCCTAAGAACCAAGTACTGTATTATGAGACGGGTTCCGGTTCTCTTTCTTCTGCTGCTGGCCGCTCCGGCGCTCCCGGCATGGGCGCAGAGCCCCCCGGCGGAGGGGTTCTTCTTCGATGCCCTCCCCTTTGCCGGAACGGCCCCCGATTCGGCCCGTCTCGATCTCTATCTGGCAGTCCCCTATACCGCGCTCGGCTTCGATCGCCGCGATGGGCGGTTCGCCGCCAGCTACCAGCTCAGGGTACGGGTGACGGGCAACGGGCGCACCTGGCTGGATTCGGCATTCGTGCGCACGGTGGAAACATCCTCCTACGAAACCACCGACGGGAACCGTCCGGCCTACGAGTTCTACCAGCACCGTCTCCCCCTCCCCCCCGGCTCCTACACCGCAACGGCCGAGCTTCTGGATATCGGCAGAAACAAGACCACATCCGAATCGCGCGAGGTGAGCGCCGGCGGTTATGGGAACTCCCCCTTTGCCGTGAGCGGGCTGATGCTGGTCAGGAAGATCCGCGAGGATGCCGGCGGGCATGTCATCACCCCGATGATATCCGAAACGGTCCGGCCGGAGGATGAAGGGTATTTCCTTTTCTTCGAAACCTACAACAACTCCGGCACCACGCAGTTCCGGATAGAGGCTGGCTACCGCGAGAGCATCGATAGCGCCGGCACGGGCGTGTCGTTCGAGCGGATGATCCCGGCGGGACGCTCGCAGCAATGGATTCGTATCTCCTCCGAGGGGATGCCGCGCGGGATCTTCACGGTCGTTGTCCGGGTTTCCCCGCAGGATGCCCCAGCCCGCCTGCTGGCCTCCGCGCAACGCACGGTCCGGTTCGAGGGGAGCACCACCGGGGTGCCGCTGGCCGAGGAGGAACTGAACGAGCGCATCACCCAGCTTCGTTATATCGCCACCCAGAGCGAGATCGATAACATCCGCGCGGCGCTCACCCTGCTTGAGCGGCAACGGCGCTACTCCGATTACTGGGCACGGTTCGATCCCACCCCCAGCACCCCGGAGAACGAGGCGATGAACGAATATTTCCGGCGGATCGAGTATGCCGAAACACATTTCCGCAGCTATACCGCCGGCTGGCTTACCGACAAGGGACGGATCTATGTTATCTACGGCCCGCCGGACAACGTCTCCACCGATCCTTTCCGCACCGATAGCAAAGCGGTGGAAACCTGGCAATATTACCGGCGGAATATCCGGCTGATATTCATGGATGAAAGCGGCTTCGGAGATTTCCGCCTTACCACCCCCATCTCGCCGGGAGAGAAATACCGGTATGGGACGTAGGATTTTCGATTGTAGATTTTGGATTTTCGATTGATGATCTACGGGGAGATTGCTGGAACGGATTTCATATCAGGGGACCAGACCGGATCGCACCTATTCGGATTTTAGATTGTGGATTGTGGCGGGATGAGATTTACGGTTGATGATGTACGGGGAGATTGCTGGAACGGATTTCATATCAGGGGATTGGACCGGATCGCACCTATCGCCACAAAGCCCGTAGTGATGGCCCCTGGAAGGGAGGCCGGCCTGTAGCAACCCTTATTGAATCTCTTTTCTCCTGGGATCTCCGGAGGAGCGGGCCATTCTTCTGCTGTATCTTCGGGCGATCCAAGGAAATACCCGTTTCGAGAAAATAGCGAGGATGCGAATCGATATTACTCTGTGCCCATCGGCCTGATTATCAGCGGCATTCTCCACTCCTTCTTTCGCTTCTTTTTTCTGTTCTCTTCTTTTTCTTCCCTTCGCGTTTTTTGGCGCCAACCAGCATTGGAGATCCTCTTGTGAAGCGTCCCCTGTTCTATGCCGTACTCCTGGTGGCCGCGGTCGCCGGCATTCTGTTTATCGTCCGGAACCCGCCGGGGGCAGGCAGTTCCAGCGCCAAATCGATCCGCGCGCGCGGCGGAACGCCCATGGACCGCCTGGTGCTGAAGGCCGAGCCGATCCACCTTCAGACCGATCCCCGCTGGAGCGAATCGAAGCTCGGCGGAAGCGGCGAACGATTCGGATCGGTGGGCTGCGCGGTCTGCTGCGTCAGCATGGGACTGGCCGAGTTCGGGATCAACCTCAGGCCGGACAGCCTCAACAGCAGACTGGACCGGGCCGGGGGGTTCACCGAGCAGGGATGGCTGAAATGGGAGGCGGTGGAGGAGGTTACCGCCGGCCGTGCCTCCATCCGGGTGATCGATGCGCCGGAGTACGCGCACATCGACCGGGCGCTCTCGGGCGGGGAACCGGTGCTGGCGAAGGTTCTGATCTCCGGCCGCATAGCGCACTGGGTTCTGATCGTCGGAAAGAGCGGACTGGATTATCTTATCAAGGACCCGCTGGGCGATGGCAGAACGCTCAGCACGCTGGCCGGCTACCGCAGCGATATCCATGCGATCCGGATCGTCTCGAAAGAAGGATAGATCGCGGCCCCGCAGCAGGGGCAACGGTAGTGCCCAGCTTCAATCATGAAATCCTCCGGAACGATCATGTCCGATATCCCCGTCTCCCCCTCCTCCGGCGATTACGCGCAGTTCGCCCAGGAGCTGTACGATACCAATATCATCAGCGATCCCTGGATCGAGGGACAGGAACGATTCCGGCTTGCGCCGATCATCCTCCCCAAGACGCTCTACGAACGCTTCTGCCGGGCCGGCGAGGCGATAGGCCGCGCCTACGACGAACTGGCCGGCATCGTCTGGGAACGCCCGGAACTGCTTGATGAGTATTTCCACCTCACCCCCTACCAGAAATTGATGTGGCTGGCATCGGAAGGGCGCTGGCACGGGATCGCCCGGCTGGATATCTTCCTGCTGGCCGACGGCCAGATCCGCATCTGCGAGATGAACTCCGATACGCCCAGCGGCGAGGCCGAAACGGTGGTCGTCAACCGCATCCTCCATCGCGCTCATCCAGATACCATCGACCCGAACGCCGGCTTCGAGGAGCGTTTCGTCCGGATGGTCTTCGACTCCTATCGCGCCTCGGCCGGAGATGCCGCGTCCGGCAGCCCCAGCGTCGGGGTGCTCTACCCCACCGATCTGCCGGAGGATCTCTCCATGATCGCGATGTACCGCGAATGGTTCGAGCGGCGTGGCTGCCGGGTGACGCTCGGCTCCCCCTATAATATCCACGCCGCCCCGGACGGAAAGGTGGCCTTGTTCGATACGCCGGTGGATGTGATGATCCGCCATTACAAAACCGACTGGTGGGGGGAACGCCTCCCCTCCTGGAACGACGAAGCCGACTACGACGACCCCGATCCCCTCGCCCCGCAGCTTCGCCTGGTGCTGGATGCCGATGCCGCCGGCACCCTGGCGGTGATAAACCCGTTCGGCGGGGTGATGACCCAGAACAAGCTGACGATGGCCTTTCTCTGGAACAACATCGGACTGCTTTCTCCGGCATCGGCCGAAGCGATACGGGCGTACATTCCGGAGACGCATCGCCTGGGGGACGTCGATCCCGGATCGCTCATACAAGAGCAATGGGTGCTGAAATCGGATTACGGCTGCGAGGGGGACGAGGTGATTATCGGAAAGCTGGCAAGCCAGGAGATCTGGGAGAAATCGCTTGCGGCGGCGATTCCGGAACGATGGATCGTGCAGCGATATTTCGAGGCGGGCCAGGATGAGCGGGGACTGGTGCCGAACTACGGCCTCTATCTGATCGCCGGCGAGGCGGCCGGCATCTTCACGCGCCTCTCATCCAGTTCCACCGACTACACTGCGGTGGTCCCCCCAACGTTTATAGAAACATGAGAGAAGATTCGGCGTAGGAGATGAAATCGGCGGAGATGGTTCGTTGTAACGACCGCACGCAACGGGCTTCATCGATTGAAAATCCAAAATCGTAAATCGAAAATCTCACTATCTTCCCGTAGCAACTACCGATTCTACGGATTTGACCTGACTGAAAACATTCTATGAAATCGAACGAAAAAAAGGGGGGAACCTCCTGGTGGCAGGAGATGCTCACCCGCCGCGAGGCAAACGGACGCATCGCTAAACTCGGCATCACCGCGGTGCTTATCGCATCGTCCGGTATCGTTGCCGGTTGCGGCTCTGATGACGAGAGCGACGATGGCCTGGATGTTGACCGCGAGGCGCTCGATCTCCAGAAACAGGAGGGGTGGAACGTCGGCTCCCAGGAGACGAAGCTCCCGGTAAAGAACACCTCGGCTACCGACAGCCAGGGCTCCATGAACTGGTCGAGCTACAACGACCCGTCGGCGCTGCTGAAGGCGTACCAGCCGAAGAATGCCAGCTGGCAGCCGTATGTGGTCCCCACACTGGTGCAGTCGCTGGGGCAGACCTCCCTGCGCGGTCAGGTGCAGCCGGTGCATTCCCGCTCCATGGACGAAGCGTATTCGCGCGGGCTGGGGATGAAGGAGATCCTCGCCAAGAGCAAGAACGCTCCTGCTACGATGATCGTTGCCGATCTGCCCGGCCCGGAAGCCGTGGCGTATGCCGCCGCCCTGGCCGATGTGGCCGATCCGGTGCTGACCTTCGACAACTGGCCCCACCCGCTCGGCGTGGTGCACTCGCAGGAAACCCTCGGCGCGCTCCTGTATTATGCCGGCGAGATCGCCGAGAAGGCCGCCAAACGCCCTGCCGATGCGCCGGGTGTGCTGATCCTGGACAGCAACCGCCTTACCCCGTATACCGATGAGGACTCGCAGTTCGACAACCGGTATATCGCGAAGCTCCCGACCACCGACAAGCTGTCGGCGATGAAGATCTCCAACGTGATGTACGCGGTGCCGGATCAGTCGCGCACCAGCGAACTGGATGACATCAACGAGGATTTCGCGCTCTACAAGGAGAAGGGAATCAACGTCTCGCTGGTGGCCCTCTCGGACTTCAAGCCCGATCCCAAGGCCATCGCCGCCGCCGACAGCGCCGGAACGCCCGCGGCCGGAGCCAATGCCACCGGCGCGGTGCATCACACGACCTATTATTACGGGGGCAGCCCGCTTTTCTCCCCCTGGTTCTTCTACCATTATCCGCTCTTCATGCCGAGCTACGGCATCCCGGCGCGGACCAGCCTTCCGTCCACGTCGCTGCGGGGGAACACCTATACCCCCTCGCGCCGCCCGACGATGTTCTCGGCGCGAACCGTGGGAGGTTCCAACGGCATCGGCCGCCAGCGCCCGAGCGGCTTCGGCAAGGTTTCAACGCGTGTGGGAAGCGATGGACGCACCACGAGCATCCGTTCCAGCTCCCGGTCCAGCAGTTCCGGGCGCTCCGGTTCGTTCGGCCGCAGCCGGAGCGGATCATCCTCGTAATTGCATTGCACCGTATCGATGGAGGGTACCGGCAACGGGCCCTCCATCCGGTTGCCGGCAGGTAGTTCCCGGAAAGAAGCTCCGTAGTCCGTGGCAGGGAGAGAACCGTGGCCGGCGCAGGAGAAATCCCGGCGCGGCGATCCCGGCTCCCCGGCGGACTGCCGGACTCTTCGCCCCCTGAACTTTTCGGCTTCTTCGACTCCCCGGCTTCTTCTCACCTAGATTCCGAACCTCATCATGGACCGTCGCGGCTTCATCTCCAAATTCAAATCGATCTTCTCCTCCCGCCGTGAAGGCGATCCCTTCTTCTTCGGGGTGCAGATCGTCATCAACGTCTATGGCGAGGATGAGCTTCGCCAGCGGCTGCACCGTGTGATCGAAGAGGTGGAGGGGGTGGAATCCCCGCACGACAAACGGAACTTCTACAAGCAGATCACCGCCATCCTGCGCGAAAGCCAGCCGTTCTTCGAGTACGGGTTCTGGGATTATATCACCGATCCGGAAGACTCCGTCGATGAATTCCACGACTGGGTGGAAGGGATCGAGGCGAGCACCGCAACCGTGGGAGAGGAGCTTGGCGATGAGGTGGATGAACTGCACCGGATGAGCGCCGAGAAGAGCTACGTGGTGGTGACGATAGCGTTCCTGCTGGAGCTGAGCCGCGATCTGGAGGAGATGATCGGCCTGATCGAGGCGATCCCGGAGGAGGAGTACTTCACCCCCTACGGCTTCAACCGCCTGCTGGATGCGATCAACTACACGGACTTCGAATACAGCCACGGCGATGCGATCTTCATCATGCCCGGCAACGATCAGGACGGATTCTCCTGGACCGATATGCGCGCCGAAGGATGGGAATACCTGAAGCCGATCATGGGAACCATCAACTGACGTGACGGCGGGGAGTCCGGGAGTCTGGATTACCGCGCCGGGATTTTCCCCGCGCGGGCCGGTTTCCCCTCCCTGCCACCAGAGCATCTCCCGGCGCCCGCGCACGCATCACGGGCCTGTTCCCGGTGGTCCGGGAACCACGTCCCGAACCCTACGCACTACTATCGATCAACCCCTTGCAACTCACACATACCCTCGGCCTTCTGCTTCTTCCCTTCCTCTGCCTGACGCATCTGGCCGCGCAGGAACGCGACTCCGACAATCACTACACCGAGCTGCTGGAACGGGCACGGAAGGGGGATATGACGGTGGATTTCACCGATCTGCGGATGAGCTATGCCGGCACTACCTTCTACGCTCCGGACACGGAGGATCATGAGGTGCAGCTGCGCATGCGGAGCGCGATGGTGGCCGGGGAGTTCGAGACGGCGCTGGCCCATGCCGATACGCTTCTGCGAGCGAATTATCTGGGCATGGAGGCTCATTATGTCTGCCTGGTGGCGCATCAGGAACTCGGAGATCAGGCACGCAGCGATCACCATGCATGGATGGTGAACCGGTTGCTCAAGTCGATTATGGAATCGGGAGACGGGACCACCCCGGAGAAGGCGTTCGTGGTTGTGAGCGTGGCCGAGGAGTACGATATGATCCAGATCCACGGGCTGCAACAGGAGGAGCAGAGGATGGAGGAGATCGGCGGCATCCCCTACGATATCATGACCGTCACCGATCCGGAAACGAACCGGAAACTCACCTTCTATTTCGATATCTCCCGTCCGATGGCACACCTGCAACGGGGAATCAACGGGGCGGCACCGGAGGCTCCCGGCGGGAAATAGAAACGCGCCGGCGGTGGAATAGGAGGGCCATATTAGCTGGCTGATCAGTAAATTGTGACTCCTATGAGCATCAGGGTCTCATCCCTCTCCCTCCTGCCGATCCGCGGGCGGGAACCTGAGACCTCATCCCCCAAACCTCCCTTCATTGCCATGAAGATCCTCTATGTTTTTCCGCATCCCGACGACGAATCCTTCGGCCCCGCCGTGGCGATCTCCAAACAGCTCCGTTCCGGACATGAGGTCTACCTTCTGACGCTCACCAAGGGGGGCGCCACCAAGCAACGGCATCGTCTGGGACTCTCGGTGGAGGAGATGGGTGAGGTGCGGCTGAAAGAGATGGAGGAGATGGCGGGGGTTCTGAAACTCTCCGGGATGACCGTGCTCGATCTTCCCGATTCGGGATTGAAGGAGATGGACCCACGCGAGATCGTGAAGGTGGTGGCCGATCACGTCCGCGCCATCCAGCCGGCGGTGATCGTCTCCTACCCGGTGCACGGCATCAGCGGATTCCACGATCACCTGGTGATGCACGCGGTGGCGAAGCAGGCATTCCTGGAACTGCGCGATTCCGGTGCCGGCTATCTGAAGCGTCTCGCGTTCTATACGCTCGGCCCCGCCAACGAAGCCCGCTCCGAATCCAAATTCAACCTGAACATCTCCAGGGATGAGGAGATCGACTGCATCACCGTGGGCGACCGGGAGGATATGGAGGCGTTCGAAGCGGCGCTGGCGTGCTACAAGACCTACGGGGCGGTTATCAACGATTCGGCCGTGAAGAAGATCATAGCTCCGGAACAGTACTTCGAGATCTACCAGGAACGGCACGATCCCCCGCTCGCCGATATCACCGAGAAGCTCGGGTAGAAGTCGGGGAATGTTCAATTGGAAGAACGTCCGTGGTCAGTAGTCCGTCACGGGGAACGGAAGCACATGGTGGCCCAGGAATCACACGCTTATCGGCCACCGACTACCAGCAGCGGGGGCAGCCCGCGGACGCGCCACGCATACTCTCTCCCTCCCGATCCTACCGTCATTCGATCTCGAACTTCAGCCCGCGCGCGGGGCGGCCGTTCAGATACAGGTCGATCCGGTAGGTGCCGGGGGGCCAGGGGCGGGGCAGCCCGACGGTGAACGTGGCGCTGCGCCCTCCCATATCCACGGTCAGATCCTCTCCCGCCACGGTATAATCCTCTTCCCCTCCAGCATTCACGGCCACCAGTTCGGCTCGCACCTTCGTCCCCATCTCCACCCCGCTCAGGCGTATCACCGCATGCAACGGGTTATCACTGCTCTGAAATCGCTCCACGGCGGGCCCCGGAACGCCGGCGCTGTCGCGGCAGAGAAGGATGTTCTCCACCGCACTGCTCTCCGCCACGGCAATGGCCGTGCCCCCGGCCGGCCGGGAAGCATCCGCCGGCAGCGGATCGGGGTGGCGTTCCCCGCGCCCGCAGGCGAAGAATGGAAGAATGGCACAGAGCCATACCACGGCATAGATGCGACGCTTCATCAATCATCTCCGGATTGGTGCAACAGTCGGATAGTGAACGGCGCCGGGGCGTATGCGCAAATGAATCGACAGTGGTGGTACGGAAGAGACCGACGCTACGGCGGAAGATACAGCGGCCGGAGAATTTCCATACGGTAAAATATGGTCCGGGAAGACCTCCGCCAAGAAGGGCCGGGAGGGCACGGTACGATGCGATTGCAGGCAATGGCGGGGGATCTCTCCGGCGGACCGATGCTCGGAAAAAAAAATCGCGGCGGCAGGATCAACTGTAAGGTTTCCCCCGGCGTTCAGTTATATCACCAACAGGCAACGCATGAGCACCGCTGCTTGCAGGACAATTGAAGCGCCTTATGGAGAAGCTGGTGGTACGCCGGAGAACTCATCAGCGACTTTGTAAGGATCGGGGAGCCGCAAGGCCCCCGTTTTTTTTGGGGGGGGGAAGACGAGGGAGCCGAGGGGTCGAGTCCCTGCTACTAACTACTATCTAACTCAAGTTGCGAGGTACAGAACGGCTATCAGGTGGCATGAGTTGATACCAGCAAGAAGAATGGGCCGCTCCTGACGGAGCTTCCAACGTGGCAAAAAGAGGCGTTCCTTCTACAGACTGGTGCCCCCTACGGGGGCCATCACGACGGAAGGTGCAGCGATCCCGGCCACTCACTTCACCTTCGATCAGTAAGTAGCAACTTGCGTTATCTACTAACTCCTTGCTATCGGCCACGGACCACTGACAGCCGGCGCACTGACCACTGTCCCTTCCTGTGCCCGAGCACTGACCTTCTTCCTAAGAGCTACTATCTACAGCCGCCGCAGGCGGCGGACTACGAACTACAATCTAACCTCCCCCTACCTCGGCATCGCCGGCAGATCCTGTTCCACCACGATCAGTACCCCGCGCGCGCTCGACATCGCCAGCACCGATTCCGCATCCGCTACGGCCGAGGCATCCCGGCCGATGCTCACTTTGGCACCACGCCCGCCGAGCGAGGAGCGAAGCAGATCGGCGACCGCTTCGGCGCGGCGGGCCGAGAGGTCCGTTCCGGCGGCATCGATCACGCTCAGGCGTGCCCTGCCACGGGTTGCCGCGATGATCTCCCGGATCACCTCGCGGTTCCGTTCCCGCAATCCCGCCGAGCCGGGTTCGAACGGATAGAGCGTATACAGCAGCATCTCGCCCCCCCCATTCTCCATCTCCCAGCGATCCGCCACGCGGGTCTGCCGCTCTATCGTCAGCGGGGTCTGCGAGCGCGCCGAAACCACCGTGCCGATGGAATCCTCCACGGTAAGATCGGCCGTCAGGGTTGAATGGGTGGGCCCGGTGTCCCCCTCCACGATCTGCCAGTCGAGCCGCGCGCCGGTTTCATCGGAGGTATCGGTGCTCCGTATACGTCCTATCTCCCGGCCATCATGGTTCAGAACGATCTCCCAGCGGCGCACTCCCGCATCGGCTTCATAGAGGGGATCGAGCGCTATCAGCGGCGGATCGAGCGAGCGCTCCACACGTTCCATGACGGCCGGCCGCGTGATCTCCGGCTCGTCCGATGCGATCGTCACCCGCGCAGTTCTCTGACGCTCCCCGCCGCTCTCCACGCCAACATCCATCCGTGCGGTATCGATGCCCCAGACATCCCGCAGATATCGCTCTACCTCCGTGGCGCGCAAGGCCCCCAGCGCGGAGCGCTCCCCGCGAAGGACCGAGCCATGCAGAGTGATCGAAGCGGTGGCATGGCGGGTCATCCGCTCGCCGATGATATTCAGGATCTGGCGGCGGAGATCGGCCGGGCTGGCCGCGGAGACGGAATCGGCCGAGAAAGCCCCTGCGGCGCTCCGGGAGAGTTCCGGGTAATACTGCGGGAGCGCGCTCTTCCCCTGCTCGAAAACGATCCCGTCCAGCCGTGCGGTACGCACCCGGCGATAGGTTTCGAACACGCGGATCAGAGCGGCCGGCAGGCGCCGGTCGTTCTCATCGGTGCCATACAGGTCGATCTGTGCGGTCACGCGCCCGGCGCGGGGCATTGATGACGGGAGTCGCCGATCGGGTGGGAACGTATCAACCGGGGGCGGATCGGCCGGAACCGGCGATACGTCCACGAGAAGCGCAAGCGAGAACCCGCCACCGAATGCCTGCCAGCGCCGTTCATTGCTGAACGAAAGGAGATCCGCGCGAACGGAAACTTCCGGTTGAAGCCAGACCCTCGACCAGAAGGGGGATCTCCATCGCCAGGAGACTCCGGCGATTGCGCCGAACGCGGTGCGGTTGAGCGAGAGGCGCTCTCCCTCTATCATCTCGCGCGCGCTCGGGTCGGGGAGCGAATCGAATCGTAGAAGCCCCGAAGTGATCGTATCGATCTGCCAGAGTCGTCCCTGATAACGATAACCGCCCCAGGCTCCTAACCTGACACTTCCCCCGCTACCGAATGCATATGTTCCCGCCAGCGCCAGCGCAAGCTGCTGGGATTCATGGTTGAAACGGTATTCATGCCCCACCGCAAGCCCCTCGCCGGTGGTCTCGTCATAGACCAGCAGCGGATCACGCGGGGAGGCTACCAGCGCCCCGCGCGCGGCGATCACCGTCAACTCCCCGGCAAGACCGATCCCGGGGGAGAAGAACGACGGGGCGAGAAGATGGAACCCGTAGGAGAACTCCCGGCCGCTCCCGCCGGTGAACACCCCGCAGTCCTCGAAACCGGCGTACACCGGCAGCCGCTCCGATCCCTGTAGGCCGATGCCGTATCCCGCCACCGGTCCCATGAAGAAACTGGCGGAATCCTGCGCACGAGCAACCCCGGCGGCCAGCAGCAGAAGAACGATCGGTGCAAATCGGCGAAGGGGCATCGGGAGTTGAACGTGATTATGATTTTCAGCACGCCGCCCTGGGCGGCTGTAGCGCTTACGTGCGTAGGAGAAGGTTTTCTGACAGTCTTCTGCTGCGATGCCGCGGAGTGTGACCCCGCGACCGGTTCCGCCACCACCTCGGGCGGAGCCGAACTCCGCGCGAACAGCGCCCGGAATCCCAGAAAACATATCCGGCACTTCTCCGGTCATCTTCCCCGCATCAGGATCGGCACGGTGCTGCGGTCGTTCCCCACGCGGAGCTCCAGCAGGTAGAGTCCGGGGGAAAGCTCGCCGAGCGGCACCTGCACCCGTTGCTCGCCCCCATTGCCGGAGGGGAGTTCCCGCTGCATCACGCGCGCTCCGGAGATATCGATCAGGCCGAGCAGGGGAACGGCTCCCTGGGGCGCATCATAGGAGATGCCGGCCGATGAGGAGAGAGGATCGATGGCGATGGCCTTGATGGCGATCTTCTTGGTGAAACGCCCCGCGTCCACCAGATCGCAACCGATCAGGATTACTTCGGCGGTATCCAGCCCTGCGGTACGGATATTTTTCAGGATGATGTCATCCACACGCACGGAATTCACCTCCACCCCGGTAGAGAGGCCGATGAATTCAAGGTCGAGG
Source organism: Candidatus Kapaibacteriota bacterium (assembly GCA_048594725.1). Classification (GTDB taxonomy): domain Bacteria; phylum Bacteroidota; class Ignavibacteria; order OLB7; family OLB7; genus JAFDZV01. Next base: position 29,944 of record JBMDXA010000031.1, read on the forward strand.
ATCTTCGAACCGATCGCGCTGCCATCGCCGGTAATCAGAAGCGTGCTGTCGTTCTCGAACTCCTTGCGCAAGGTTCCCCCAGCCGGCGCAAAGGCGTTCCGGAACCAGAGCGAACGGCGGTTGAAGACCAGCCGTACATGGTCCAGCGTCGTATTCGGCGGGACCGGACCATCCAGGCTCAGAGGAAGCCGGAAGGTCTCCCCCACTCTCACCGAAGCATCGCCCAGCAGCAGAACCGGCTCTTCCGGAAGCGCCACCTCCCGCCCATAACCGAGGAGAGCCACCGCAAGAACCGTATCGGTTCGCCCCTCCTGCCATCCCCGCCATTCTCCCGCTATCTCGCCGGTCCTCATGGGGCAGAACCGGACGGTAATGGTATAGCGCTCGACCGGCCCCAGGGTAAGAGGAAATGCCGGGGGATCGATCATGGTGAACGCCCCCCCGCTTCCATTGAACGACACCGAATCGAGCACGGCCGGGGCATTGCCGGTGTTCATCAGAAGGATCTGCTGGGTGGCACAGGTTCCGGTGTCAACCTGGTTGAACCGGAGCACCGTATCCCCCAGCAGCACGATCCTCCCGCGCGGCTCGCTCCGCCGTGGCACCACTCTGGCCGTCACACGAAGCAGATGGGTCCTTGCTCCTCCGTCCCTGACAAGAAAGATATCCCCCGATACCATACCGATCTGCGAACCGGTTTCCCAGCAGAACCGTACGGTCACCCGAAGCGTATCGGCCGGCGGCGATGGAAGCGCCGGGCTGCTCCCGATGGCGAACTCCGGAGTATCCGAGATAATCTCCAGCCACCGCAGAGAGTCCCGCATCGCGATCGCGACGGTGGTATCGGCACAACTATCGGCCGATCCCATCTCCACCTCTCCCAGAAAAAGCGAATCCGGCCCCCGCGCCTGCTTCCGGATACCGGTTCCGAACAGCCGCAAGGTGCGCTCCATCCCCCCTCCGGAAATCTCCAGCCGCCCCTCATGCCGTCCGGTAACCAGCGGAGCGAAGATGAACCGCAGATAGGCGCTGTCCCGGGCCGGAATACTTGTGCCGAACCCGTCCTTCTCCACCGCGAATGCACCCCGGTCGTTCAGGAAGAGGGTGTCGATCGCGACCGGCACCGGCCGTGTGTTGACGATCATCAGCCGCCTGGAGGCCGATCCCCCCTCTATCTCCGCCTCCCCGAAATCGAGCGTATCGGAAGCATAGTCCAGATAGACATCGCCGGTATCGGTTCCCGAACTGGTATCGGTAAAACGGGCGGTAAACCTGATCGTCCGGACCCCCATATTGGTTCTGAGCACCAGCGTCGCGGAATCACGGCCGGACGTGCCGCTGGAGGCCCGCACCATGATGGAATCCAGAAGCCCGTTTGCCGGGCTCAGGATCAGCGGGAAGGTGCGGGGATGGATGCATTGAAATCTCCCGCTCCCCTCGAACCCGATGGTATCGATCCGCAGAAGCTCCAGATCCCCCAGGCCGATATACCCTACGGTATCCCTCCAGTCCCGTACGGGGATATCCCCCATATCGATGATCGTATCGCCGCCGAACGGCAGTATGCTCGATTCGGCCCTTCCATGCAGCAGTATGGTCCGGTTGATCCGCCCCGGAGCGATCAGCAGGCTATCGAGATGATCGCCGACGGTGGTGGGATGATAGAATGCGTTGATGATATAGAAGGATGCCGTATCCGCACCTCGGAGGCTCGTCGCCAGGGTGAAGGCATCCCGCACCTGCGGCGCCGGGTTCACCCCGCCGGTATCGCTCGTCAGGACGGCAATGACGGTATCCTTACGATAACCGACCGCTCCATCGCCGAAATCGATCAGCGTGGGAAACTGGCCGGTATCGGAGGGGGTTCGCACGCTGCCCGCTATCCGCTCCGGGCTCCGTTCCCCTCCCCCGTATCCCGCCCCCTTCTCCTCATGGGGAGCAGTGCGTCCCGCCGCAGGGGGAGGGGCGCCGGGGGCAGCGGAAGTATCCGGAACCGCCGGCAGGGCCAGGCGCAGGAGCAGAAGGAAGCAGGAGAGAAAACCGATCATACGTTCTCCATCGGAAACGTCCGGAACCCCGCTTATCGGGGATATCCGGGAGAGACTACCATGGCATCATACCGGAAGATACCTGGTAAGACACGGCATGGAGGGGAAACATCACGCTGAAAAAAAAATTCCCGGAGGCGTGATACCACGCGGTGATGGCGTGTTATACCCCTTGAGAACAGGAATGAACACACGAGTATATGCGCCAATCAGGTACGATACTATCAACACTCCCTCGTAACGCTGTGGAGCAGAACATGAAACCGGATGCACCAGACCCACTCGACTCGGACGCGCGGCTTTTCGCGCGGTTCCTGGGCGGGGATGACTCCGCCTTCATGGAACTGTTCGACCGGCATACCCACCGGATGTATATGTATTGCCTGAAGTTCGTGGGCGACCGCCGGCAGGCCGAGGATCTGGTGCAGGATCTCTGGGAACGGGTGATCCGGTTCCGCTCCGAGGGAAAAGGGGAGCTCGACAACCCCGTCGGCTTTCTGGTAAGGGTGGCTCGCAACCTCTGCCTGAACCACATCCGCGACCGGAAGGTGGCCGCATCGCTGGACCAGCTGCCGGACTGGCAGCACCCGCAGGCCCCGGTCAAGGAGCTCTCGCACAACGAGGAGCTGGTGATAGCCGCTCTCCCCCACCTGCCGGAATCCTACCGGGAGGTGCTGATCCTGCACGCTTACTCCGGCTACCGTTTCGATGAGATAGCCGGAATGCTGGGGGAACCGGTGGGGGCCATACGGACACGCGCCTGGCGCGCCCGTGTGCAGCTCGGGCGTATCATCTCGGCGCTGATGGAATTTGATGAGAAACAGGACGACAACAGCACGCCCGGTTCGGCCGGCAAGCAATAGGGAGTATTACCGCAATGACACGCTCTGAACGTGAACGGCAGATCGAGCGATATATATCAGGGGAGATGAACCCCGCCGAAGAGCAGGACTTCTTCATCCAGGCGGCGCTTGAAAAGGAACTGCGCCTGGAACTGAAGGCGCTCGTGACGGTGGACAGCGCCATCCGCAAGGATCGCGAGGCCGAGCCGGCCGAACATACCGCCCTCCGCTCGCGCGTTGCGGCGATGCTTGCGGCGGCCCCGCCGGCACAGAACCCGGCTGCCTCCACGGTGCCTCGTCCGGCCGCCCCCGGAGCCGGCGCACCATCCGGCGGTGCTCCTGCCGCCACCCTTCCGGCCGCCGGAGCCTTGCAGAAGATCCTGCCGATCCAGTGGATCAGCCTTGCGGCGGCGACCATCGCCCTGACGGCCGTTCTGTTCCTCATGCTCGACCGCCCCGCAACCCCGGCACCGGAGAGTGGGCGCGGCCAGCGCAACGAACAATTCCAGGGCACGCAGCAGGCGCCATCCGCCACCCCGTCCGCACAAGGAAACGATGCCGCGCCGGCTCCTTCCTCCACTGCGGCCGGGAGCCCCGGTGCCGTGCCCGCCCCCTCCGATGCCCCGGCGAACGCGCCGAGCGCATCCGGATCGTTACGGCAGGGAGACGGAACATCCCCGGAGATGGAGCGGAGCACTTCGGCAGCCCAGCCCTCCCGCTCCCCGGTGGTGCGCCCCAGCCAGACCGCCGAAACGCTCCCCCGGCAGCGGAATGGATCGGACAGGCCCGCCTCCGCGATTGCCGAAGAGGAACGTGATGAGGTGGAGACGCTCGGCCCCAGCAAACGGGGAAGCGATACGCTTTCGGTGGGAGTGAAGATCAGAATGAAAGGAAAGAAACAGCAGTGATACGGCCGGCACCGCCGCCGGCCCCCCGGCAGCGGAAATGCCTGGCTCCCGGCACCAGCCGGAACGGATGAGGAACGAGCGAATCGGGATGTCGCCCCGGCGGTGGATAGCTACGCCGATCCGGACAGCGATGGATGCAATGACTTACGGCTGGCGCCAGCGCGATAAACAAAAAAAACGACAGTATCAGAGCACATTTACACAGATGGAGTACCACAGCCATGAATAACCACAGGTCTTATCGGCCCTGGCGAATCCTTGCCCTTTGTGCGATGCTTCTGCTGGGAGCAACGGCGGCATTCGCCGGCGTCCCCTCGGCGCCACAGCGCCTGCATGGAACAGTATGGGAGGATCAGAATGGAAAACATATGGAGCTGAGCTGGTACAGCGACGACTCCAGCAGCACCCGCGCCGACGGGTTCCGTATCTATCGCGCCATCGAGAACAACGGCCAGTATGTGTTCTCGCAGGTTGGCACCGTGGCCGATTCGGCGCACCGGTTCTCCTACACGTTCCAGATAGCGCTGACTACCGCCGGCAACCACGCCTACTATGTCACCGGCTATAACGAGGATGGCGAAAGCGATCCCAGCAACACATTCTACCAGCATATCTCGCTGGAGACAATCACCTTCACCAATCCGAGCAGCAGCGGCCTGGTGGACTCCACGGGCGAACAGGCGGCCTACAGCCGCGATTTCGATGCGGTGGCAAGCAACAACGGGACCGTGCGCTACCGCCTCCCCTATGCCCCGGATGGCATGACCATCGACGCCGCCACCGGCGTGGTGAGCTGGACCGTCCCGGTATCCAACAAGACCTCCTACAGCTATACCGTAGAGGCTTATCTGGAAGATGATGAAGCCGCCAGCTCCATGTATGCGGTCTACCTCATGGTGGGACAGAACCCCGCATTCCGCTGCGCCGATATCATGGGAACCGTCCGCGCCGACGACAGCACCAATGCGCCGGTGCTCTCCGGGATGATCTACGCTCTGCAGGTGGGAGGAGATTCCTCGGGCCGTATGAGCGTATCCACCGAGGTCGTGAACGGCTCCTTCTATCTCCCCGTTCTCCCCGGCATCTACAAGCTCGAATTCCGCGGTTCCGGTTATCTGGGCGAATGGTACCAGGACGCCGCCAGCGACCTGGAGGCCGATGCGTTCGCGATCTCGTGCGACGATTCGCTGATCGCCAACTTCCGGGTGACCCGCTTCAACGCACCCCAGTACGATTCGATCACCGGGACCGTCCGCAGAGCTTCTGACAGCGCTCCGGCGATGGCGATGATCTATATCTACGGCGTCTATGGCGATAGCCTCTATCCAACCGATTCGCTTCTGACGGTGGTACGCACCAACGAGTACGGGGCGTACAAGGTACATCTCCCGTCCGGCATTCCGCTGGTGGCGCGCGCCGTACCGATCGACAGCAGCCTGGAGGAACAGTACTACAATCTCTCGGATACCCGTACCGGCGCTACCATCTTCCAGGCTCCGGCCAGCAATATCAACTTCGTCCTCACCGAGATACAGTACTACGACAACCGTATCTCCGGCACACTCCTGAGCCCCAGCCGCGACCCGGTGGAGGGAAGCGTGACCGCCTATCAGCTCATCGAGGAGAATGGAAAAACCACGCTGCGCGAGGCCCTCACCTCTACCACGTACCTGGGCGCGTTCAGCCTGGCGAACCTGGAGCCGGGAGACTATATCCTGCTGGGCCTCCCCCGCCCCGATAGCAGCAGCGACGACGAGTATGCGCCGGGCTACTACAAGGAGCACGGGCTGGCCGCCACCGAGTGGGACAAGGCGACCGTCATCACGATCGACGCCGATGACCAGGCCGATGATCTGGAGTTCCGTCTGCACAAGGACAACGGCAACGGCAAGAACCGCCTGAGCGGCAACGTGAACGGATCTTCCGGCCGTACCAGGCTTGGCGGCCGCGGGATGGAGAGCGCCAACCCGCTCGCCGGAGCAGTGGTCTTCGCCCTGGATGCCGGCAACGAGATCAGCGGCTCGGCCGTCACCGATGCCAACGGTAATTTCAGGATCACCGGCCTCGGCGCCGGCACCTTCACGGTGCTCGTGGACAAGGTAGGATATGTGGCATCGCGCCAGACCGTGACGTTCGCCGGAGAGGAAGAGCCTGAGAAGACCGGTGTTTCGGCGACGCTGGACCGCAAGCAGAGCGCAAGCAGCGCACCGGAGGTGCCGGCCACCCGGATGGCCGCCAGCGTCTTCCCGAACCCGGCCAGCACCGGGCTCACGCTCCGCTTCAACGGCACCTCCGGGGTCGCCCGGATCACCCTCGCCAACGCAACCGGCGGCAAGGTTCTGGCCCGCACCATGCAGGCCACCGGCGGCGAGAACATCGTCACCATCGAGATCTCCGGCCTCGCCAGCGGCGTCTACTTCCTGACGCTTCAGCAGGGAACGGCGGTAACTTCGATGCCGGTCAATATCATCCGCTAAACGATTCGCCTGCCGGCGATACGACGAAGCCCGGGACATCATCGATGTTCCGGGCTTTTTTATGATAGGAGCTTGGTTTTCACTTCCCGGTTCCACGGAGAAAAGCCGGGTTCCAATCAGTCCGCTCTCCTTGCATGTGCTCTCCCCAACCCCGGACCCCGCACTACGAGCCCCTAGAGCGGATTTCACTGTGGTTACTCTGTTAGTAGGCCCCCGGAGGGGGCACCTATCTGTAGCATGGACGCTCGATTCTCCCCACTTCGGAAGCTCCGTAGGAGCGGCCCATTCTTCCTTCTCTGAACAGGCTCAACTGCAATCCGCTCTAGACTTCTCCTCCCGACCGCAACTTCCTCCGGATCTGATACCAGACTGCCAGCACGATACCGGCCATCGCCGAGCCGATAACGGCGCCCCCCAGCACATCGCCCGGATAATGAACGCCCACATAAATACGGGAGAAGGAAACGAGCGCCGCAACTGCCAGCGCGTACGGCAGAGCCCCCCGAAAAAAATAACCGATGATGGTGGCGGCAACGAAATTATTCACCGCGTGCGAGGAGGGAAATGATTTCCCCGCACCGCAGCCGATCAGAATGCGCACGTCATCCAGTGCCGTGCAGGGGCGCACACGCAGCACCGTCTCCTTGATGATCCTGCTGCTGACAGGATCGGCGATAAGCACCGTCAGCGCCAGCAGCAGCGCGCACCATCGCCCCTTTACGCCCCCTTTCCAGAGCAGTACGATGAAAAGAATAGCGTAGGGAATATAGAAGTTGCGAACCTCCGTAATCGCCGGCATCACCACATCGAACACCGGGTTGGCCGAGCCGCTGTTTATCAGCCGGAAAAGAGTGCTGTCGGCCGGATAGAGATCGATGGGCATGGGGGAGGCGGAATTTTCGATTTACGATTTTGGATTTTCGATTGGGGGAGAGGATATCTGGAGTCGGAGGAGTCTCTAGAAGAGAGCACGATGATTGGAACAGCACTTCTCTCTTTGCTACCAGAGCAGATTTCACATGAGTTGCTCCACAATCCCCGAGTTCATGGCCCTCGTAGAGGGCACCTGTCTGTAGCAATGATTGATCCTTCCGGAGGAAGCTCCGTTAGGAGCGCCCCATTCTTCTCCTGGTTATCAAATCAACCCAACTGAAATCCGCTCTAACTACTATCTCCAGCCGCCGAAGGCGGCGGACTACGAACTCCGTGCTAACGACGACGGACCACTGACAGCGGGCGAAGCCCGCGAACGGACTCCTCACCAACCCCTGAAGAACAAGCGCTAGACCTTATCACTCTCCTACTCATGGCACTCGTACCGCGCCGCAGACAACCCGGCGGCGTGCGCCCGTGACGCTTGGGACGTTGGCGGGAGTTTCCAGCAGACGCTCGTTGGCAAGAATCGCGAAGCAGATTGCCTCCTTCGCATCGGCGGGAAGGCCGTAGTGATCGGCCGGGAGAACGCGGGCCTCCGGGAACTCCGAGGCCAGCATGCGCATCAGCGTCCGGTTGGATGCCCCGCCGCCCCCCACGATCACCTCATCGACCGGGGCGCCGGCCGCTGCGAAGTCGCGGGTTCCCCTGGCGATGCTGCGCGCGGTCAGCAGCGTGAGCGTGGCGATGATATCGGCAGGGAATTTCCCCCGCTCCCGCCCCGTGCGCGCAAGATGCCGCCCCACATCCTCGCCGAAGCGTTCCCGTCCGGCGGATTTCGGCGGCGCCCAGCCGTAATACTCATCGGCCAGAAGCTCCTCCACCCACGATTCGTCCGGATGCCCGGAACCGGCCAGCGCGCCATCGGCATCGTACTCCAGGCCGATCAGCTCCCGCATCGCCGCATCGATCAGCATATTTCCGGGGCCGGTATCGAACGCGGCCAGCGCATCGGCATCGCCGTTCCGGGGAAGCCAGGTGATATTGGCGATGCCGCCGACGTTCAGCGCCACCCGGTTGTGCTCCGCCGATCCGAGCAGCACATAATCGCAGTACGGAACCAGCGGCGCTCCCTCCCCTCCTGCCGCCACATCCGCCGACCGGAAATCGCTCACCACGATGGTACGCAATCCCTCGCAGACCGCGGCGGCCGAGCCTATCTGCACCGAGAGCCCGTTCGGCGAGCGGCGCGGGGCGTGATAGATCGTCTGCCCGTGCAGCCCCACCGCATCGATCTCCCCGACCGGCACCCCGAGCGCCCCGGCCGCATCCCGGATCGCGACGGCATAGGCATCCCCGAGATCGGCATCCAGCTCGAACACATCCCGCATCATCATCTCCCCGGCCGATGCCGCGAACAGACGGCGGCGAAGCTCAGGCTGGAACGCGACCGCATGAAATCCGCGCAACTGAAACCGGAGCGTCGGACCGCTTCCGGATATCTCCACAAACGCCACGTCGATGCCGTCCAGCGATGTGCCGGACATCACACCCGCGACAAGACGGGAACTCTTGGATCGGTAGGAATCGAGAATGGACATGGGAGAGAGAGATTACTTCTTAGTGACAGTTGCCAGAGTCAGGCAGGATAGCCCGCGGGCGCAGGGATGTGGGCCAACCGAACATCCGAAATCGCACATCTCTTATTTTCTCAGCCGCAACGAGTTCGTTACAACGCTCACGGAGCTCATCGCCATGGCCGCACCGGCGATCATCGGGTCGAGCAGTCCGAACGCGGCCAGCGGAATACCGATGACGTTGTAGATGAAGGCCCAGAAGAGATTCTGCCGGATGATACGCATCACGCGGCGCGAGAGCGTGATCGATTCGGGAACCTGGGCGATCTCTCCTCCGAGCAATGTGATGTCGGCGGTAGCCATCGCCACATCGGTGCCGGTCGCCATGGCGATGCCCAGATCGGCCAGCGCCAGGGCGGGAGCATCGTTCACCCCATCGCCCACCATCGCCACCACATGCCCCTCTTCCTGGAGGCTCCTGATCTTCTCCCCCTTCTCCCCCGGAAGCACCTCGGCGATCGCCTGATCGATCCCAAGCTGCGCGGCCACCGTGGCGGCCACGTCGCGCGCATCGCCGGTGAGAATCACCACCTGCACCCCAAGCCCCTTCAATCGCCGCACGGTATCGGCGGCCTCCTGCCGCACGGTATCGGCCACCGCAATCGCGCCGGCGGGAACGCCGTCGATGGCAACCCAGACCACACTGGCACCGGCGGGAGGCGTATACGAGACACCGGCCGCGCCGGCCACCGCGCTCTTCCGTCCCACATAGACCTGCCGGCCACGCACGACACCGAAGACCCCTATCCCCGCCTCGGCGCGGAACTCGCCGACAGCCGAGCGTTCCAGCTTCAGGCGATCGGCATGGCGCACCACCGAACGGGCGATGGGATGCTCCGAATGCTCTTCCACGGAGGCCGCCAGCGCCAGCAGCTCGTCCCGGCCGAAGCCGGGAAGCGCCAGCACATCGGCCACCTCGGGACGTCCCTGCGTAAGCGTACCGGTCTTATCGAAGACCACCACGTCCACATCTCCGGCGCGCTCCAGCGCCTCGGCATTCTTGATGAGTATGCCCCGCTCCGCTCCGCGCCCGGTTCCGGCTATCACCGCCGTGGGAACGGCCAGTCCCATGGCGCAGGGGCAGGCAATCACCAGCACCGCAACGGCATTGATAAGCGCGCGCGGCAACTCCGCATCGCCCACGAGGAGCCATCCGGCAAAGGTGCCTATCGCCAGCAGCATCACCACCGGAACGAAGACGCCGGCGACACGATCGGCCAGGCGCTGGATGGGCGCCTTCGATGCCTGTGCCTCGTCCACCGTGCGGATGATCGCCGCCAGCATGGTCTCATCCCCCACACGATCGGCGCGCATGGTGAACGAGCGATTGGTGTTCAGCGTTCCCCCCAGCACCTTCGCCCCGGTCCCCTTCTCCACCGGCATCGACTCGCCGGTCATCATGGACTCATCGAGCGCGGCGGCACCATCCACGATGGTACCATCGGTGGGAACGTTCTCCCCCGGGCGCACCAGCAGCAGATCCCCGACACGCACATACTCGGCCTCCACATCGGTGATGCGCGCCGGATCATCCGGCGAGACCCGGTGCGCGATCTTGGGGACCAGGCCGGCCAGCCGGCTGATGGCATCGGAGGTACGCACCCGCGCGCGCGCCTCCAGCCAGCGTCCCAGAAGGATCAGCGCCACAACGGTAGCAGCGGTATCGAAATAGACCTCGTGCGCGGCCACGCCCGGCAGCAGTTCCGGGAAGAATACCACCGCGGAGCTGAACAGATAGGCGGCCCCGGTGCCGATCGCCACCAGCGTATTCATATCGGCGGCCAGATGCCGCGCATTGCGGGCGGCGATCCGGAAGAAATCGCGTCCGGCATAGAACATCACGACGGAGGTGAGGACGAACTGAAGGTAGTTCAGCCCCGCATGGTAGCGCATGGCAAGCTCGCCGAGCGACAGGATCAGCATCGGCAGCATCGAGACCACGATCACGACCGCGGCAAACGGGGCGGCCACGAAGAACTTGCGTCCGGCCTCCCGGGCATGCCCGGCGCCCTCGCGTTCCAGCCGTGCCGAATCATCCCCCTCGATCCCGGTGGCGGTATAGCCCGCGCGCTCCACGCGATCGCGAAGCGCATCGACGGTCACCCCCGGCCCGGCCTTCACGCGCGCGCGGTTGGTAGCCAGGTTCACGGCCACCTCCTCCACCCCCTCCACCTTCCGGATGGCCTTCTCCACGCGGGCCACGCAGCTTGCGCAGGTCATCCCCTCGATAGCCAGATCCAGATGCTGCGCCACCGGCTCCTGCCGGGACGCTTCATCGTTCCGTTGCTGCTGTATGGGTTCCTGAATCGACATCATTGTTGTACTCCCGCCATGAATATATCATTTGCCCGCCACCGGGCTTTTGCAGTGAAGACGGATATGCCCGCCGACGGGCACAGTTATCGGAGCAACGGAACGTAACAGGGGGAGAGTCCGTGGTCAGTGCGCGGGCACAGGGAATGGCCGGTAGTCCGTTCGCGGGCTGCGCCCGCTGTCAGTTGTCAGTAGCCTGCGAACGATGAAATTCCTCGGCCACCAGGTGCTGCCGTTCCCCGCGACGGACCACGGACTACTGACAACGGACTTTCTCATCAATCGAAAATCTCCTCACCATTATCTACCAACCAGCAGTTGCACGGCCCCGTGAGCGAAGGTATGTTAGGGGGATGAAGCTCGGCGCACATACATCCGTTGCAGGCGGACTCCACAAGGCCATCGCCCGGTCCGGCACGTTCGGCGGCACGGCTCTGCAGATATTCTCCAAGAACAATAACCGCTGGGAGGCCCCGCCTCTATCGGAGGACGATATCGGGATCTGGCGCTCGGCGGCCGAAGCATTCCCGCTGGATGCGGTTGCCATCCATGATTCCTATCTGATCAATCTCTGCTCCCCGGATGAAACCACATTCGGACGCTCGCTGTCTGCGTTCATCGACGAGCACCGGCGGGCGGCACAGCTCGGGATCAGGCTGCTGAACTTCCATCCCGGCGCGGCCTGCGGCCAGGAGCCGGGCGCGGCGCTGGAGATCGTGGCCCGGCAGATCAATCTGGCCCACGAGGCCACCGCCGGGAGCGATACGATATCGGTGATCGAAACCACCGCCGGGCAGGGCACTACCCTGGGGCGGCGCTTCGAGGAGATCGCCGCAATCATCGCGCTGGTAGACGATAAGAGCCGGATCGGCGTCTGCATCGATACCTGCCATATCTTCGCCGCCGGCTACGATATCCGTACCGAGAGCGGATATGATGAGGCGATGGAGGAATTCGGCGGGATCGTCGGGTTCGAATATCTGATGCTCCTGCACCTGAACGATTCCAAGGCGGCGTTCGGCTCCAGGGTGGACCGTCATGAACATATCGGCAAGGGGCAGATCGGCGAGACCGCCTTCCGGATGACGATGGCGGACGCCCGCCTGGCCGATCTCCCGATGGTGATCGAAACGCCGAAGGGAAAGAATCTCCTTGAAGATGTGGAGAACCTGACGCTTCTGCGAAGCTTCATCCCGGAGGAGCGCAGAGCTGCGATGCTGGAGCAGGAACTGGAGGATGCCGGCTGAAACGGCAGGCTGAAACGCCAGGCCGATGCGGGCGGAACCGGCATACATCCGGTCTCGCCGGCACGCCCCCGCAGTACGGCGATACGGAATATCGGGCATCCCCGCGCGGCCGGACCGGAACAACTCTCCCCTTGATGCCATGCAAACAGATCACGAACTGCTCCAGGAATACCGATTGAAGCGGCTGCAACGCGCGGCCGAGTACGCCCTGCTGGCAACGATGCATATCTTCTTCCTGCTGGCCTTCCGGAATTTCTACCAGTGGTGGATGGCGCTGCTGCTGGCGGCGGCCACCTTCGGGATGAACTTTCAGCTCACCCAGCTGCGCGAAGGGCGCCGCGCCTCGGCCATCCGCAGCCGGCAGAGGCTGATGGCCGATACGTTCGAATCGATTCTTTTTCTGATCTTTATCGTCGTCCTCTCGGCCGGCGGCGTGCTGGCTAAGACACTGGCGATAGGCGATCAGGAATATCTCGCCTATCTCGCCGCAATCCTCGGGGGCCTGTTCCTGGCCGGGCTTCTGGGGGAGGCCTACTGGCAGTTGAAACACTTCGGCTCGCTCGATCCTGACGTCCGCCGCAACTACATTGCGAATCTGAAGCGGACGATCATCCTGCCGTATACGTTTTCCAGGAAGAGAGAGGGCTGAGTGATGGTTCTTAGTGTTTCGTTCTTAGAAAAGAAGAAGAGGGCAGGTATTCCAGTGCCGCTATGCTGACAATAGCCATATACTTGCGGTAGCATTCTTATCCAAGCACTAGGCTCTAAAGCCGCCAACGGCGGCGTTCCAAGCACTATCGGCAACAACAGTTCTTCCCCCTTTCTTCACGGTCCTGACAATATCCCCCGGCAGCTCTCCCTTTCCGGTTATCTTTTCGTCTCAATGAAGACTATCGAAGCATTCTACAACGAATCCCTGCGCGAAAGCGCCGAAGTAAAACAGCTCACCGCCGATGCCTGCCGTGACGGGGTCATCCAGGCGATCGACATCATCGTGGACTGCTACCGCAACGGCGGCAAGGTTCTGTTCTGCGGCAACGGCGGAAGCGCCGCCGACTGCCAGCATCTGGCAACCGAGCTGATGATCCGGCTGAACCACAACATCCAGCGCCCGGCGCTGGGGGCGATCTCGCTCTGCACCGATCCATCCAACATGACCGCCGGCGGCAACGATATCGGGTTCGATCAGGTGTTCGCCCGGAATGTGGAGGGGCTGGGTTCAAGGGGGGATGTGCTGATAGGCATTTCCACCAGCGGCCGCTCGCGCAATGTGGTGCTGGCCGTGGAAGCCGCCCAGCGCAAGGGAATGAAAACGATCTGCCTGCTCGGCGGCTCCGGCGGCAGCCTCCGCGAACTGTGCGATGTGCCGATCGTGGTGCCATCGGAGAATACCCAGCGGATTCAGGAAGCGCATATCACGCTGGGGCATATCATCTGCGAATCCGTTGAACAATTGCTCCATGGGGAATCATGACTAAGCGAATGATACTGGCGGCGATCCTTTTCCTGCTCCTGCCTGCTCTGGCCGGGATCGATGGCGGGCGAACGCTCCTGGTGGCCGGACGCGTCGATCCGGCGGATAAACCGGCGCTCTCCGCGGCCGACTCGCTGAAGGCCCTGGAGAAACTGGCGGCCGAGATCTCCGCGCTCATCAAACTGCCGGAGGCGAAAGCCGGAAACGTGGGCATCGAGATACGGTCGCTCTTCACCGACAAGACCCTCTACTCGATGAATCCGGAGAAGCCGCTCACGCCGGCCTCCACCACCAAGGTCGTTACCACCTTCACCGCGCTCAGCGAGCTGGGCCCGGACTATATGGTCCGCACCGTTGTAGCCGCCGACCGCCCCGTGCGCGACGGCATGGTGAAGGGGAACCTGTATGTGAAAGGATACGGCGATCCCTTCTTCTCCATCAACGATATCGACCAGCTGGTGGACCAGCTGCTGGCGGCCGGCATCAAGCATGTGGAGGGGAATATCGTGGGCGACGGCAGCTTCTTCGATGAGAAGACCGAGCGCACCGAGTACAGCGGCGACGACGATGTGGTGGTGCCGCTCCCGCCGATCGCCGCCCTGACGATCTCGCAGAGCGTCTTCACCGTGGTGGTCTCCTCGCCGAGAACGCCCGGCCGCCCCGGCACTGTGCAGACCGCGCCCCCTTCCTCGGGCTTCCAGATCACCACCCCGGCCCCGGTCTCCGCGGCTCCGGCGCCCCGCGCCCGCCGGGGCAAG
>JBMDXA010000032.1:0-71090 GCA_048594725.1 Candidatus Kapaibacteriota bacterium
GCCCGTAATAATCAACCCCCCGGGAAGCCGCGACGGCGCAAAGAAGATTTGGTTCTTGGCGCCTTCGCGGCTTTGCGTGATGCATCTGGCATGGTTGGGGCTGTCAGGTATATCATTGCCTTTCTTACAGGGATCGCCCCACGGCTGAAACGGCTATCACTCCAGCTTCGAGCTTCCCGTTCCCGCATCCTTCGCCTGCTGCTCCGGTACTGCCACGCGATGCACATCGGATTCCGTTTTCGCTTCCACCGTCACCGGATTCTGGCGCACGGACCGCTTCCCGTTCGGCGTGATGGCGATGCCGATTGTCTGTTCGGTAGCCGCCCCAGGGGCGATGCTGGCTCTGGTTCGTGGCTCGAACACCGGCGTACTGGCCGTGCCGGCGGTAATTCCGGCAAGTCCCGGCGAGCCGGCTCCGCCCACCTTCAGATCCCGTCCCTCGCCGCTGCGGTTCATATCGTAGTTCAGGGCCAGCTTCGTGGCGTCCGGTATCGCTCCGCCCATGGATGCACGAATCTCCTTCGCCCCAAGCGGTGTGTTCCAGACCCGGACGTTATCGATGGCCCCCTCGAAATATCCGTACGGCCCGCCGCCGATTCCCCCGGTCAGCCAGCCAGCTTCATTGCTGTTGCCGCCGCTCGGATGCACGTAGTTCATCGGGCTCTTCGCTCCGGATTTCACCAGCTCGCCGTTGATATAAAGGCTGGGCGTGCCATCGCGATACACCACCGCCACATGGGTCCACCCCTGGATAGATCCCTCATAGGTGAGCACCGCCGGAATGTAATACCGGGCGTGTTCGTAGACGGTGATGCCGTTGGTTCCCACGGAGATTCCCGCACCGGCGTGCCCGGCTCCCCAGGCCTCGGTGCCGTGCGTGGGATAGATGGCGTAATGCTGCCCGTCCATCCCGGCATAGCCCTCGCGTGCCGGATTGTCGATCTGGTGCGGAGCTGCCGGATAGACCCACGCTTCCATCGTGAAATCGTTTGCCGCGGTGATATGTGCCGAGGCCCGCACATGATCGGTGCGGCCGTTGCAGCGGAGCGCGTTGTCCTGCTGCGCGCTGGCGGTGCCGCAGAGCAGGGCGGTGAGAAGCAGGGCGGGAGCTATCGTCTTGTTCATGAAGTCTGATCGGTATATGGTTCATCGGCGGACGTTGCGGGGGAATGCCGGCTCCGCTTGGCCGGCGGACGCGGAGTGCACCCCGCGCGAACGTATCCAGGATTTCCCGGAAAGTCAAGTCCCCGCAGAGTGCGGACGCATCGGGCGGGGGGATGTATCATATGAGAGATAGCCGTGCGTGGAAGATTGGCGGCCGGATGGAGGGCACTTCACCAACGGAAAAAGGTACCGTGCACATGCGCGCACGGTACCTTCCGGTGGAATTTCTTCAATCGAAAATCCAAAATCGGAAATCGAAAATCACTTCACCCGCACGATGTTCCGGGTCTCCACCTGATCGCCGATCATGATGCGGCAGACGTAGACTCCCGGAGCCAGGTTGGCGCCGTCGATCTGCACCGAGTGCTGGCCGGCGCTCCGCTGCGCGTCCAGAAGCGTGGCTACCTGCTTTCCGGCCACATCGTAGAGCGCCACATTCACATGAGCGGGCTTCTTCAGGTCGAGTGCCAGCGTGGTGCTCTCGGCGAACGGGTTCGGCGACAGGTTCACCGCGGCCAGATCGCGGCCGTAGCCCACGCTGGCGCCGCTCTGCAGCACGAAGTTGAACGTCGAGGACATGTTGGTGCAGCCGGAGTTGTTCATCACCTCCACGCTGTAGCTGCCGTTGGCGGTCGGGGTGTAGCTCTGGGCGTTGGAGCCCGGTATCGCCACGCCATCGCGGAACCAGACGTAGGAGGATGCCACCACCGATGCGGTAAGGGTATTGCCGCTGCGGGTGATCTCCGGGAAGAGCGGCAGCTCGTTGACCGAGATCGTGACGGTGTCGCGGGTGACGCAGCCGCCCACGTTCTGGATGGTGAAGATATAGGTGGTCGTCACCTCCGGCGTGGCGATCGGATTCGGCAGGGAGGGATCGGTCAGATAGGTATCCGGCTCCCAGGTATAGATCGGGGTGCCGCCGCCGGTCTCCGGTTCAAATCCGAGCTGCACTTCGCCGCCGCTGCAGATGGTGGTATCGTTCCCCGCCTGCGGCACGATCGCCGGGAAGACGATATAGGGTTCCTTCGTCTTCGATGCGGTGGAGCCCTGGCCGTCCTCCACCGTCAGGGTGACGGTATAGGAGCCCGGTCCCGGATAGGTGTGGGTGAAGTTGCGGGTGGTGCCATCGATGACACCATCGCCGTTGACATCCCATTTCCAGACGGTCGGGTTGCCCGTGCTCTGATCGGTGAAGGTCACCGTCAGCGGGTCGCAGCCGTGCAGGGGATCGGGGCTGAAATCCGCCTCCAGCGCGCTGGAGGATCGGGTGCTGTGCACCTCGTGCGGGAACAGCGGGATGGCCGCCTGCTCCGCCGTCTTCCGCTCGGGGATGACGGTCTCGGTGCTCTGTACCGGCAACGACTGCGCGGCCAGAGCGGTGGGAAGGGCGAGAGCAAAGGCTAGGGCAAGGAGTGTATGGTTCTTCATGCAGTTCCTCCGGTGTCGGCGTAAGCCGGCCGAGATTGGTGTCCGGTAACGGATTAGTCTGGTACAGATAAGCGCAAGGCCAAATATACGACGACGATGGCTGTCCCGACGTATGCCCGCCGCTGCGAACGGTCCTTACTCTGACTATCCGGGAGGGGAAAAACGGACAGCCCGAAAAAAAAGATCGTACCAGCGGCGGGCCCGTACCGGGCTCCTGCGGGCGGCCGCAGCGCGTGCGGACCTTGTCCATGCGGCGGGCTCTGCGGCCCTGGAACGGTTGCCGTACCGTTACGGTAGCGTTGCGCCGGGAGCGTATGGGGCCAATATCGCCGCGGCTATTGAACGGTTTTCAGACGGGGGCCGCCCCGGCGGCCGGATCGGTCCGGCGGGATGTAATCGTTCCACCCATCCTCCTGGTGTCCGGGAGGGAGCAAAGGGGAGGGATGAGGCGAAACCGGAGAAATAATAGTGGCTATTTTCCCCTTGCTGCTGTAAATTTGCTGGGTCCAGAATTGTCCAGAAAAACCACAGAGCAGGAGGGTTCTCCTCATGAGCAATCAGCGTCTTCCTTTGACAGACGAAGAACTTTCTTTGACCGAAGCCGATCTCCGCGAATCTCTCAACATGCTTGCCGATGATGGGAGCGATCCCTCGCGCAAGGCACTGCGGAGCGCGCTTGAACTCGGTCTCAATCTCATCGCCGAGGTCCAGAGCGAGCGCCGCCAGCGGCAGTATCCGGTGCAGAGCGTCGCCAGCGATGAAAACGAGGCCCTGAAGGAATACATGGGTGTGCTGGTCCCCATCGCCCAGATCGCCGAACATATCTGGGTGGATATGGCCCGCAACAGCATGCCCCAGGGCGATCCCCGTTATCGCCAGCGGGTGGTCTCCAGGCTTGGCGGCGCGCTTCGTGCCCTCAAGACCGTCAATGCACGTGTCGGCATGCAGGCCGGCCTCGGCAGCATCCGTCCCATCTGATAGCACTCAGAACCGGACGTAGAACAATATCGCAAAGCCGCGAAGGCACGCTGAGATGCAATGGTTCGGATGGACCGTTTCTCTCCGCGTTCTTCGCGGCTTTGCACGTACAAGAGTAGTTCTTGGTCAGTAGTCCGTGGTCCGTGGCAGCGAGATACCGGGCCTCCGGTTGCTCGTGATCCAATGCTATAGGGAAGGCCATGAGCATAGCCACGCAGGATACAATATCCGTTGCTCCAGCCGCTATCCCAGCCACGGACGACGGACTACTGACCACGGACCCCCCCATGATCCCCCCTCACGTCGGCTCCCGCTCCCCGCGCCGCACGGCGTTCACCAGCAGATGCGCCCGGCGTGTGGGTTCCGGTATGCGGTAGCCGCCGTCGCAGGCCAGTGCCAGAGCGATGGCCGTCTTCAGATCGATAAGATGGCCGGGGGAGATGTACACCGGCCGCACCTTCCGCTTGGTTCGCACCGCCGCTCCTATCTCCTCTCCCTTGTCGGTCATCGGCGACCACGAGCCCCGTTCTATTCCGGGCTCCTCGAACTTCCCGGTCAGCACCGATTTCGCGCAGCCGAAACAGGGGCGCCCCACCAGCAGCCCGAAGTGCGATGCGATCCCGAACCTGCGGGGATGCGCTATTCCCTGCCCGTCCATCATCACCGCATCCGGCGTGATCCGCAGGCGCTCCCAGGCCCGCAGCAGCGGCGGAATCTCCCGGAATGAGAGGAGCCCCGGCACATAGGGGAAATGGGTCTCTCCGACGATCCCCACCTCCTCTACGGTTTCCAGCGACTCCGCATCCAGCACCACGATCCCCGCATAGATGGTCGATGAATATTTGTTGAAGGAGATGTCCGCCCCGGCGATGGTGCCTATCCTGCCGGCAGGGGGTGCCAGCCGTACCTGCTCGCGCATCCGTTTCTGAAACTCCACCGCCTCGCGGGGTGACATCGTCCAGTCGTGAAGGTTGTTGTAGTCTGCCATAACATTCTATCGTAATGGAATATCACCGGTTCCGGAACCGATGATTTGGCTACGCCAACGCCGGGCCATCCGGCGGGTGGGCAGCGGCGAGGAGATGCGTCCTTGAGATGGTTTACCCCGCATGGCCGGGATACTCGTGCGCTCTTCATATAACCGGTCCCATCCGGCGGAGGCATGCCGGAGGGGGAATATCGGTACGCATAACAGAATGAGAGATAGGGGTGGCTATAATGCATTGCAGGGCTGGCTGCGCGGATACTCCGGTAGAGTCCGGTATGTGCGCGGCTGTTGTATCTTGGAATGTTTGCGGCGGGACCAACCGGATGGCAGGGGGAATCGCTCATGGGGAAAAGATCCCATTTTCCTCTCCAGCGGCCCATCTCACTGTTTTCCGCCGTGGGAGCCTCCCGGCGCCGCCGGCTTCCGATACACGTTATAACGGGCCCATGCCAGTGCATGATGCAAGAAGTGGCCCATCAAATGCTGGAAAAATCTTTCTGCTTTCAAATACCTCTCATTCTGACTCTCTAGGAGGAGCACATCATGGTCGGGATTCAAGGAACGGAACGTTCATTGAGCATCCTTGATATACCATTGGAGCGTGATCTTTTTCTGCGAACGCTGGTTCGCGAGCTTGCCGGCACATTACAGGACGTGGTAGGACTTCAGGAAGCCGCGGGATTTGTGAGTGTTGTAGGGCAGAACATGGGGCGGCAGTTCGACAGGGACTACAAGGCCGCTCTCGGGGTAACGAATCTTTCAAAAGCGCAGGTTGCGGAGGTGCTGGTAGACCTGAAATCCCGCATCCAGGGAGATTTCCATATCGTGGAAGAGGATGATGACAAGATCGTCCTCGGCAACCGTATCTGTCCGTTCGGCGAAACGGTGGTGGGGCGTCCGGCGATGTGCATGATGACGTCGAATGTGTTTGGTTCCATCACCGCCCAAAATCTCGGGTATGCCAACGTGGAACTGAAGGAGACGATCGCCTCGGGGGCTTCGAGCTGCCAGGTGGTGGTGCACCTGAAACCGGCGCCGCAAAGCGATCTGCGGGCCGGGCGGGAATATTTCAAGGGAGAAGATCGACGGTGACATCCGAGCATTTTCTCCAGTTCGCACATCCCTTCCCGGAGCCGCTTCTGCTGTTGCAGAGCGATGGCCGGATCATGGGGGCCAATCCCTCGGCCCTCTCCGCATTCGATGTTCATGGGTTGCTGCCGGATGGCACCAACCTTACGGAGTTCACCGGGGGTGAACCCGATGTGGTGATAGCCTATCTTCATTCCTGCTCGCGAAGCCGCGAGATCGTGCTGGGCTCGCTGAGTCTGCGAGGGGAGAAGGAGGAACGCAGCTACAGGGCCGAAGGGGCCGTGCTCCGTCCCTGGTCGGAGCATGTGCCGGCGCTGGTGATGCTCCGGCTGAAATCCCGGTCATCCTCGGCCAGCCGGTTCGTCCTGCTGAATAGAAAGATCGAGGAGCTGGACCGGGAGGTCAGGGAGCGGCGGCGGGCCGAGTACGAGCGCGACCAGCTTCTTTCCAGCGAGCGGGCCGCGCGTACCGAGGCGGAACGGGCCAGCCAGATGAAGGATGAATTTCTCGCCACGCTCTCGCACGAGCTTCGTACACCGCTGAACGCCATCCTCGGCTGGTCGCAGCTGCTCCGCTCCGGCGTGATGTCCCAGGAGGAGGTGCGCCAGGGACTGGATACGATAGAGCGGAATGCGCGGGTGCAGACGCAGATCATCGAGGATCTGCTCGATATGAGCCGGATCATCTCCGGCAAGATCCGCCTGGATGTGCAGCCGGTGGAGATATTCCCGGTGATCGAGTCGGCGCTGGAAACCGTGCGCCCGGCCGCCGAGGGGAAGGGGATCAGGCTTCAGAAGATCCTCGATCCTCTTTCCAGTCCGGTGATGGGCGATCCCAACCGCCTGCAGCAGGTGATCTGGAATCTCCTCTCCAACGCCATCAAGTTCACCCCGCGAGGGGGGCGCGTGCAGGTGATTCTGGAGCGGGTGAACTCCCATATCGAGATCAGCATCCGGGATACCGGGCAGGGGATCAGGCCGGAATTTCTCCCGTATGTCTTCGAGCGATTCCGCCAGGCCGATTCCTCTACCACCCGCCGTCACGGAGGGCTGGGGCTGGGTCTTGCCATCGTCAAGAATCTGGTGGAGCTTCACGGCGGTTCGGTGCGCGCCAAAAGTCCCGGCGAGGGGAAAGGTGCCACCTTTATCGTCACGCTGCCGCTGGCGGTGCTCCATCCGGGATATACCGAGGAGCGGCGCGAGCATCCCAGGGTGCCGCTGGGCGCCATCGCCGAGATGGCACCGCCGTCGCTCGGCGGGGTGAAGGTGCTGGTGGTGGACGATGAGCCGGATGCGCGCGAGCTGGTGCGCCGGGTGCTGGCCGGAGCCGAAGCTGAGGTGAAGATTTCCGCCTCGGCGCTGGAAGCCCTGGAAATCCTCTCCTGGTGGCGTCCCGATGTCGTGATAAGCGATATCGGCATGCCAGGGCACGATGGTTACGAGCTTATCCGGATGATCCGTGCGCTCGATCACGACAAGGGGGGACGCACCCCGGCCGTGGCGCTTACCGCGTTCGCCCGCTCCATCGACCGGCGGCGGGTGCTTCTGTCGGGATTTCAGATGCATGTCTCCAAGCCGGTGGAGCCCTCGGAGCTGATCGCCGTGGTGTCGAGCCTCGCCAGCCGCAAGCTCTCCTAAGTACTTCGGCAAAAGGTATCCGAGATTCTGTTGTTGTGTTGTCGCGGAGTTCCAGTGGGTGATCCCTGCTGCTACCGTCGCGCACGGAGTGGAACTCCATACGAACAGTACCGGGGATCTCAGGGAACCTATCCGTAGGTACGTAGAGCCGGTCTCCCATCCGGATTTTCCGGTCACGGACGACCGGCTGCCTGCCGGGAACCGGAAAACAGAGAAGCCCGGGGATTAATGCTCCCTGGGCTTCTCTCTGTGCGGGGGTAAAAATAAGCGGGCACGCCGATCACCGCAGGCGTGCCCGCTACGCTGTCCGGCCTTTCCACGTGCCACTGGTGAGGGGAGGCCGGACAGGAGCCATGTACCTATTCGTTGCGGGACCGGAATATCGGAACGCTACCAGATCAGCAGCATGCGCCCATGGCCGAAACCGTGATGGTCCGTATAGATTATCGCGTCCTGCATGGTGCGCCCTTCGGTTGCCGGAACCGCCGGTACCTCCGGTGCGGGCGGCTCCGCCTCCTGCCGGATCTCCGGCTCCAGGTCGTTGTTGAGCTCTCTGTCGGATCTCATCAGGTTGAAGAATTCTTGAATGAAAAATATGCTGTTGCCTCAGGGGCGGAGGTGCCGGATACGGCGCCCTGCCGCATCCGGCGATCCATCGGCCCGCACCTGCCGGCAGGGTGATTCCCTCCCGGTTCGATCATCGCCGGGATGATCCGGTGCCGTCCATCCGGAGTGCCCTCTGGGGTTGAACCCATCCGGATTCGTCCGATGCGAAGAGGGGACTGCTACTTCCCCGCGCTTCGCTCCATCCGCGCCTCGTGAGCCGGTGGCCCCTTCAACACGGCGCTCTATCAAGAAGAGACCAGCAGATCGATCTCCCTGTTCAAATGTACAATGATATTATATGATCTACAAAAGTAATTTCGGCGGATGGAAATATTTTCCGGGGAGTGTTCCAGGTGATGGCGATATCGCGCAACGCCGCAGACGCAACAGGCGCAGAACGGGGAGAACAAAAGGGAGCCGAAAAGGAGGGAGGGAACGGATGGAAGGGAGAGGTGGAAGCGAAGGAACCGGCCCGTATCCTGCCGGGCGAGTCACACCGGATGATCTCCCGGTGGTCTTTGCAGTGGCGTTTCCTCCCGGCAGCCGTGCGAGGCGGCGGTGGCCTCTCGCAGCGTACATGCCGGGCAGCGTGCGCCGGGGCCGTTGCTGCCGGCAGGAGCCGCCTCGTAGGAATACCCGCCGCAGCGCGGACAGGTGATGACGCGCGGAGCCCCGGCGATGAACAGATGATGATCGGAGCAGAAAAAGCTCATGAGGGATACCGGGACCAGGGTAGGGCGTGGGGAGGTTCAAAAGAGTGCGGGACGGCACCGGGCCGCCCCGCATCGGGATATCGGTTGTGAGCCCGCCGGGGCGTGGCTGTTTACAGGGCGAAGTTCACACCCACCGAGATGGGGGCGGCGCCCAGTCCTGCCTTGGCGTGGAATGCGAAGCCCGGCGTAAAGAAGTAGCGGATGCCCCCCACCAGCTGCAGTTAGACGCCGCTGCGGTAGCTGGCCGAGGAGTTCTCCTCCCCTTCGGAGCCGTGCCAGGTGGAGTTCACGATCGTGTAGCCCAGCCCCAGGCCGGCATACAGATCGATCTTCCGGTTGCTGAGAGCGAAATGATAGGCGCTGTACACGCCGATCGGCACCCAGGAGTAGCTCCAGTAATAGGTGGAGTTGGTACTGCTGCTGCTCCAGCTCGAATAATCCACCGAGGCGCCGATGCTGATTCTGCCGGAGCCTGCCTCGCCGGGACGGGTCAGCGCATATTCGAAGTCGCCGCCGAAGCTGAGAGCGCTCTCGTAGGCGCCAAGCCCGATATGGGGGCCGATATAGGCCTTGTCGTTTTCGAACTGCGCATGGGCGGCAGTGGAGATCGTGAAGAGTGCCACAATGGCGGCTACGGCGCGGAGCATGATCGTACGCATGGGGTTCTGCAAGAAAGTGTTAAAGGGAATGTTCTTCTGTCGGATTGCTGTTTGCAGGGGAACATCCTCGTATTATTGAAGGATGTTCCGCAGGGTCATTCTCCCCGGTGATATGGTTCGATATTCATCGGCATCGGTTGTCGCCTGCTGCATCATTTTGCGTTCGGGCTCGTACCGGGGAGGCTTGAATTGCGTTGCGGCGCCGGGTGATATTCCCGGATCGCCGTGCAATTCTTACGGATACAAAATTGGCGTATGGCAACTGCGCCGGGTAGGGACAATTCAGAGAACTTTTTACCCCGTTTTTATGCAGGCACTTCACGATATCCTCCAGCGCCTCAGACCGGAGGAGCGAGCCAGGTTTCTGGAGGTGCACACCGCGCGCGGCAATGTTATCTCCAAGCTGATCGCCGATGCGCTGGAAGACCCTTCGCTTACCAGGGAGGCGTTCATCGAGCGCTACGAGATCACTGCGGCCACCTACAACAAATCGAAGTCGCAGGCCATCGATACGCTCTATCGCGAGCTGGCCTCATCCCAGAGCAACCCGTACGATCCCATCCTCCTTATCCGGCTGCTGCTGTATCGCGGGCTGGTCAAGGAGGCACGCAAACAGTTCGCGAGCCTGGAGAAGGATTATCTGCGGCAGCGCCTGTATTCGGTGCTGGACGTGCTCTATCATGAAGCCGTGCGCATCTGTTATCAGACCGGGGACACGAAGTGGCTGGCGCAATTGATAGAGAAAATAAAATCCAATGCGGCCGATCTTCTCCATTATAACGAGCTGGATGCGCCGCTGATCCTTCAGATGCTGAAGCTGGAGAAAAAGGGAGGGGATGAGCGGGGATCGATATCGGTGGAGGAGCTTGAGGACCTACGCGAGCGTGCCGAGAAACTGGGGCATCCGATCCTGGTGCATAATTCCTTTTACTGCCTGTATGTGTATTATACCCAGCACGATTTCAATGTGGAGAAGGCGCACCGTTCCGCCTGGAGCGTTCTGGAAAATGCCCGCCATAATACCGATTCGATGAACAGCTATGCGATCATGATCGCATATAATAATTACGCGCATTTCCTCTGCCTCTATTCGGTCGATGAGAGCCCGGAACCCTATTTCGACCAGATCGCCGGGCGCATCGGTATGGGCGGGCCACTGGAGGTGTTCGATTTTTACTTCAATTATTTCCTCTATTATCTGACCAGCGGCAACAGGCGCCGTGCCGATGCAATCCTGAAGCGCATGGGGGAGGTGCCGCAGGAAAATCGTTTTGCCGTGCTGATGAATGTTGCAGAGGGATGGATGGCCTTCGCCCGCGATGATGCCGGGCGGTTCCGGCAGGAGTTCGCCTCCTTCTACGAGGCACCCGCCTACCAGGATTTCCCCGAACAGGAGTTCCACCTCCGTGTGATGGAGATCATCTTCGCGCTCCGGGAACAGGAGTACGATTACGCCGAGGGGAAGATGGAGGCGCTCCGGAAATTCCATTACCGGAAATTCCAGCCGGCGGAGGATTACCGGGTGATGGTCAACGCGTTGCAGCGCACCATCTACGCCCGCGTTCAGGGAACCCGCCGTGGCAAGCGCTCCGCCGAACCATCGTTCTCGCTTCGGAGCATGGGCTATCTGCACGGATTTCTGGAAGGGGAGAGCGGGTGAGTAACCAGCGGATTTCAATGGAGTGAAGCCTTTTCAGGCCAGGAAGAAGGGCCGCTCCTACGGAGCTTCCAGAGAACATCCGGGCGGGCGCCTTTTCTACAGATAGGCAACACCTATAGGTGTTCCCTACGGGGGCCACGACAGAGTAACCTACCAACTGCAAGGGCGGCCATTGCTGGCCGCCCTTGCGCGTTTCATACTATTCGGATCATCCGGTTATCTGACCAGAACCAGTTTCGTGGTTCGTGCCAGATCGCCGCTCCGAAGGTTGCAGAAGTAGACTCCGTCGGGCATGCCGGCCGCGTTCCAGCGGACCGTATAGGTGCCCTCTTCCAGGCGCTCGGAAACCAGCGTGGCAACCGTCTCGCCATGCACGTTACGCACATCGACGGTGCAGAGGCCGGAGACCGGAACCGTGAAGTTGATGTTCGTGGAGCCGCTGGCCGGGTTCGGCATTGCCGTCAGCGCTGCCGAGGTGTACTCGATGCGTGCCGGTGCGCTCACGGTGTTCGTATCCTCCGGGACGGTATCCTTCGGGACCACGATCGCCGAGTCGATCCAGCGTGCGAAGTTGATGGACGGCTTGACGCCGGCCTGCGTGAAGACACCTCCCACATAGACGTACTTCCCCTGGGCGGCCATCGAAAGCGGAAGGCCGTTGATGCCGCTGCCGAGCGCGCTCCAGGTGCTGTCGGCCTCGTGCCACTTGGCAACGTGGCGAGCTGCGGCCACGCCCGCATTATTGAACAGTCCCCCGATATACAGGTTGCCGTTGCCGTCCAGTGTCATCGTCGTCGGGATGCTGTCGATGCCGTTACGCCTGGTGTTGTCCACGAAGCTGTACCACTTCTCCTGCGCGATGTTCCACTTTGCCACACGGCGCGCGGTGCTGCCGCCGGCAAAGCCGAAGTTGCCTCCCACGTAGAGGATCGAATCCTTGATCGCCATCGTCGTCACATAGGCTTCGGAGCTTCCGGCCTGTCCCAGGCCGTTGCCCAGCTTCGACCATTCCCCCTTGTCGATATCGTACTTGGCGATGCGGGCGGCGGTGGCGCCGCCGGCGTTCGGGAAGCGTCCTCCCACATAGATCGTGTTCCCCTGTGAGACCATCGCATAGACGGTATCGTCGAGGCCGCGGGTGGCGGTTCCTTCCAGGGCGATGAAGATGCGCTCGGTCGGGCTCCAGCGGGCGATGCGGTTCAGCATGTCGTTGTTGCCTGCATAGATGAAGCTGCCGGCCACATACATCGTGTTCCCCACGAAGATGATCTCGTTGACCGTGGAGTCCAGCCCCTGCTCGTTGTCGCGCTTGCCGAGGAAGGACCACTGGCTGCCGTTCCACTGGGCGATGCTGCTGGCCGCCACGCTGCCGGCGTTGGTGAAGCTGCCACCCACATAGACGTTGTTGCCGCTGAAGGCGATGGCGCGGACCGTTCCGTTGCCGATACCAGCTCCCAGTGCCGACCATGCGGTGCCGTTCCAGCGGGCGATGCGGTTGGCGGTCATGCCATTGACCTGCGTGAAGTTGCCGCCGATATAGACGTCGCCGTTCGGAGCCACGGCGACCTTGTAGACCGGGCCGTTGACATCAACCGGGCCGAAATTGTAGTTCCAACTGGAGTCGTTGGGAACCGGGTCCTCCTGTGCATACAGCGAGCCGGTTCCAACCAGGGCCGCCAGGAAAACCAGCGTCCACACACGGAGTAACCAATGATTCATATACATGATCTCCTGATTTGAGAATTGATGTCGCGCCGCTGAAGCTGCCGTTGCGCCGGGGAGCGCCCGGTTATGCCGGGCTCTGGGTGTACTCTCGGTGCGAGGCGGGCTTCAATTGGCGTTGCACGTAAAGTTCGGATTGCCGGTGGTATCGCCGGGCCGGGCCGGTACATTCCCACAGGGGCCGCCGGCAGCACCGGCGGCATCGGGATAAGCTCTCCCGATAGCATTAGGAAGTGGACGTCCGCCGGCATTGTTTTGTCACATGCCACCGGAAGCCACGTTCCGGGGATATTACAACGTTTGCAGCAATTGGCGCGCATCCACCACCTGGTCGCTCTTCGGATTCTTGCCGATGAACTGCACCAGAAGCTGCCGTGCGCGCTCCTTCTGCCCGGATTTCGCCAGCACGCGGCAGTAGGAGACGTATGACTTGTCGCTGAGCTTCGAGACGCCACGCGATGCCTTCAGGTACTGGTCGGCGGCCTGCGAGAGCTTCCCGGTGTTCTCCAGCGACTGCGCGTAGGAGTACTCGGCAAGGGTGCGGCGCCCGGCGCTCTGCGGCGTGGCGAGCGCTCTGGAGAGCTCGTCGGCCGCTTCGGTATGCCATCCGGCGCGCGTGGCGGCAACGCCGTTCACGAAATTCTTTTCCCCCGGCTCCCCTCTGGAGGAGCGGCTCCTGGCCGCTGCCGGCCGTTCCGCCGGCGCGGTGGCCGCCGTCGTGGAGCGGGCCGCTGTTCGCGGGCGGGGAGTGGAGGTGTGCGGCTCGGCGGCGGCGGGGAGATTCTCCGATGCCGCAGCATAGCGCAGCTCGCTTGCCCGCAGCCCCTTCAGTTCCAGCGTGGAATCGTACGAGGTGATAAGGATCTCGTTCCCCGCTCTGTCGCGCGGGGAGGAGGGGAGCACAAACGGCTCCTGCACGGCGAGCGAGGAGTCGTCGCGGGTTTCTCTGCGCGGCCCGCCGGTCTCGATCGTGCCCGGGCCGGTGGCCTCCTCCAGCAGGCGCTGGTACTCCGCCTGAAGGCCCGGAAGCTCCTCCGGCGGCGCGGTGCGCATCTGCGCATCCAGGCGCCCGAGCCGTTCCCCAAGGGTCTCCTGGCCGGAGATCTGGCGCTCATCGGATGATGCCGGGGCGCTGCCGTCGGCCGCATACGGGGTGGCGTCGGCAACGGAGGGGGTGCCGTCATCCTCCGGCGATCCGGATGTCTGCGGCGTCTCCTCCTGCGAGGATTCGGTCTGGGATGGGGGAGGGGTCGGTTCGGTGAGCACGTTCCGGTTGCCGCCGCAGGAGCCCAGCAGCAGGGCCGCGATCACCACGGCCGCTCCGGAGGCCCGCCGCACCATGCGTGCCGCGCCCCCGTGTGCCGGGAGATGCTCCGGCGCTGCGATGGAGCCGCCCCCGTGGAGAGATGTCTGTTGAGCCAGAGGTAAGGTTCGTGCCACGGCAGTACTCCTCGGAACGATGATGCCTTGCAGATACGAACGGAATGAAGGGGGAGAGGGGGCTGCCGGGGCATGTTGCCGGAGCATGCCGGTTCCGGGGCAGGGGGCGCTCTCCACGCTCCGCTTCATTCCATCAGAGGCTTCCCAATATAGGATTTCTTGGACGACACACCGGCCCCATAATTTGAAGCTCAGGCGGCGTTGAGTTCCCGCCGCAGCGCCTCGCGCTCTATCTCAAGCTGCCGGATCTTTCGTTCGATGAGGTCCAGCTCCTCCGGCATCGAGTCGATCTCGATACGCAGCCGTGAGGCCGCCTCGTCCACCAGATCGATCGCCTTGTCCGGGAGGAACCGGTCGCTGATATAGCGGTCGGAGAGCTGCGATGCGGCCACGATAGCCGCATCGGTGATGCGGACGCCGTGGTGCACCTCGTAGCGCTCCTTCAGGCCACGGAGGATGGAGATGGTATCCTCAACAGTGGGCTCCGGCACCAGCACCGGCTGGAACCGGCGCTCCAGCGCGGGGTCCTTCTCGATATACTTCCGGTACTCATCCAGGGTGGTGGCGCCAACCGTGCGGAGTTCGCCGCGCGCCAGGGCGGGCTTCAGGATATTGGCGGCATCCACCGATCCCTGTGCCGCGCCGGCCCCCACCAGCGTGTGAAGCTCGTCGATGAAGAGAATGATCTCCCCGTTGGAATCGGCCACCTCCTTGACGATCGCCTTCAGCCGCTCCTCGAACTGTCCCCGGAAGCTGGTGCCGGCCACCAGCGCCCCCATATCCAGCGCCACGATCTGCTTGGAGCGCAGACCCTCGGGCACATCCCCCTCCACCACGCGCATGGCGATACCCTCGGCGATGGCGGTCTTGCCCACTCCCGGCTCGCCGATCAGCACCGGGTTGTTCTTGGTGCGGCGCATCAGCACCTGCATCACACGGCGGATCTCATCCTCACGGCCGATCACCGGGTCCAGCTTCCCCTTGCGTGCGAGGTCGTTCAGGTTGCGGCCGTAGCGGGAGAGCGCCTGGTACTTATCCTCGGGGTTCTGGTCGGTCACCCGCTGCGATCCCCGGATCTCCTTCAGTGCCTTTGCTATCGCGTTGCGGTTGGCGCCCTGATCGCGCAGCATCGCTCCGGCCGGGGTGCCGGTATCCTCGCTGATGGCAAGCAGAAGATGCTCGGTGGAGACATATTCATCCCCCATCGAGGTGGCTTCCTTCAGCCCCGTCTCCAGCAGGCGGCTCGTGTTCTGCGAGAGATACTGGTTGCCCATCGTACCGCCGGAGATCTT
Organism: Candidatus Kapaibacteriota bacterium; assembly: GCA_048594725.1. GTDB lineage: Bacteria > Bacteroidota > Ignavibacteria > OLB7 > OLB7 > JAFDZV01. Next base: position 15,377 of record JBMDXA010000032.1, read on the forward strand.
CGGGAGCGATTCGATGGCCTCGTTGACCTTGATCTTCAGGTAATTGACGTTCGCGCCGATCTTCATCAGCATCGGCGGGACGATTCCGCTGGAATCCTGGAGCATCGCCGCCAGCAGATGTACCGGCTCGATCTGCTGGTTGGAATATCCGGTGGCGATCTCCTGTGCGGTCTGGATCGCCTCCTGCGCCTTGAGCGTAAACTTCTGGAAGTTCATAGCAGTGCACCACCTGGGAAAGTTCTTAGCAAGAGCGGGATTGGTAGCCCGGGAGAGTTCCTCCTGGAACATCCTTCCTGGAAGGACCCCGGGCTGTTGCCAGTTATACCTGGAGCAATCGTGAAAGGTTCATGCTTCGCGGACAGAGAGCAAAAAGAATCGCAAGGAAAATCCCCTATCGGAATTCCGGTCCGGACTCTCCTCACGTTCTGGGCAAACTGATAACAAACTGCGTACCCTTGCCCCGCTCGCTTTCCACGCGCACCGAACCGCCGTGCCCTTCGATCACCCGTTTGATGATGACTGTTCCGATGCCGGAGCCCCCCTGGCGCTCGGTATAAAAGGGCTTGAAGATGTTCGCAAGCGTTTCCTTGCTCATCCCCACGCCGTTGTCCTCCACGACGATCCAGAGCGATGCTCCCTCGTCGCGAAGGGTAAGGCGGATCAGCCCCCCCTCGCGCGAGCCGATCGCCTGGGCCGCGTTGTCCAGCAGGTTCCGTAGCGCCACGGTGAGCTGCGCAACATCGGCCATGCAGCGGAAGTTCTCGCCGTTGACCTCGTAGCGCACCGAGATATCGCCGGAGAGGGTGTCGGAGAAATCATGCGTGAGCGATGAGAGGAGGAGCGACATATCCGTTCCCACCTTCTGCAAGGCTTCGGTACGGGCTATCGTCAGCAGGTCGTCCACGATCTCGCGCAGCCGGGCCGACTGCCGGATGATCCTGGCGGTGGAGCGAAGATGCTCGCTGTCGTGCCCGTTGCTGTTCAGGCGGTCGTGCAGCATCTCGGCGGTCATCCGGACGGTGCTCAGGGGGGTTTTCATCTCGTGCGCTATATGATGCGCCACCGATGCCCAGTTGATGAGCCGCTCCCGTTCCAGCGTCTGGGTGACATCCTCCACCAGCAGGAGATAGCCCATCGTGCGCCCGTAGGCTCCCAGCAGCGGGCGCCCCCGGAAGGTGATGGCCCGTATCGAGCCGTTGCGCTCCAGATTGACGTGGCGCTCGAACACCTCCCCCTCGGAGAACAGATGCCGGAGCGCGGCCTGCAGCGGGCGGAGCTCATCCCCCACAAGGTACTCGCTGATGTGGCGGCCGTAGGGGATATACCCGCCGATCTCCAGCAGACCCCGCGCCGACTGGTTGATCTGCTTGACGCGCTGGCTCGGGGTCATCACGATGATGCCGTAGGAGCCGGGAACCCGCACCAGATTATTGTAGATGGTCCTGATGAACGCGTAGCGCCGCGATGCCACCAGCATCAGAGCGGCTATCAGAAGTCCCGCCCCGGCAAGCGCCACGATCTCCCAGTTGCGCGAGAGCCAGTCGTAACCGGATTCCGGCACGATCACCACTCTCGAGCCGGCCGGCGATGACAGCAGCAGCTTCGATGAGTCCAGAACGACGATGGAGGGAGCGGCGGCGCCCACCGAGGGGAGCACCGAGTGCAGCCGCATGGCGCGGTCGTAGAGGATAAGGCTGTCGCGGGCCAGAAGGATATTGAACTCCCCGGCTGCGGAGCCCCCCTGAAGAACTGCGGAAAGGGGGTAGTCGATTCTGATCCCCTTTTTTCCCGGAGCCAGCGGCAGGAGGGTGGGGGCCGGATAGCCGCCGAACAGCGCCGCCGGCATCAGTTCCTCGCCATCGCGGTAGGAGAGGAGAGCCAGCGGGGAGGCGGGGAGTTCCATCCGGTCCGGCGGGAACAGGCTGGCGGGATCGAAGATATAGGCCCGCGGATCGCGTCCCAGCGCGGCTACCACCAGCGCCTCGCCGGCGGCTGTCGGGAGCAGGCGCATCATGATCTCGTGCGCGCCGGGGATTTCCTGCGATGCCATCATCCTGCCGCCGCGCGCATCGATCCCCACCACATTGATGTTCTCGCCGTTGCGGGCGGCCAGGAGAAACCGTGCCGAATCCCCTGGCTGGAACACCCCGTCCAGAATATAGCCCCGGTGGGTATAGCGCAGCCGGCCGTCGGCCCCCACCACGCTGAAGGCGCTATCCCCAAGCAGGGCTATCTCTGTAGCCCCATCGCCATCCAGATCCTGCGCCGCCACGATCCTGCTGAACGGAGGCATCTCGCTCTCCCAGAGAGGGACGATCTCCGGCCTGGCCCCCAGGTTCATCCGGTAGAGCACCGCACGCCCGGCATGCGATCCCAGAAGAACTGCCCCCTGCGATCCATCGCCCGGAATGACGATGTCGGCCGGGAGGAGATCCTGGTAGGGGAGCGATATCTGATCGATGAGAGAGTCGTTGTAGCGGGTGAGCACGCCGATAGCCCCGTAGCTGGCGATGCCGATATATCCTCCGGGAACCTTGTAGAGGCGTCCGTTGACCACCCCTTCCGCCCCCTGGAGCTGTTGCCCCGGCAGCGGTGCGGTCCCCGCCAGCAGCAGCAGGAGCAGCAGGAGAAACCCTCTCTGCCGCTCTCGCCCGACGATATGTGGAGAAGAAGTCAAAGGGGTTGAGAAGTCAAAGAGTCCAGGAGTCGGGGGAACCGGGAGTCCGGAGCCGGAATTGCCCGGTGTCTCTGTTGGGGGTACTGGAGCGGCGTTCGGATGCGTATACCGGCCCGGCGGCCCCGCAATGGGCGAAGCTCGCGAGCGCACCACGGGTCCTTTCGCTGAGTTTTCTCTCCGGGTACTGCCAGCTATGCGCCCAGTTCCACCACCGTCGCCACCGCGTAGGCCGCCATTCCCTCGCCGGCGCCGATCGGCCCCAGCCCCTCGTTGGTGGTGGCTTTCACCGATACGCGTTCGGCCGGCAGGCCCAGCGCCCCGGCGATCCGCTCGCGCATCAGGTCGCGGTACGGGGCGATCTTCGGGCGCTCCAGGATCAGCATGCAATCCAGGTTGTGCGGGCGCATTCCCTGGTCGCGTAGCAGCCCGGCCACCCGGCGCAGAAGTTCCAGGGAGCTGATCCCCTTGTAGGCGGGATCGGTGTCGGGGAAATGTTTGCCGATATCTCCCAGCGCGGCCGCTCCCAGAAGGGCATCGCAGACCGCGTGCAGGAGCACATCGCCGTCGGAGTGGGCCACCGGGCCGCTCGGGGAATCCGGGATCTCCACGCCACCCAGCACCATCGTTCGCCCGGCTTCCAGGCGATGCACATCATAACCGAATCCTGCAAGCATCTGGTTATCTCCTCCGAACGAACCAGAGTTCGCTCACCGACAGCTCCAGCCAGAGCTTGCCGTACAGTTCCTGGGTAAGGCCGTTATCGGTGGAGCCCCGCTTTCCCACCTCGATGGCGAAATCCAGCGACGTGCCGGCCGACATCGGGCCGGCGGAGCTGATCGGGCAGCGCGCCCCCACGCTGAGGCCCATCTGGTCGATCCCCTGGCCGTTTTCCATCTGGTAATAGGTCTGCTCGTAATAGCCTCCCAGCCGGAAGGTCCAGCGTTCGAACCCGCTGGCATTCACCGACTCGCTCGGCAGGCGGTCCATGCCCACCGCATAGCGGCTGGAGGAGCGCGCCGTCGGGAAGTTCTCCTTCCCCCACGACTGGAACATCGCATCCGAGGAGAGGAGGAACCTGCCGGTCTGGTAGGAGGCGCCCACCATGAACCGGGGGGGGAGCGAGAACTCCTCTTCGCCGGTCGCGGTGGTATCGATGATCTCGCGGTTGTTGTCGGTCAGCCTGGTGCTCACGCTCCGTTCCTTGGTGAGCGTGCCGCCGGTCTCGTAGACGCCGCCGATACGAAGCCCTTCCACGGGCTGCGCCGCCACGCCGAATCGCCCGCCGGCACCGATATAGAGGTCGCCGGTCTGGTACGATGCCGGGCTCAGGCTACCGCTGTTCGGGAAGGAGACCTCGCTCTGGGAGGTGATCGAGCCGAACAGGAGGCTGCCGCTGGCCCCGATCGAGAGCCATTCCACCGGACGGAAGGAGGTTCCCGCCAGCGCCTCGGAGAGCCCTCCCTGGCCGCTGTAGGTTACCAGCGCCGTATTGGTGTCGGTTCCCGGCACCTTCTGCTGGAGCTGCGTGCGGTAGTTCACCGTGGAGTACGGGCGGATCGACAGGGCCAGCGTTCCGCCGTACTCCTGCGAGTAGGGGAACGCGGCGCTGAAATCCTGAAGCTTGCTCTGGTTCTGATAGAGCTTGCCGGAGGCGTTGCTCACCTCGTACTGCTCGAAGTTCATCGCCGCCTGAAGCGTCACATAGCTGAGATCGGACCAGAGCGCCGGGTTCAGCGAGTTGATGATCGTCTGGCTGGGGACGGCCGTTTCGGTGCCGCCGCGACCCGCCGAGGCCGCCGTGGCCCCGCCGCGAAGATCGCCGATGTTGAAGATCGAATAGGTGCTGCCGCCGCCGGTCTGCGCCAGGAGGGAAGGGACGGTGGCAAGGGCCGCTGCAACGGTTGCCAGAAGCCTGCGGCTGAAGAGATTACTTGTTCGCATCGACCTGCACCGAGTAGATGATTGTTAACGACGGACGCACTGCCGGATCGGCCGCATCGGGTCCGAAGAAGACCACGCGATCGACCGTCGGGGTTTCCAGATCCGGCAGCGACGCGCCCCGGTTGAACGCCAGGATGATCCCCTGGTTGGTCAGGGTCCCGGCCCCGCGGCGGTTACGCAGCCAGGCGCTGATCGTGGGCCCGAGCGTCGTGAACCGGTAGGTGTTCGAGAAGGTCGCCGAGTCGAGCGCCATGCGGCTGACCGGCAGAAACCCGCTCACGTTCGTGGTCAGGTAGGATTGCGGTTTGAACGATGTATCCGTTGCGATATATCCCACCACATAGCGTGGCTGGCCGAATGTGCCGAAACGGGAGTTCGCCGTATCGATATGCAGCTTCAGCTCCGCCTGATGGATGGTGGCTCCGGCCGGGACCGAATCGATGTTCAGCTTGAGAAGCGAGCGGATCGGAACTCCCCCCATCACCATTAGCGTGCCGGGGCCGGTGGTTACCGGGCTCCTGGCGATCCAGCCGGTGGTGCCGATGTTCAGCGTGACGGTGCTGTCGCCGGCCGGGGTGGTGGCGGTTACCTGAAGGGTCGGGCGAAGCGAATCGGCCACCCCCTGAAGCCCGAAGAAGCCCCCCACGAACTTGTTGCCGGCACCGGCGCGCAGCGCCAGCGTCTTCAGCGTCTTGAACTCCTGGCCGTTGGTGCCGGTCTCGTACCGGAAATATTCCTGGAGGAAGGTCCCGGTCGCCGCCGGGTCCAGCGTCACGTCGAGCGTGGCGCTGGTAGTGGTTGGATAGGCGCCGGTATAGGTGCCGAGCGAGGGTGCCGCTTCTATCCTGGCCGCAAGTTCGTCGCTCCACTGCACATTGGAGGGGAAGACCTCATCGAGCACCACCAGATCGAACGAGATCTGCGAGCCGCTGGTATCCCCCTGGCGGTACGGGAGCGCGTGCAGCTTCAGCGTGGCGCTCTTTACCGGCTTGGCGTCCGCTCCGGACAGGAGAGGTGATTGCGTCGTGATCCCCACCAGCCCGTGCGCCACCGTGCCGTCCGGCGTGCGTCCCACGTCGATGCCGAGGCCCCCCTGTGCCGATGTGTTCGATACCGAGGCGATGCCGCTGCTGACCGTGAAATCCTCCGGCTTCAGCGTATAGGAGCCGAAGACGATGTTCTGCGGAAGGTACTCGCTGCCGACCGGGGAGGGGGTATCGTTGCAGGCGGCGAACAGGGCCGATGCCAGCAACGCCGGCAGCAGCAGCAGGGAACGGAAGCGCTGAATGATGATTCTCATGCGAGGAGACATTTCGAAAGAATATGCCGGAAGAGGCCCGCATCATGCGGTGTATCCGCAGCGGTACTCCGCAACGGTGCCCCGCCGCGGGGCGCCATCGCTCGTTATCGGAGAGCAGGGACACCGAAGCCGGAGCCGACGTTACTGATGACGTTCGCTCTCCGGCTCCGTAACCTGGCCTTGCGAAGGTTCGCCTGTCAGCTCTTGCGATAGAGCTTCTCGACGTACTCCTCGGCCGAGGCCCGCCAGGAGTGGTCCTCCGCCATGATCGACTGCTGAAGCGCCTCCCATTTCTCCTCGTCGCGGTACAGCCCCAGGGCACGCCCCAGAGCCTCCAGCAATCCCTGCGAAGTATACTGCGTGAAGACGAAGCCGTTGCCGGTTCCCTTCTTCGGGTTGAAATCGGTGATGGAGTCGGACAGCCCGCCGGTCTTGTGAACCACCGGCACGGTGCCGTAGGCCAGGGCATACAGCTGGTTCAGCCCGCACGGCTCGAACTGCGACGGCATCAGCAGCATGTCCGCGCCGGCCATCATCAGGTGGGCCAGTTCCTCGTCGTAGGCCGGAGCCAGCCCCACGTTCTTGTGCTTGCGTGCGGCCTTCTCCAGGGCGGTCTGGTATTTCTTTTCCCCTTCTCCCATGAAGATCACCTGCACCCCCAGCTTGAGGATATCCTCAAGAGCGGAGAGCACCAGATCGTACCCCTTCTGCTCCACCATCCTGCCGATCATGGCGATCACAGGGACGTCGAGATCGGCGTCCATATTGAACTTTCCGAGCAGCGAGGTCTTGTTCTCGAACTTCCCCTCCAGCGAGGTGGGGTTGTACTTGGTATCGATCAGCTTGTCGGTTCCCGGATTCCATACCTCCGTATCGACGCCGTTGAGGATGCCGTGCAGCTTCTCCTTGTTCTTCTTGATGGTCCCCTCCAGCCCGGCGCCATGAGCGCTCGTCATGATCTCCTTGGCATAGGTGGGGGAGACCGTGGAGATGGCGTCGGCATAGGTGATGCCGGCCTTCATGAAGTTGACATTTCCTCCCATCTCCACGTTCGCGAGCGCCTTCTCCGGGAGCCCCGCCTTCTCCAGCGTGGAGGCATCGAATACCCCCTGGTAGGCGAGGTTGTGGATCGTGAAGACCACCCGCGTGTGGGCGAAGAAGTTGTCCTTTGCGTACAGCTCCTTCAGGAATGCCGGGATCAGCGCGGTCTGCCAGTCGTTGCAATGAATCACATCGGGGCGCCAGCCGAGACGAACGCAGGTTTCGAGTACCGATTTCTGGAAGAAGATGAACCGCTCATCGTTGTGCGGGTAATCCTTGCCGGTGGATGGGTCCTGGTAGATCCCCTTGACAGGCTCCAGATACTTATCGTTCGTCACCAGGTAGACCTGTACCTTTGCACGGGAATTGACGACCTGCGAGCTTTTGACGGTCGCCATTGTCTCTTCACCCGCGACCATGATAGGAATATCCTTCAGTCGCTTGATCTCGTGGATGCGATTGCGCCGCTCCGAGACGGTCCCGTACTTCGGGACGACGATCCGTACGTCGTGCCCGATTTCGGTGAGCGCCAACGGAAGCGCGCTGCTGACATCCGCCAGACCTCCGGTCTTCACGAACGGAACGACCTCGCTGGTTACGAAGAGGATGCTCAGGCTTTTTGCCATACAAATCTCGAGAGATTAATCTTGGAATACGCCGCGAAGAGGGCAAATATACGGAAAAGGGGGGAGGCGGCAACGCGGTTGGGCCGCTGCCGGGGCGCTGCGACGCCTGCTTACGCACTGTAAGTTTCTGTTGCGAAAACGCAACGTTATATTAGAGGCCGCCGGAGGCTCCCGGCGCATCCGGTTTCCGCCGAAACGGGCGGCCGGCTGGTCATGGCTTCACCCCGCTGTCCGGACCATCGCTCTGGGCGATCGGCCCGGGCCTTTGAAGTTCATATGCCGGCACCCTCTTCGGCGCGGTGCACGGCCCTTCCGAGCATGTAGGGCAATCTTTTTCGATGATCGATCATAATCTTCTTCTGGCTCAGTCCATCTTTCCGCGTCTCAACTGCAACCAGTATCACACCGAGGGGGAGTACCGCGACCGTATCAACAGGCTGGTGGATGCCGGATCGGCCGGGGGATTCGTGGTGTTCGACGGCGATGTGGATCTGGTGCGGGGAACCCTGGAGTCCCTTCAGGGGCGCTCCGGCGGCGGGCTGCTGTTCGCCGCCGACTGCGAGGATGGCGTAACCATGCGCTTTCCGGGGGGAACCGAATTCCCCAGCATGATGGCCCTGGGGCGCTCCGGCGATGTGGCCGCCACCTATTCGGTTGCCCGCAGCATCGCACGCGAGATGCGCGCGCTGGGCATCTACTGGAACTTCGCGCCGGTGGCCGATATCAACACCAACCCCGACAACCCCATCATCAATATCCGTTCCTTCGGTGATGATGCCCAGCTTGTCACCGATCACGTCTACGCCTATATCCAGGGGATGCAGGATGGGGGGGTGGTGGCCTGCGCGAAACATTTCCCCGGCCATGGTGATACCGAAACCGATTCGCATCGCGAGATGCCGGTGGTTCATGCCGACCGCCGCCGCCTCAACAGCGTGGAGCTGATGCCGTTCCGCCATGCGGTGCGAAACGGAGTGAAGTCAGTTATGGTTGCTCACATTGCCGTTCCCGCGATCGATCCGGAGGGTACCCCGGCCACCCTCTCGGCGGCTATCACCGGCGGGCTGCTGCGCGATGAGATGGGATTCGAAGGGGTGATCGTGACCGATGCGCTGGATATGCACGCCCTTACCAACCGCTACAGCACCTCCGAGATAGCGCTGATGGCCTATGAGGCCGGCTGCGATGTGCTGGAGATCCCGGCCGATCCGGAGGGGGCGCTCGCGGCGCTTACCGGCGCGTTCGCCGCCAAGAAGATCAAGATCAGCCGGGTGAAATCAACCGCCAACCGGATAGCGGCCATCAAGAAGTGGACGAGCGGCTACCAGGACGATCTCCAGGGCTCCCACTCCCGCCGCGGGCATGATGTGATAGCGCTGGAGGCCGCGCGCCGTTCCCTGCAGGTGACCGGGCGCATGCGGAAGTTCTACCCGCCCTTGGTGGTGCTGGCATTCGTGGACACCCCGGAGAACCCGAAGCCGGAGGAGTGGTTCGGCTACTTCTCCTCCTGGTATCCCGGCGAGGCCGGAGGGGCGATCATCACCCCCGATATGAACGATGCCGACCGCGACGAGATCCTCGCCAGGATCGATGCGGCCGGCTCGGTGATCCTTGCCTGCTTCGTGAAGCCGCGCGGCTTCGCCGGCACCGTGGGGCTCAGCAGCGACCAGCGCATCGTGGCCGAGCGCGCCCTGGGCAAACCCTCGCTGATCGCCTCCTTCGGCAACCCCTACCTGCTCGCCGATGCCGAACCGAACGTCCGCATCGATACCTTCTCGGCCTCCTCGGCCAGCCTCGCCGCCTCCATCGAAGCGCTGAGCAGAGTAGTGAAGTGATTTTCGATTTTAGATTTTGGATTTTCGATTGATGAGAACGTCCGCCGTCAGTAGTCCGTCGCCGTTCTATCCGGGGTAATGCCGGTATCAACGACTGACAACTGACAGCGGGCGAAGCCCGCGGACTGACTACTGACCAACAACTACTGGCTACAGCCGCCGCAGGCGGCGGACTAAGAACTAAGCTCTAAGCACTAACAACCAATCTCTACGAATCAGCTTCTCCCCCCGGTATAACAACTATCTACAATCCCCTCACGGAATATTTCGGTAGATTCGTGGTTAGTAAAAATTTGTAGGGGAGCGAGTGCTCGCCTTACGTCCCAGGCATTCGAAGCACCGTAAGCATCATGGCAAAGAAGATCAAAGAATACGCTCCGACCACGTATCTGGATTTCAGCAGGCCGGCGGTTCGCCGCCAGCAGCAGGAAGCGCTTGCCAAGGTCCGCAAGAAGTTCAACAAGGACTATCCTCTCATCATCAACGGCAAGAAGGTGAAGACCGAGGAGACCGTGGACTCGCTGAACCCGGCGAACATCTCGGAGGTCGTGGGCCGTTTTCATCTGGCTACGCGCGACCACGCAGAGCAGGCCATCCAGGCGGCGCTGAAGGCGTTCGGAAGCTGGAAGAACGTCCCGGCTGCCGAGCGTGCCGATTATCTCTTCCGCGCTGCCCAGGTTATCCGCGATCGCCGCATGGAGATCAACGCCTGGATGATCAGCGAGGTGGGAAAGAACTACCTGGAGGCCGATGCCGATACCGCCGAGGCTATCGACTTCCTCGAATTCTACGGCCGCGAGATGCTCCGCTATGCCGGCCCGCATCCGGTGGTGCCGACCGAGGGGGAGAACAACCGTCTGGAATATCTGCCGCTCGGCGTGGGAGCCGTAATCCCGCCGTGGAACTTCCCGTTCGCCATTCTGGTGGGAATGACCTCGGCCGCCATCGTCACCGGCAACACCGTGGTGCTGAAGCCCTCCAGCGATTCCCCCATGATGGGATGGCTCTTCATGGAGGTGCTTCAGGAGATCGGACTGCCGAAGGGCGTGGTGAACTTCATCCCCGGTCACGGCGGCGAGATCGGTGATTATGTGGTGGATCATCCGCAGATGCGCTTCATCTCCTTTACCGGTTCGGCCGGTGTCGGCAAGCGGATCTATGCCCGCGCCGCGCAGACCCCGGACAACCAGAAGTGGCTCAAGCGTGTGGTTGCCGAGATGGGGGGCAAGGATGCCATCATCGTCGATGCCGAGGCCGACCTCGATGTTGCCGTGGATGGCGTGGCCGCCTCCGCGTTCGGGTTCCAGGGGCAGAAGTGCTCCGCCTGCTCCCGCGCCATCATCGACGCCAGCATCTACGACGAGTTCGTCCAGAAGCTGAAGGCGCGTGTGGAGACCTTCGAGATGGGAGATCCGAAGGACAACAAGTATATGGGCCCGGTCTCCAGCGAGCGCGCCTACAAGAGCATCCTGAACTATATCGAGGTGGGGAAGAAAGAGGGGCGCCTCCTCACCGGCGGCGCCGCCGCCGAAGGTCCGGGGTGGTTCATCCAGCCCACCGTCATCGCCGACGTGAAGCCGGGCGCGCGCATCGAGCAGGAGGAGATCTTCGGGCCGGTGCTGGCCGTCATCAAGGCGCGCAACTTCGATGATGCGCTGAAGATCGCCAACGACACCGATTACGGCCTGACCGGCGCGGTCTACTCGGAGAATCCGGAGAAGCTGGAGCGCGCCTCCAGGGAGTTCTTCGTGGGGAACCTGTATCTGAACCGCAAGTGCACCGGCGCCCTGGTGGGCGTGCATCCGTTCGGCGGGTTCAATCTCTCCGGCACCGATAGCAAGGCCGGCGGCCGCGATTATCTCCTTCTATTCCTTCAGGCCAAGTCGGTCGCCGTCAAGGTGGGCGGCGCGCGTGGCGTGGCCCCGAAGAGCGGCAAGGCCGGCGGGAAGACCGCTGCGAAGGGAGCCGGCCGCAAGAGCAGCTCCGGAACCCGTGGCGGCCGCAAGGAGCTTCCCGCACGGGCGAAGACCGAGCTTGGCGTTGGCGAGTAACATCCGCCAGAGCTTCCGGTAGGGCCGGTGGCCTGGCCGGACCGCGCACGGGCGCGGCACAACGCCGCAGGTAACAACGATGGCGCCTCATGGGTACTGGATAGATCCGTACCGATGGGGCGCCATCACTTTTATGATGCAGGTTCCCGCAAAAGAGTGCATGTTTCCGCACTCGTTCGGTATCGCCTCCCCGCCAGCATCGGTAGAAAGAATAATCGTTCACAGTCGTTACCAGCTTTTCCGGAGAAATGCCCATGCATTCCAGTCTACGATATGCGCTCTGCGTGGCGGTTGCTGCCCTGGCAATGATGTCGGTCGCGGCGGCCCAGAGGATGACGTTCGAGGAATATCTCAGGGAGAAAACCCGATGGAGCCAGGAGGAGATCAGCCGGGCGCTGCGGGAGAAAGTGGTGCAGCGGGGATTCGACAGCCGGAGCATCTCGCCCCGGAACGTGCCGGGATCGGCCGCGGGGGCGGATATGGCGGTGAGCACCGATACCGATGTGGAGTCGGAAGTGCATGCGGCCATCAATCCCACCGACAGCAATAATATCATCGTCTCGCCGATCCAGCAGGGAACGGTCAATAACGGTTTGATCTGCCCGATTTATTACACCAAGGATTTCGGCGCCACATGGCGGAAAAGCGAATTTCAGAATATTCCCGAAATCGAAGGGCAGATATTCACCCTCGGCGGCGGCGATCCGATCGTGGCGTTCGATAATAACGGCACCGCCTATCTTTTCTGGCTCTCCATTTATGTGCGGGATTTCAATCCCAATACCATTTACAGCGCATTCTACTGGGCCTATTCCAACGATGGCGGCGTTACCTGGACGCAGCCGGAAAACAATACCGTCGCGCTCTCCGGGGTAAATCAGTCGGTGGGCACGGGATTTTTCTACGACAAGGAATGGGTTGCCGTGGACAGGGGAAATTCCAGCTACAGCAACACCCTGTATATGGCGTTCGTGGAATTTACCCCAGCCGATCAGAGCTATATCGTGGTGCGGCGAAAACTCCCGGACGTCCTTGCATTCCAGGATGTTTCGGTGCGCGTGAGCGATGATTCCTTCGCGTTCGTGCAGTTCGCGAATATTGATGTGGATCTGAATGGAGCCGTGCATGTGACGTTCGTGGGGAAAAAGAACGGGGGCGAATCGTATGCTCTCTGGCATGCGGTCTCCACCGATGGGGGGGAGAGCTTCAGCGAGCCTGCGATGATATCGATGATCCGTGCGCAGGGGCAGGCGTTCGAGCTGCTCGATGCCTCCGTCACCGGCATTCTGGACAAGCGCCTGAACCCCTGCCCGCAGTTCGCGCTGGACCGTTCCGATGGCCCCACCAGAGGAAATCTCTATATCACCTGGACCTCTACCGGAATCACCAGTTTTACCGGCGAGGGGCTCGATGTCTATCTGGCCCGCTCCACCGACGGAGGCAAAAGCTGGGAGACTCCGATCGTGGTGCACGACGATCCCCGCAGGATCAGCCGCCATCAGTTTTATTCCAGCATATCGGTCAATCAGAAAGGTGTGGTGGCCGTTACCTGGTACGACCGCCGGAACGATTCGCTCCACCGGAGTACCGATTATTATATGGCCTATTCGTTCGATGGGGGCCTCACGTTCGACAAGAATTTTCCGGTCTCCACCCGCCCCACCGATTTCGCAACCGTCGGCGGCGGCAACAACGGCTTCGGCATCGGCGAGTACACGCAGGTCGTCACCTCGCCCGGTCACGCCATTGCGGTCTGGACCGATGGCCGCGGCAATCGCGGCGATCTGGATATCTATGCGGCGGTGGTGCCGATCAGCAGGAGCGTCTCCGGCGTGGCGCACCGCACGGTGATCTCCGGGAAGTTCCGGCTTCTCGACCCGGCCGGGCTTCGCCCTGATGCCCTGGAGTTCCTGCTGGAGGAGCCTTCGCATGCGACCCTCCGGATCTACGACGAGGCGGGGAAGCTGGCCGCCACGATTGCCGACGGGCGGTTCGAGGGGGGAAGCCATCGCATCCCGTTCGATCCCTCGCCGCTGCCGGCCGGCCGGTACTTCTGTACGCTGGAGACCGGTTTCGGGTCGGCTACCCGGATGATGACGATCGTCGAGTAGGAGCTTTTCGATTGCGGGAGGGGATTTGCGCTATAGCAGTACCGGAACGCGCGATTTTCTTTAGCAGGAACTCTATGAAGAACAGAACTCCAAGGCTAGTGGCCGCCATGCTGATCCTCTGGCTTCCATTGTATGGCTGCACCAAGGTTGAACCCTCTTCGGATACGAATAATGCGGGTGTTGCAGGAAACGCCGGCCAGGATTCGTCTCTGGGAGCTTCAGTCGCCGAACCTGTTCATGCTGATATTTCTCCTGCGGTTGACTCTTCGGTTGCGAAAAAACCTGTGGAATGGAAAACGTTTCGTGGTGACTACTTTGATGTTCAATATCCCGGTTCTTTCACGGTTGAATCATCAGGCGAGACGGATGGGATGCTGTTTGCATCTCCGGATCATTCAGTGCGATTCTATGTTTTCAGTCCGCAGTGGAATGCCCAGAGCAAACTATACGAGGCTGATCCGGAGGAGGAGATCGTCAAGCAGCACAGCGTAGAACGGGAGGGATCTCGCCGGATAACCCGTGTAACCTACCAGCGCCGTGATAATCATCACATGCGCTCGTTTGAAGATGTGGAGGATACGCTCTACAACACCCGTAGAACCTTCGGAGTGTTCTACAGCAACCAGAATGCTTACGCGGAATACAGGGATCTCTATCTGACGTTTAAACGTTCGCTGAAGCAGTATGCGGACCATTAAGCAGGGACCGTAGAAATAAAAAGCCCTTCAGTTGATCCGAAGGGCCGGTGAATTTTCATCGCTGTCATCGGCTTGAAGCCGGGCTTCAGCCAAAGACGTTTATGGAACGCATGGAGCGGTTGCCGGGTAGAGAAAAACGTGGCAGGGATAACTCGGATGGTTCGTTGTGTAGAAATAGATATCGACGCAGCATCCGGTTCCGGTGGTGGCCGCCTGAATGTAACCGTTCGAGGGGCGGGTGTTCAGAGCAGGGAACAGAGCAGGAGCGGCCGGAGGGAAGGTGGGCGTGAGAACGATCGGAATGTTATTCATTCCCAGCGTCTGCACCCCGAGAATGCTCATCGTCGGTGTTGCCACGGTAACGGTGCCGAAGGGGGCAACCGATACCGCGAACGTGCCTCCCCCATACAGGTTCATGGTGATGGTAGACGAACAGCTTGTGAGGTTGCGTACTGTCATGGTTGCACAGGGACTGTTCCACGGCAGCGGCTGATTGGTCGCGGCCGCGTTCACGCAGAACATGACCAGTGCGACCACGAATAGAAGGCATTGACGTACAATCATCTTTGAAAGCTCCTTCTGTTTGGGTGAACACTATGAAGCGGAAACCATTATCTCCTTTCAAGGAGATGCGGGCCGGAGTGAACTACTTCCCCTTACCGGATAAGAGGGAGAAGCTCACCGGAAATGGACAGCGGGAGCGTTCATAACAACGAGCGGTGGTATAACGCAATCAAGAACGGGTTCATCGTTCCTGCATAGCGCATAGAGAGATGCCGGATACAGAAATAGTATCCGGCATCATTGTATTGTCACCAACGACCGTCCCGGCCGATTACTGCTGGACGGTGACGGGGATGGAGGAGGTTGTTCCCTGCATCTTCAATACCGCGCGATAGGTGCCGGAGGAAAGCGTTGCTGCATCCAGCGTCACCTGATGCTGTCCGGCGGTCTGCTCTCCTGAATGGAGCTGCCGTACCAGATTTCCGGCGGCGTCGTACAGGGCAAGCGATATCTCCCCCTTTTCCTCCACCTTGTACAGTATGGTCGTGGAGCTGTTCGCCGGGTTCGGCACCGCGAGCATCGTCGCATGGGACTTGTGCTCGCCGGCGATGCCCTGTGCGCCAACTTCGGTGGGCGATCTCAGGGAATTGCTGCACTCGGAGCAGGCGCAGCATGCGGGGTCGGAGATATTCGGTCCACGAATATCCAGCAGAACATCCAGGCCGGTTTTTCCGAAGCTGATATCATCCTGGGTGAAATCGAAGCAATGGCACCCCGCATCCAGCGCGGCGATGAACGTATAGGTGTTCGGGTTCTGCCAGTCGCTGAATGGCTGTCCCGGCCTGATATCCACTCCGTCCAGATAAACGGTGCAGACGCCATCGGCCATGATCGTGAGGGTGATCACCACTGTTCCGGCCTCCTCCATGCAGAAGCACTTCCGGTAATTATAGTCCGGATAGGGAGATTGCGAACTTCCCGTGGGGGTGGCGCTGATCCAGTTCGTTCCGCTGATGGCATTACCCCAGGGGCTCCACTGCGAGGGGGGAACGATATCGGCGCAGCGAGGATAGGGGCCGGTCGGTGGCGGGCCGTCCGTCAATGTCCAGGTATTGTCGGTAACGATTGTCAATTGCGGCACCTTGCATCTTCCATCATCGATTGCCGAATTGCAGCAGGTATATCGTACCAGATTTTCGCCTACCACCATTCCCTGCACATCCACCTCCGAACCCTTTCCCCTGTTGTTGACTTCAAGTTCGATGCAGTGTACGCCCGGCCCTACGCGTATCGTCGCTGCAACGGTTTTGGGTACGGTCGTTGTCGAAACGCTCCCGAGGCTGATATTATCGACACGGATTTTCATGTCGCTTGCTGTCAGGATGGAGAGATTGAAGGAGAGATCGGTGGAGTCGGGGCCGCAGACGCAGAAACACTTCTGATATATTACGGTCCCCTGTTTCTGGCTACCGTTGCTGATCCATTGCGAGCTGGTCTGCGAAGGGGGCCAGCCGGGAGGGGGTGGTACCACGTCCGAGGTGCGAGGTGTTGTTCCTCCTGCGGGATCGCTGATAACCTGCCAGAATCTGTCGGCGCCGCCAACGGGATAGAGCCCTCCGTTGATATGGTCATATCCGGTGTTCAGCAGCAGTACGTCGGTAAGGCAGCATGAATCCCTGCAGATATCGTGCGGCGGTTTCTCTTGCGCGTAGGCAGGAAGGGCGGTTGCAAGACCTATCCATGCCAGTATCAACAGGAGCAAAGGAGAGAATCGTGTGGTCATTGTGCAATCCTCTAATAGTAGAGATGTGATGGTGCAGGGCATGCTTTGCCCGTCCGGGCGACATGCCGCGCGGAAAATATTTCTGAAATGGAACGGGAATGGAGTCGTGGGCAATGAAAGCCGGTACCGGTGCCTTACAAGGATGAGTACGGTGCAATGATAATGAAACGACAGTGTATTGTCAACTGTCGTGAAAGAGAAAATATCGAGGTTGTCCCGCTAGAGCGGACACCGAAAAGAGTGACAGTCAGGATCGGCCCATTCCTCTGCTGATATGGGAGCAACGCGAATGAACGCCGGTCCGGAAGTCGGGCAGACAGAAGAAATGGTTCGATCCATTCTCTTCTTCTCTTTGTGCTACTAACCACCAACTCCATCCTGAAAACCACCGGCCACTGACAGCGGGCGCAGCCCGCGGACGGGCTACCGATCATCTCCCCGTGCCCGCAGATACCTCCCCCTCCACTTTGTTATCATTTGTAGCGGGGCGTACGGCGCCCGATTCGTACCTTTACGCGTTTTCGTGCATCTCACATTTACTGAACCCGCGCACCGATGAAAGAAATGATTCGCATCGCCTCCGGACAGGGCTTCTGGGGGGACCTGCTGACCGCACCGATCGATCAGGTGAACAAGGGGCCGATCGACTATCTGGTCATGGACTATCTGGCCGAGGTGACCATGTCGATCATGCAGAAGCAGAAGCTGAAGGACCCGAAGCTCGGCTATGCGAAGGATCTGGTCTCCACGATCGACGCCATCCTGCCGCAGCTGGTCGAGAAGAACATCACGCTCATCACCAACGGTGGCGGGGTGAACCTTGAGGCCTGCCGCGACGCGATCACCGAGGTGGCGCGCAGGCACGGGCTCAACGTGAAGATCGGCATCGTCACCGGCGATAACATCCTGGATGATATCGACGGGCTTACCGGCGAAGGGGCGGAGCTGAAGAACATGGAGGATGGCGAGCCGGTCTCGAACGTGCGCGACCGGGTTCTCTCGGCGAACGTCTACCTGGGAGCCGCCCCGATCGTGGAGGCGCTGAAGCAGGGTGCGCAGATCATCGTCACCGGCCGCACCACCGATACGGGGCTCTGCCTGGCACCGATGATCCACGAGTTCGGCTGGAGCATGGACGACTGGGATAAGCTGGCCGCCGGCACCATCGCCGGGCATATCATCGAGTGCGGCGCGCAGTCCTCCGGCGGCAACTACATGGGCGACTGGCGGAACGTGCCGAACATGGCCGAGGTCGGGTTCCCGATCATCGAGGCCACCCCGAGCGGCGAGTTCGTGGTGACCAAGCACGAGGGGACCGGTGGTCTGGTGGCGCGCGGCACGGTGGCCGAGCAGTGCCTCTACGAGATCGGCGACCCGACGCAGTACATCACCCCCGATGTGGTGGCCGATTTTACGTCGATCCATCTGGAGGACCAGGGAAACAACCGCGTCCGCGTGCATGGCATCAAGGGGAGCCCGAACACGCCGTTCTACAAGGTGTCGATGAGCTACGCCGACGGCTATTCCGCGTTCGCCACGCTCACCTACGCATGGCCGGAGGCTATCGACAAGGCGCGCGCCGGGGATGCGATTCTTCGCGCACGGCTGGAGAAACTCGGGCTGAAGTTCGATGAGGTGCTTACCGAGTACGTGGGCTACAACGCCTGCCACGGTCCCCTCTCGGAGGCCATCAATCCCGACCCGCAGGAAGTGATGATGCGCATCGGCGTGCGCGGCCCGGATTACAAGGCGGTGGAGCGCTTCGGCAAGGAGATCGCCCCGCTGATCCTGACGGGTCCTCCCAACGTGACCGGCTTCGCCGGCGGGCGACCGCGTCCCTCCGAGGTGGTGGCCTACTGGCCGGCACTGATCGAGAAGACCCGGATCGATCCGCGCGTGAAGGTGGAGGTAGTGGAGGCGTAGGGAGCTGCGCCTCGACATCATTCTTTGAATGGGTTGGAGCAGAAGAACTCTCGCAAAGACGCCAAGCCGCAAAGAGTGAGTTGTGTAGTGTCTTGTTCTGATAGATCTTCCGTGAACCGGAGGAATACCATCATGAATGAGAATGAAATTGCCAGGGAAATTGTCGATGCGGCGTATCAGGTCCATACCGAGCTTGGGCCAGGGCTACTTGAAAGTATTTATGAGGTTGCCCTTGAACTGGAGCTGACAAGAAAAGGGTTGAAGGTGTCACGTCAGCAGGGGCTTCCTGTTGTCTACAAAGGTGTGCGATTGGACCTGGGCTTTCGTATGGATTTGATCGTTGAAGATCGTGTGATCATTGAGATCAAGTCCGTGGAGCACCTTGCGATTGTCCACAGCAAACAGTTATTGACTTATCTCCGAGCTGCCGACAAGCGCCTTGGATTACTGGTCAATTTCGGAGCCGCACTAATCAAGGATGGCATTATCCGCATTGTCAACAAACTCCCGGAATAGCCTTTGCATCTTTGCGCCTCTGCGGCTTTGCGTGATTCTTCTTCCGTATATCAAGAAAATGAGTGCAAAGACGCAACAATGAATACCTTATGAAGAATGTTTTGACAGTAGTTCCGCTCGCAGCGCTGGCGCTGACCCTCGGCGCATGCAGTTCCCCCAGGGGGACCGCAACCGGGGATAGCACCGGCGGCGTGGTTGCGGTGTCGGGGCTTGGTATGGATGATGCCGCGATCGTGGCCCGGCTGGACGGCCTTGCGGCGGTATCGCACCGCGATTACATCCATCTCTATATCGGGCCGTGCAAGGGATGGTGCGAGGCGTATGTCTCCATCTACCGCGAATCCCCCGCCAAGTTCCATATCTACGAGGCGGAGGGATGGCGCTATAACGAGTTCGAACGGGGCGATATCCTCTATCGTCTCCGCCGCCCTATCGCCAGCGATCTTGCCGAGAACATCCTGCAGCGTGCCTCGGAGCTGGGTATCACCCGGCTGGTGGACGACCAGACCACGGCGGTGACCGATCATCCGCGCATCTGGCTGCGCGCCAGGATCGGCGAGAATGTGGTGAAGCTGGACGGGACCCGTCTCGGCGGCGAACGCTATGCCGGTGCCGGGCGGGAATCCGGTCTCTACAAGACCTATCAGGATCTTCGCACGCTTCTCTTTGAGCAGTTGTACGCTGCCGAGTAGGGGATACCGGCGCGAAACGCCGAACCGGCGTCCCTCCTGATTTACAGACCTCTTTAGTACGATCTATCAACCTGTACAGATATGAAAAAAGTTCAACTGCTGAAGCTTGCTCACGCCCGGTCCGGCGACAAGGGAGATGCCGGCAACGTGGGCGTTATCGCGCGCCGCGAGGAGTGGTATCCGGTCATCGCCGAGGCGCTGACGATAGAGCGGGTGCTGGAGCACTTCAAGGGGATCTGCCACGGCAAGGTGGAGCGTTTCGAGCTGCCGAACCTCTGGGCGCTCAACTTCCTGCTGCACAACACCCTTGGCGGCGGCGGCACCGTGTCGCTCAAGCTGGATGCCCAGGGGAAGACCCTCTCCTCGGCGATGCTCCGTATGGAGATCGAGGTGCCGGACGACCTGGTTCTGGACTGAGGCGGTTGGCTCCGCAGCCGGAACCTGATAGTGGCGCCGGCGAAGAATCCGTGCCGGCAGCAGGCTGCCCGGCCTTCACCCTTCTATCAACGTAGCGCAGACAAGATCACGATCATGACAGACAACGCACAGGAATCCCTCTCGGCCGGCCGCGAGGGCATCGGACGCAGCCAGTCGGAGGCCATCGAGTTCTTCATCAACGAAGGGGTGCTCACCTTCGGCGAGTTCACCCTGAAGAGCGGGCGGAAATCCCCCTACTTCTTCAATACCGGGTCGCTCTGCTCCGGCCGCCAGCTTGCGGCGATGGGGCGCCTGTATGCCGATCTGTTCGGCTCGATCCCGGAGTTCGCCGGTGCCACCGTCCTGTTCGGGTCGGCCTACAAGGGGATTCCGATCGCCGTCTCGGCCGCAACCGCACTGGCCGGAAGCGACTACTGCGATATCCGCGCGGTCAGCGACCGGAAGGAAGCCAAGACCCACGGTGATGCGAGCTCGTTTCTCGGCGTGCTGAAGGCCGGGGACAAGGCGGTGATCCTGGATGATGTCATCACCACCGGCGGCACCAAGCTGGAGGCGATCGCCAAGCTGCGCGAGGCCGGCTGCGAGCCGCTCGGCTTTATCATCGCGTTCGATCGTGCCGAGCCGGTGGACGACAGCGGCCGCAGCGCGCGGGAGATCTTCGAGGAGGAGACCGGGCTGAAAGTGTTCTCCCTGGCTACCGTGCACGATATCATCCATGCCCGGCCGGAGTGGCGCATGAAGATCGAATCGTACCTGGAGAGCTGCGTGTGATGATGTCCCCACGGTGCTATGCTGCGCTCGGCGCTCTTGCCGCTCTGCTCGCGGTCTCCGGTTGCGGCGACCGCGAGGCGGGAGGGGATGATCTCCGGAACGCCGATACTTCCGGCCGCCCCGATACCCTGGCGGCCGATACCGCTGTTGTGGCAGCCCAGCTTCCGGCGGGACGTTTCCAGATCCCCACGGCCCACACCCCGGTTCCCGATCTGTTCATCACCCTTCCGGATGGCTATACCGTCCGGAACCTGAGCCGCATGCCGGACGACCAGTTCTTCATCTTCTCCAGCGACGATCCCAGCCAGACCGATTCCACCGCCATCACCCCCGGATTTCTCCGGGTGTATGTGGGGGTCAACCCGCAGACCGGAGTGCGCGAGGGGCAGAAGCAGACCGAGCGGAATGTGATGATATCCGGCGTCCCGCTGACCTGGAAACTCTGGAGCGAGAAGCTCCCGGACGGCTCCGATTATTATCTGCGGGAGATCGCCAGCGGCGACTTCTTCGCCTCCATCTCGCCCGAGCTTGCCAGGGCACCGCTCCATCTGCACCTCTATATCGCCGGCCGCGACTCCGCACGGGTTGCAGAGCTGATGCGCGCGGCACTGACATTGAGTTCGCATCCGTAGCCGGCACAGAATAGCTGATTGCGGGTGATAGGGGATGGGAGAGGTGTTGTGCAATTCAATCCCATCCTATCGTCGTACTCTCTCCGCTGCCGCCTGCGGCGGCCGGAGGCCCCGGGCCATCAACTACGAGCTGCCAACTAACTCCCAACCCTCTCGAACCGTTCTTCGGCTGGCATGAATCCGAACAGATCGATCACTCTTGCGATTCTGGTGGCTCTGAGCGCCGCCGGATGTGCTCCGCGGAAGGACCGCGCAAAGCTTCTCCAGGATGTGGAGACCGTATCGGTGCGGATGGTGAACGAGCATACCGGCCTCCCCGATTTCCTTATCAGGGTTCCGCCGGGGTTTGTGGTGGAGTGGACCAAGGAAGCCCGTTACGAGAAGTACTTCATCTACAACCCGCGCGATACCGGCGATGTGCAGAAGGGGATGGCGGTGATCGATGTGACGCCGTTTCCCGCCAGGCAGATCCCGGACTCGCTGAAGGTGAGCCGGAGCATCGGCACGATGGGGGGAAGGGATGTGAAGTGGACCGAATATACTGTCGAGGAGCCGGGGGAGCCCCGGCTGTACCAGCGCGAGACCACTTCCTACGATCTTCTGGCGGATCTTGTGAAGTACCAGGAGGAGAAGCACGCTCTTCATGTCTTTGTCGTCGGCAGCGACGAGGCGCTGGTGGAGATGCTGACCGCATCGGCCGAGACGCTCTCGATCCTGCCGCGCAAGCCCGATATCTGACCGGCCGGCTCCGGTTGGCCCTTCCATGGTGCGTACGGTTTCCGGCGGGCGCCGGTCATCCGCATCTTCATCCTCCGTCCATTTCGCTATCTGCGCCGCGCGATGCCGCATTTCACTCCTCGACAGCTCTCTGCCAGCGCGTTGCTCCTGCTGGCGCTCATTCTGATGCCCGCATGCAGTGCGTATGCCCAGAGAGGGGAATCCGATTCTCTGAGGCTGGAGCGCATGATCGCCGCGGAGCGCCGTGATCTTCCCTTTGCCGCCAGCGCCCGCCTGCGTCTGCTCCGGGCCGAGCGCGAGGGGGATCTGCGCGGAAGCCGCGATATCCTCCTGTTCATGGACCGCCGCCGCGCCGCCGATTCGTACGGCTGGCTCTCGGCCACCGAGCGCCTCCTCGCCGAAACCCTTCTGTCCGATACCCTGCTGATACGGGATCTCCCCCGCATGGAATCGCTGCTGGCCGCGGCCAGAACCACCGAGCGCCAGAACCCTCTGTTCAACGACGGGCTTCACCGCCACCTGCGCGATCTTCTGCGAGAGCGTTCCGATGGGGTGACGGGACGTTTTGCGGCTCTGGAGCCTATGGCGAGCGAGCTCTGGTTCTTCAACCTGCTGGTCAATCATCTCTCCATCAGGGGGTTGCGGGCGCAGGAGGAACTGAACGGAAGGGTGGCGGAATTTGCGCGCAAGATGCCGGGGGCGCCCCTGGTGCCGCTGGCGGAGGAATATATCTGGAAGCGGTATTCGGAGGCGGATATCGGTGCGGCCTTCAGTGCCGGATATTCTCTCGGCGGGTTCGATGGCGCGCTCGGCGAGCATTTTCAATCCTTCCATGGCCCCTCGCTCGCCGGGGAGCTGTATCTGTGGCGATGGACCTTCACCGGCAATATCACCTTCGGCGTGGCCGATGCCGTCAGCGGGTTTTCCGCCGGGGGAGAGGAGTGGAGCAAGGGGGATGCCCCCTTCATCAACGGCGCGCTCTCGGCCGGCTACGAGTTCCGGTTCGGGCGGCTGGCGATAACGCCGCTTCTGGGGCTGGCGATGCAGGCCGTGCGCGGGGATGACTCCTCGGGGATGGATGGAGCCCGGCTGCCGCGCACGCACGATCGCGTGGGCTACGAACTGGCGGCCATCATCGGCTACCGCATCCCCTCCGATGTCGGCACCCATATCGATCTCCGTGCCCGTCTCGGCCGCACCCGGACCGGTCTCTCCAGCTACGATCCCGCCTTCTCCGGCGCGCTCTGGTATGTTCAATTCGCCTTCGCATTGGTGCAGCGGCCGTATGATGCGCAGTGAGGGAGAAATGGGTAGTCCGCCGCCTGCGGTGGCCGGAGGTAGACATGTACGGATATGTTTTCAGCGATGTGTTGTGAAGCCGGTCTCTGATGGGATCAGCTCCGCATCCCCCAAGAACGGGCCGCTCCTCCGGAGCTTCCAAAACGTTAGAACAAGACTGGCTCCTCTACAGACCGGTGCCCCCTCTGGGGGCCTGCCGTGCGGCAATGTAGTAGCCACACTCGCTGCGACGCTACCACATCATTGCTCTGCTCCGGAGCACAGTTCATATCGGTGGAGCGGATGTTCGTTGGCGAATAATTCGGGTACGGATGGCCCCCACAGCCAACACCTGTAGCTGTTGCCTGTCTGTAGCCCGGGAGCGTTTCAGGATGATGGAGCTCCGGAGGAGCGGGCCATTCCTGCGCTGCCAGTGGCTCAATCCAATTGAAATCCGTTGTGGAGTGAGCGGATGATTGTGGCGGGATGATTCGGGTACGGATGGCCCCCGGAGGGGGCACCCGTCTGTAGCACGAGACCGTTTCAGGATGATGAAGCTCCGGAGGAGCGGTCCGTTCTCCCGATGCTCCGGGGATATACCGGCGTGAACGTCGCTCAACGGATGGGCAAATCCCTCCGGATATCGAACGCCCATAGTTCGTAGCAAAAATCAAGTAGCACCGGGAACACCCCCACGGTAACTTCCACTCACAGACTCCGGACTCGCTCGGCGCGTAGTATATTCGTCCGTCAACTCTCTCAACTACTAACTGATCCCCATGCTCTGCCTGAAAGTACCGTCGCAGCAATCGTGGGTCGAGGCGGCCAGGAACGATCTGGACCGTGTGCTGCTCGATCATGCCCATTGTGAAAAGAAAGCGGCCGTCAACGCGATGGCGCTCGTAAGCCGCTACCCGAACCGCGATACGCTGGTGCGGGAGATGATAGCGCTCGCCAAGGAGGAGATGGAGCACTTCGGCATGGTCTACGAGTTCATCCGGCGGCGCGGCGGGGAGCTGGGACGCGATCCGGGCGATCCCTACGTGCAGGCGCTGCATCGCGAGGTAAGGCCGAACGAGCCGGAGCGGATGCTGGATCTGCTGCTGGTGGCCGCGCTGGTGGAGGCCCGTTCCTGCGAGCGATTCTCCATGCTCAGCAAGAACGTTCCCGATGAGGAACTCCAGCTCTTTTATGCCTCGCTGCTGGCATCGGAGGCGGGACATTATCGTACCTTCTTCGATATCGCACGGGAGTATTTTCCGGAACAGCAGGTGCGTGCGCGCCTGGACCAGCTTTCCGCCCGCGAGGCGGAGATCATCCTGGCGCTCGCCTCCGAGCCCACCATGCACGGGTGAAACTTCTCTCCGGGCTATGCCAATCTTTTGTAGAACCTCTTCTGCGATGACCCTGATCCTTCTCCGTTATCTCTCTGTGCTCGTCGTTCTGGCCGGATGCGGCACCCAACTCTTCGCCCAGTTCCTCCCGGAGCGCCCGGTGGACGGGGCGTGGAGCATCGTGGAGGGGAACTACGGCGGGATGGACTATGGCGGGGAGGTGGCAATCATCACGGCCGGCTCGCAGAAGGCCCTCCGCCGGGAATCCGGAGAGGCCATCTATCACGGCATCGGATTCTATCTCGATACCACTCTGTACGTGGGCTGGGGGAGCGGCCCCTCCTACGGTCTGGTTCTCTATACCATCCGTCCCAACGGCACGCTCGATGGCACCTGGACCTATGCCGGGAACGAGGATATCCCAGGGACCGAGCATGCGATCGGGGGATCGCTGGAGGAGCCTTCCACCACCTACACCGTCAACGGCGTAAACCCCGGCGGTGGCGGCGAGTACAGCGGCACGCTCGCCATAACCCGCACCGGGCAGACCTGGCAGCTCCACTGGGAGGTGGGGGATGTCTCCTATGACGGGGTGGGGATACGATACGGGAACCGGATGGTGGTGGGCTGGGGAGGGAGCGAAAAAAATTATGCGGTAACCGCGTATGCGGTGGAGGCCGACCGGGTGGTGGGAATCAGGGCGCTTCCGGATCGTCCGGAACTTGGCCGGGAGGTTCTCGGCCGCATCATCGATGCCACGCCGGGGAAATGATCTTCACAGTTCAAGGGGAGCGATACGAGCAATGCGAGTCATCTTCATGGGAACCCCGGAGTTCGCGGTGCCGTCGCTGCGGGCGATACTCGATGCCGGGTACGATGTTCCGCTGGTGGTCTCCACGCCCGACCGGGCAAAGGGACGGGGGCTGAAGCTGGCCCCATCGGCGGTAAAGGCCTTTGCGCTGGAACGGGGGCTGGAGGTTGCCACGCCGGAATCGCTGAAAGATCCGGAGTTCGTGGAGCTGATCGCCTCGAAGAAGCCCGATGTGATCTGCGTGGTGGCGTTCCGCATCCTGCCGGAATCGGTCTACTCCATCCCCTCGCGCGGGAGCTTCAACCTGCATGGATCGCTCCTGCCACGGTATCGCGGGGCGGCGCCCATCAACTGGGCCATCATCAATGGCGATCCGGAGACCGGGGTGACCACCTTCTTTCTGAAGAAGCAGGTGGATACCGGCGCCATCATCATGCAGCGGAGCATCCCGATAGGGCCAGACACCACCGCCGGGGAGCTTCATGATGTCATGATGATGGTTGGTGCGGAGGTTGTGGCTGAAACGTTGAAACGGATCGAAGAGGGGGATCTGGAGGCGCTGGTGCAGGATGACGCGCAGGCCACGCCGGCGCCCAAGATCTTCCGCGACGATTGCCGCATCGCATGGGAGCTTCCGGCGCGGCGCATCCACGATTTCATCCGGGGGCTTTCCCCCTACCCGGCGGCGTTTACCACGTACAATGGCAAGGTGCTGAAGATCTATCGTACGGCCGTGCGGGACGATCTCCAGCTCTCCGCCGGAGAGGTGCGGACAACCGGGAAGGAGCTGTTCGTCGGAACCGGCACCTCCGCGCTGGCGTTGCTGGAAGTGCAGCAGGAGGGGAAGCGGGCCATGGGAGCCGAAGAATTTCTGCGAGGATTCAAGTTCGATCAAGGAGCACGACTGGCTGATGCTGATACCACTGGCTGAATATGATTTTGGCGCAAAACCCCTCGTCGTTGCGCACCGGGGAAGCTCCGGCACGGCGCCGGAGAACACCATGGCCGCAATACGGCAGGGGGTGGAGGCGGGGGCGGAGATGGTGGAGATCGATGTGCAGCATACCTCCGAGGGGCGGCTGATCGTCTTCCACGATCCCGTGCTGGGGCGCACTACCGACGGCTCCGGCCGGGTGCAGGCCCACACCTACGAGCAGATCTCCAGGCTGGATGCCGGCAGCTGGATGGACTCCCGCTATCGCGGCGAGGGGGTGCCGCTCCTGCTGGATGCGCTGGAGTATCTTCACGGGCGCGCCTATCTGAACATCGAGCTGAAGAGCTATGATGGCGATCCCGAAGAGGGGGAGAAGTTTCTGACCGCCGTGCTCCGGACGATCGATGTGGCCGATATGGCGCCGCAGACCCTCCTCTCCTCGTTCGATCACGGGCTGCTGGCGCAGGCCCGTTCCATCAATCCGGCGATACCGTGCGCGGTCATCATGCATCCGAACGACCGGGGGCTCCCCTCCGAGCGGGCGCTGCCGGTGGGTGCGCAGGGGGTTGTGCTGGCGAAGAACCAGCTCTCGCACGAGCGGGTCCGCGATGCCCGTGCGCATCGCCTGCCGGTGGCGGTCTACACCATCAACACCGCCGAGGAGGCGCACCGGGCCCGCCGCTATGGTGCCGAAGTGATCGTCACTAACTTCCCGGAGCGTATCATCGCCGCGCTCGGAGAAGGGTAGGGGATTACGATTCCGAGAAGAGCGGCCATGCTGCGGATGTAGGTGTATACGGAATAAGGAGTAGAGCAGGCGGGTTCACGCGAACAAGCTGTATTCCCTTCTTCCTACAAAGCACGTACTGCTACTCTATCCTCTGGCAACCCGGAACCCGAGATCATCGATAGCGAAGGTGGGATGGCTGCGGCGGCGGTTCGTGGCGAGGCAGCCGCGTTCGGAATCGGCCCAGCCGCCGCCACGAAACAGGCGATACGAGCCGTAGACATCGGGGTCGTATTGATCGCTGCACCACTCCCAGACATTTCCCAGCGTGTCGTACAGACCCCATGCGTTCGGTTGTTTCAGCCCCACCTCATGAATGTGCCCGCCGGAGTTTCCGCCGTACCATGCTATCTCGTCCAGCGCGCCATAGCGCGGGCCCTGGGTTCCGGCACGGCATGCATATTCCCATTCGGCCTCCGTCGGAAGTCGATAACCGCGGCTTCCGGGGACCGGGGAGGCTGCGGTGCCATCTCCGGAGAGTTCATAGAAGGGGGGAAGGCCGGCCGCTGCCGAGAGGAGGTTGCAGTAGCGGACCGCATCGATCCAGGAGACGCTCTCCACGGGCGCATGCGCATTGGCATGGGACGATGGGCACGCCCCGGTGATGGCCGCGTATTGCCCCTGCGTGACCGGGTAGCGGCCGATGGCGAACCCTTGCAGCTGCACCTGCCACGCGCGCCCTATCCTGTCATCTCTCAGCACGATGGTTCCGGGGGGAACCTCGGCCATCTCCATTCGGATCGGTTCAATCACCTGTTGCCTTCCTTCCAGCTTCCGTACCTGGCAAAAGAGAGGAATATCGCCAAATTCCCTTTCATCCCGCACCGCAGGCGCAGATTCTCCGGAGGCCCCGTGCGGCATCCGGCAGTCCCGGTATGGAGGGGGGATGCGTCTGGAGGCGCGCCGCTCTTTCCCGGATGCCACTTCGGCACACCGGGACATAACGCGGCCGGCGGGGAGTAGGCACTATTTCCCCGGAAACACTATCTTACCTCTCAGACAGTTCCTCAACCTCACGCCATCCTCTCTCGTTCGGCACATCTTCGTCCGCCGGGTGCCTGTCTGTATATCTCTCTCGTTCTCCTTCGCCATCGTTCGCAGGGCCTATCTGCGGATATTCGGCGTGTTATCCGGTATTCTCGCATGCGATCCGGCCTGCCCGGCCGGTTCCGTATAATGCCATGCCCCCTCCGCGCGTCTTCGGATAGCTCCCGACTTCTACATTGCACAAGGATCTCATGCAGGAAACTACAGCATACCTGACGGTGATGGTCACGCTCGGTCTGGTGGTTGCGCGTCCCCGTATCGGGCCCACGTTCCGCATCACCCCGGCGATCTCCGCTCTGGCGGGGGTATTCTTCATGTTCGCGCTCGGCATCGTAAAGCCGGAGCACTGGGTAATGGCGGTCACCAACCTCTGGAGTCCCTTTGTGGCGCTGGTGGCGATCATGGTGATAACCGAGGTGGCGCGCCGGGCCGGGCTGCTTGAATGGTGGGCCTCCATCATCGAATCGCGGGCCACGAGCACCTCGCGCCTGCTGGTGCTGGTGTTCGGGCTGGGGGTGCTTACCTCTACCGCGTTCAACAACGACGCGGCCATCCTGCTGCTTACTCCGGTGGTTGTGGCGCTGGTGCAGCATCGTTATCCGGGGCGCCCCGATATGGTGCCTCTCTTCGCGTTCGCCATTTTCATGTCGGCCGGTGTGGCGGCGCTGCCGGTCTCCAACCCGATGAACATGGTGGTGGCGGAATTTCTCCACATCAGTTTCAACGAGTATGCGCGGCATATGATCCCGGTGGCGATCGCCGGCTGGGGGATAGCGTTCCTGCTGCTGCGGGTGGTGTTTGCGCGGCAGGTGAAGGTGCCCATCACGGCGGCCACCACCACGGTTTCCCGTTCCACGCCGGTGCAGCGGATGATGATGGTGCTGCTGCTCTGCGTGCTGGTATCGTACCCGCTGTTCGGATCGCTGGGTGGCCCGGTGTGGGCGGTAGCCGGTGCCGGGGCGCTCCTGTCGCTTGCGCTGGCGGGGGGGAAGATGAAGATCAGGCCGGCCGAGCTGTTCCGTACGGGGGTGTCGTGGGAGACGCTGGTGTTTCTGCTGGCGGTGCTGGTGATGTCGCTCGGGCTGCGCGATGTGGGTCTGGTGGACCGTCTGGCGGCGCTCTACGGGGAGACCGGGTTCGTGATGGTGGGGGTGGCATCGGCCATCGGCTCGGCGCTGCTGAACAACCATCCGATGTCGCATCTGAACATGATGGCGCTGGAGAGCATCTCCCCGGCGAATGATCTCGGCGTCTTCGCCGCGCTGGTGGGTGGAGATCTGGGGCCGCGCCTGCTGCCGATGGGCTCGCTGGCCGGGCTGATCTGGATAGAGATGCTGCGGCGCTCCGGCGTGGATATCAGCGTGGGGCGCTTCGCGCTGATCGGCCTCGTCATCGCCATCCCGACGATCGCCGCCTCGCTGCTGATACTGTCGTTCTTCAGCTTCTGAGAAGCGCTCGGGCGCCGGTCCGCGGGTTTCCCCGGCCGCCGGTGGTGCGTGGTCGTTGTTCGTGAACCGGCATGCTTCTCATGCCGGTTCGCTCTACTGCCGGCCTGCCACCGGGCGCTTGACCGGGAGCCGTCCGGCGGCCCGGTTCCTCTCGGCAGTGCGATCCGGGAGGTGAGGCCAGAATTTTTCCCCGCCTTTTTCCAATTGATGCAGTTCATTACGGCTGGCCGTCGTATTTTCTTGACAGCCTCTCATGCCCAATTGAGCGGTCCCGTTTTGACGATGCAGAGCCAAACGACCATACTCCCCACGCAGACGCCTCACGCGCAACGATGCTATCATCGTCCCCTCTCGCCACTACCCTGGACATTTCGAAACGCCGGTAGCGAGAGCCGTTGTTTTATAGAAATAACATGAACAACCAATCCAAACTGCTTACAGCTCTGACCTCCCAGGTGGGCAGGAAGCTCCTCACCGGCATCACCGGTGTTCTCCTTGTCCTCTACGTCATTGCGCATCTGACCGGGAATCTTTCCCTTCTCAGCTCCGATCCCCACGCGTTCAACAAGTACGGGGCATTCCTCCACAGCTTCGGCACCCTCTTCTATCTTATCGAGATCGGCCTGGCGCTGGTGATTCTGGCGCACGCCTATATCGGCATCTCCATCGCCATCCGCAAGCGGAAGGCGCGGAAGCAGGGATATCAGGTGTATAACAGCAAGGGGGGACCGAGCAAGCAGTCGCTCAGCTCCCGCACGATGATTATCACCGGCACTGTGCTGCTGCTGTTCATCGTGATCCACGTGGCGCAGTTCCGGTTCGGTCCGGGCGTCGCCGAGGGGTATGGGGTGACGGTGGACGGCAAGGTGATGCACGACCTGCGCCGCATCACCTTCGAGACCTTTGCACAGCCGGGCTGGGTGATCTTCTACGTGGGAGTGATGCTGCTGCTCGGATTTCATCTGCGCCACGGCATCTGGAGCATGCTCCAGTCGCTCGGCGCCATGCGCCCATCCTATTCTCCGGTGATCTACGGCCTGGCTCTGGTCCTCGGCATTCTGCTGGCGATCGGATTCCTCGTCCTCCCGATCTGGATCTACTTCAACGGAGTCCCCGTATGAGCACAATGACAACGAACGATACAGCAGTGGATTCAAAACTGAACGCGAAGATCCCTTCCGGTCCGCTGGACCAGAAGTGGCCGAACTTCCTCAACAACTGCAAGCTGGTCAATCCGAACAACAAGCGTAAGCATACCGTCCTTGTTGTGGGCACCGGTCTGGCAGGGGCTTCGGCCGCCGCCACGCTGGCGGAGCTGGGCTACAACGTCCGCTCCTTCTGCATCCAGGATTCCGCACGGCGCGCCCATAGCATCGCCGCACAGGGAGGAATCAACGCCGCAAAGAATTATTCCGATGACGGCGACTCGGTCTACCGCCTCTTCTACGATACCGTGAAGGGAGGCGATTACCGCGCCCGCGAGGGGAACGTCTACCGTCTGGCGACGCTCAGCAACAGGATCATCGACCAGTGCGTGGCGCAGGGGGTACCCTTCGCGCGCGAGTACGGCGGCCTGCTCGCCAACCGCTCGTTCGGCGGCGCCCAGGTGGCACGTACCTTCTACGCCAGAGGGCAGACAGGCCAGCAGCTTCTGCTGGGCGCCTATCAGGCGATGGAGCGGATGGTGGATGCCGGCCGTATCCAGCAGTACGACCGCCGCGAGATGCTCGATCTGGTGACGATCGACGGCCGCGCCCGCGGTATCATCGTCCGTAATCTGGTGACCGGCAAGATCGAGCGCCATGTCGGAGACGCGGTGCTGCTCTGCACCGGCGGCTACGGCAACGTCTATTATCTCTCTACCAACGCCAAGAACTCCAACGTCACCGCCGCGTGGCGCTGCTACAAGCGGGGAGCGTATTTCGCCAATCCCTGCTTTACGCAGATCCACCCGACCTGTATCCCGGTCTCCGGCGATTACCAGTCGAAGCTGACGCTGATGAGCGAGAGCCTTCGCAACGACGGGCGGGTGTGGGTGCCGAAGAACCCCGGGGATAACCGTCATCCCTCGCAGATCCCGGACAGCGAGCGCGATTATTATCTGGAGCGGAAATACCCCAGCTTCGGCAACCTGGTCCCGCGCGACGTGGCCTCGCGCAACGCCAAGGAGATGGCCGATCAGGGGAAGGGAGTCGGGGAGACCGGCATGGCCGTGTATCTGGACTTCGCCGACTCCATCAAGCGTCTGGGGGAGCCCACCATCCGCGAGCGCTACGGCAATCTCTTCGAGATGTACGAGCGCATCACCGGCGAGAACCCGTACGAGGTGCCGATGCGGATCTATCCGGCGGTGCACTACACCATGGGCGGCCTCTGGGTGGATTACAACCTGATGAGCACCATCCCCGGCCTGTTCGTGCTCGGCGAGGCCAACTTCTCCGATCACGGCGCCAACCGCCTGGGCGCCAGCGCGCTGATGCAGGGTCTGGCCGATGGCTACTTCGTCATCTCGCATACGCTGGGTGATTATATCGCCGGCACCTCGCTGCCGAAGGTGGATGAGAACCATCCCGCGTTCGCCAGTACCGAGAACGAGGCTACCTCCCGTATCCAGAAGCTCCTCTCGATCCAGGGGCAGAAGACCCCCACGCAGTTCCACCGGGAGCTGGGGCAGATCATGTGGGATTACGTCGGCATGGCCCGCAACCGCCAGGGGCTGACCCACGCCATCGACGCCATCGCGAAGCTGCGCGAGGAGTTCTGGCAGAACCTGAAGGTTCCCGGCAGCAACGACATGTTCAACAAGAACCTTGAATTCGCCGGACGCCTGGCCGACTTCATGGAGCTTGGAGAACTGATGGCTCGCGATGCCCTGCAGCGCGAGGAGTCGTGCGGCGGCCACTTCCGCGAGGAGTACCAGACCGAGGAGGGCGAGGCCCTGCGCGACGACGAGAACTTCAGCTTCGTCGGCGCATGGGAGTATCTCGGCGGCGGCCAGCTTCCGACGATGCACAAGGAGCCTCTCGTATTCGAAACCGTAAAGCCTTCTCAGCGTAGCTATAAATAAAGGGTGCCATGTCAGACAAGCTGATGACAATCAATCTGAAGGTGTGGCGTCAGGATGGCCCCGACAAGCAGGGTCGTCTTGTCCCGTACAGCGTCGAGGGGGTGAACCCTCATATGTCGTTCCTGGAGATGTTCGATCTGCTCAACGAGCGGCTGATCCAGCGCGGCGAGAACCCGATCGAGTTCGATCACGACTGCCGCGAGGGGATCTGCGGTTCCTGCAGCATGATGGTGAACGGCACCCCGCACGGCCCGATGCGTGCCACCGCGGTGTGCCAGCTCCATATGCGCCACTACCATGATGGCGATACCATCGTGGTGGAGCCGTGGCGCGCCACCGCGTTCCCGATCATCAAGGATCTTGTGGTCAACCGCAGCGCGTTCGACCGTATCGTGGCCGCCGGCGGGTACGTTTCGGTGAACACCGGAAGCGCCCCGGACGGCAACACGATCCCGGTGGAGAAGGCCAGCTCGGACGCCGCGTTCGACTACGCCGCGTGCATCGGCTGCGGGGCTTGCGTGGCCGCCTGCCCGAACGCTTCGGCGGCGCTCTTCACCTCCGCCAAGATCGCTCATCTCTCGCTCTACCCGCAGGGGGAGCCGGAGCGGAAGCGCCGGGTGGTCCGCATGGTGGACCAGATGGAGAAGGAGGGCTTCGGCGATTGCTCCAACCACGGCGAATGCGAGGCCGCCTGCCCCAAGGAGATCTCCATCCAGGGCATCGCCATCATGCGCCGCGAGTTCGCCAAGGCGATGCTGAAGTGATGGGGTAGTTCTTCGTCCGCCGCCTGCGGCGGCTGGAGATCTTGGAGCGGATTTCAGTATGGTTACTCTGTCGTGGCCCCCAGAGGGGGCACCGATCTGTAGAAAAGGCGCCCGGATGTTCTCCGGAAGCTCCGGAGGAGCGGCCCATTCTTCCTGCTCTGAAAAGGTGTACTGTTCGCGCGGAGTTCTACTCCGTGCGAGGTGGCAGCAGCAGGGGTCGCCCAGTAAAACTCCGCGACAACACCGAAGAAGAATGGCAGAAAACTTTTTCCCAGGCACTTAGGAAGAAGGTCAGTGGTCAGTGCGCAGGCTAAAGCCTGCCGTCAGTAGGCAGTGTCAGGTAGTACGGAGTTAGTAGCAAAAAAGAGTAGGGCGGGGAAGAACCCCGCGCTAGTTTCGACTCCTGGACTTCCGGACTGGTAACGTGCGAACGGAGATGTCCCGTTCGCACGTTTCGTTTCCGCCGGTGCCGGCACGTACCAATCATGCAGGGATCACGATGAGCACAATCTTCAACAGCCAGCTTCTCTCCGATCGCGATTTCCGCGAGCATATCCGCTCCATCCCCGATTATCCGAAGCCGGGGATCGTCTTCCGCGATATCACCACGCTGCTGGAGAATTCCGATGCGTTGCGCGCCGCCGCCGACCAGCTTGTGGCCGCCTGCCGTGATATGCGTATCGACAAGGTGGCGGTGGTGGAGTCGCGGGGATTTCTGCTGGGAGGCATCATCGCCTACAGCCTAGGCGCCGGGCTGGTCATCATCAGGAAACGGGGAAAGCTCCCCAGCCTGAAACATACCGTGGAGTACGCGCTGGAGTATGGCACCGACGGGATCGAGATCCACCAGGACTCGATAGCGCCGGGGGAGCGGGTGCTGCTGCACGATGATCTCCTTGCCACCGGCGGCACCATCGCCGCCGCCGCATCGCTCGTCGGGAAGTCGGGAGGGGAGATCGTGGGGGCATCCTTTCTGATCGAACTGAGCTTCCTGAACGGCCGTGCCGTGCTGCGGGATGCGGGCATACGGGAGGTGTATGCCCTTGTCGATTACAAGAGCGAGTAGATGAACCGGAGCATGAAGCAGGATCAGCAGGAGAACGGAATGACGGTGTATGATATTCTGATCGTGGGTGCCGGTCCCACCGGCCTTGCCTGCGCCCTGGCGGCGCGGGAGGCGGGGCTGAGCCATATCGTTCTGGACAAGGGGACGCTGGTTAATACGATCGTCGGCTATCCGACGATGATGACCTTCTTCTCCACGCCGGAGCGGCTGGAGCTCGGGAGCATGCCCTTCACTTCGCCGAACGTGCGCCCCACGCGGGTGGAGGCCATCGAATATTATCGTGGTGTGGCGCGCAAGGGAGATCTCAACCTCTCGCTCCACAACGCGGTGCTGGATGCGGTCCCGCATCAGGAGGGGGGATTTCTGGTGCGCGCCGAGCGGGGGGAATACAGGGCGCGCCGCCTGGTGATCGCCACCGGCTATTTCGACAACACCAACCGCCTGAACGTGCCGGGTGAGGAGCTGCCGAAGATGAGCCATTATTACCGGGAGGCGTTCGGCCATTACGACCAGGATGTGCTGGTGGTGGGCGGGCGGAACTCGGCGGTGGAGGCGGCGCTGGATCTGTACCGGCACGGCGCGCGCGTGACGATGATTCATCGCCGCGACCAGTTCGGCTCCGGGCTTAAATACTGGGTCCGTCCCGATATCGATAACCGCCTGGCCTCCGGCGAGATCACGATGTTCTGGCATACCGAGCTGGAGGAGGTCCGGCCGGGGAGCGTTCTGCTTCGCAGCAACGACGACGGCAGCCGCCGGGAAATTCCGAACGATTTCATCTACGCGCTGATCGGTTATCGTCCCGATGTCCGGCTGCTGGATGCCTGCGGCGTACGCTACGATCCGGAGACGCTCATCCCGGAGTACGATCCGGCCACCTTCGAAACCAACATCCCCGATCTGTTCATCGCCGGCTCGGTGGCCTGCGGCTGCAAGACCTGGGAGATCTTCATCGAGAACGGCCGCGAGCATGCGGGGATCATCGTCCGGGAGATAGCCGGCAGAGAGAGGGGATAGGGACGGCAACGCAGAGGCGGGCAGGCGCTGCCGGCCGGGCGTCGGTTCTTGATCGGTAGCCGGTCGTGCGCCGCTGTAGTGCGGCGGATATCCGGAGCGGAAGCCCCATGCTGCGAGCAGCTTCAATCAGAATATTTCCATGCCATCGTACACACGTTCCATAGAGATCGCGGCCCCTATCGATGCGGTGTTTCATTTTCATGATGATCCCCGCAACCTGCTCCGCATCACGCCCCCACAGGTGAAGCTGGAGCTGCTGGAGGTGCGCGGGGAGAAGCCGGAGGGACGGGAGATACGGATCAGGATGACCCAGTTCGGCCTGCTGCGCAATACCATCCTCGTCAGATTTATCCGCTACGAGCCCCCTCATCTGCTCGTGGATGAACAGAAGAACGGGCCGTTCACCTTCTGGCGGCAGACGCGCCGGTTCCAGGAAACGGCATCCGGAACCCTGCTTACCGATCTCGTGGAGTACGAGGTTCCGTTCGGTCCCCTCGGCCGGCTGGCCGACCGGCTGGTGATAGGGCCGCGCGTGCGCTCGATGTTCGAGTACCGGCAGCGCCGGACCAGGGAGATTCTGGAAGGGGAGAGCCCGGCGCCGCGATGAAGAACCCGTCCTCCGGCTATTCTCTCTCCTCCTGCATTTCCGGATGAAGCCTGCGGCCGGGGCATCCGCTCATCGGTAGGGCATTACGGTATGAGCGTCGTGAATTTCGTCTGCACTGCCGATATCGCGGCTCCCATCGGGAAGGTGTTCCACGTTCATGATGATGCGGAGTACATTCTCCTGGCTGTTCGGCCCTCCGGATCTGCCGCTGCCGGGCGAGCGCTACGCGAAGTCCTCTAACGAAAACGTCTCTCCCGGTGTTCTACCCCTGTTGCCGGCCGTGGCGGGGCGTGCGTGCCGCCGATGGAGCCGCCCGTTGCCGATCCGCATGCCTTCCGGGGACGGCGTATCGCCGGGGTGAAACTCGTCTGGTTAGAGGCTTTTGGCGTATATTCGTCTTTCGGGCCACCCCCGCGAGGGTCCGGACGAGGGTAGTTCCCCAGCCATTGACATCCGGGCTAGGATTGTCGAGCTTGCCATTCGAAATCAACCAATCTGCATCCAGTTCCTGCCGGTTCACGTTGCGTAAGCATGGTCTCATAGTGAAACATCAACAACATCTTCTCTCGGCCGAATCTTCCCTGCGGAGTCTTCGCCGAGTTTTCTTTTGCGCATTCTGGTCGGTAGCACTTCTCGCCGCCGGGCCGCTTCTGCAGGCACAGCCGGTGGGGCTGCCGGGAGAGGGGCCACGCTATCCGGGAACCACCGGCCAGCCGCTCCCGTACGATACCTCCGCGCTGCGCGAAGCACGCGAGCGCACCCTGGAATCGGCCGGGCTGCTGGAAGGGCCGATCGATCCGGCGGAGTACCGGGTGGGCCCGAACGACCAGCTCACCGTCGGCATTCCCATCTCCACCTACATCCAGCACGATCTCATCGTAACGCCCGATGCCAAGGTGGTGATTCCACGCGTGGGAGAGGTCAACCTCCGCGGCCGCACCCTGGCCGAGGCCAAGACGCTGATCGGCGATGCGGTGGGGCGGGTCTTCCGCGTGGGGGATGTATCGGTATCGCTGAAGAAGATGCGGCAGTTCAAGGTGAGCCTGATCGGCGCGGTGATCCGTCCCGGAACCGTTGTCGCCACTCCCACCACACGGGTGTCGGAGGTGATCGACCTGGGAGGGGGAGCCAGCACGGTCTCCTCGAAACGCTCCATCATGCTGCGCCGTGCGGGGAAGGTGATCGAGGTGGATCTGCTGCCGTATTACGCGCGCGGCGATCTGAGCGCCAACCCCTATGTGGAGGGGGGAGATGTGATCCAGGTGGGGGTGCAGGACGAGAAAAATGTGATAGCGATCTATGGCGCCGTGCAGCGTCCCGGCGAGTTCGCCTACCGCGCCGGTGATTCCATCTCCTCGCTTATCGGGTACGCTCTCGGCTTCACCGCCGATGCGCTGATCGATTCGGTGCAGGTGGTGAGCGTCAATGCGCGCGGGGATACGCTGGATCGTTCGCTGTTCACGGCGCTGCCGGATGGGCGCATCATCGGCGACCGCCCGCTGCGCGCCGGCGACCGTGTGTTCGTGCGCCGCATCCCGGAATATCTGAACACCAACCAGGCGGTGGTGGCCGGCGAGGTTCGCTATCCCGGGGTCTACCCGATAGAGCCGGGACGCACCAAGCTGCGCGATCTGATCGAGAGCGCCGGCGGCTTCACCGGCAACGCCTCCGTCCCGGATGCCATGCTGATCCGCCGCAAGGTGTTGCAGGAGCGCGACCCGAAGTTCGATCTCATCATGCAGATCGATCCGGAGAAGAGGAGCCCGGAGGATATCAGCTACCTCCGCGTGAAATCCACGG
Source organism: Candidatus Kapaibacteriota bacterium (assembly GCA_048594725.1). Taxonomy (GTDB): domain Bacteria; phylum Bacteroidota; class Ignavibacteria; order OLB7; family OLB7; genus JAFDZV01. Next base: position 53,614 of record JBMDXA010000032.1, read on the forward strand.
AGCGCCCCGGCGTGATGACCGTGGATATCGATGCCCTCATGGCCGGCCGCGAAACCGAGAATATCGTCCTTACTGACGAGGACTCGCTCTATGTGCCGGCCCGCAAGGACTTCATCAAGGTGACCGGCAAGGTGAAGAATCCGGGGAACGTCACCTTCAACTCCGGCACCAGCTACGAGCATTATCTGGAGATGGCCGGCGGCTACGGCTGGCGCGCCGATGAAGGGGAGACCCGCATCATCAAGGGGAACGGCGATACGTTCCTGGCCTCCAGCGAAAGCAACTACAGGCTGGAGCCGGGAGATACGATCTTCGTTCCGGAGGAGGGGGAGAGCAACTTCTGGGCTGGCTTCACCACCGTCATCACGGTGCTGGCGCAGATCGGTACCATCGTGGCGGTTGTGGTAAGCATACGAGCGTCGAACTGAACGAGCAGGCCGAAGAGGCGAAGAGCCTGGGGGCGCGGAAGTCCGCGGCCCGCAAATCCGGAGCCGGGGAGAATGAAGCGAGGGGAAGAACCGGAAGAAGAATGAGAATGATCGGGGCGATGGGCGGGCCTCCGTTTTTTGCTGCTGCCCTGGCCTGTCCTGCACTCCAAGAGAGGAACGTTTCATGATGAGATCTGATGAACAGCTCCATAGCAACGGCGGCCGCCCGGTGATCGAACCGGATGCGCCCCCGCGTGCGCATGCATCCGATTACACCAGGGTGCTGGCGCGCTATCGCTGGTTTCTGATACTGTTCGTGATCGGCGGCGGCATCCTGGCCGGCATCTACTTCTCGGTTGCCCGGCAGAGCTTCACCGCCGGCGCCACACTGCTTCCGCCGGACAAATCGCAGGGGGTGAATATCGCCGCCCTGATGCAGAGCGGCAGCATGCTGGACTTCGCGGGGCTGAGCGAGAATTCCTCTGCCGAGACCTTCGCGCGCATCCTCCAGAGCCGCACCCTCGCCGACAGCCTTATCACCCGCCTGGATCTGATGAAGCGGCTGAACCTGGAATCCGGCGACCGCGCGCTCGCCATCGAGGAGGTGCTCGGGAATCTGTCCGTCACCGCCGACCGCCAGGGCTTCGTGGATGTTACCTATACCGTCAAGACCGGATTTCTCCCCAGCGACGCGGAGCAGCGGCAGGCCGCCGAGCTTTCCGCGAAGGTGGTCAACAACGCCATGGAGGTGCTGGACAAGCTCAACCAGCAGAAATCGGTCACCAAGGCGCGCCGCTCCCGCCAGTTCATCGGCGAGATGAAGGGGATCAAGCGGGCCGAGCTGGATTCGGTGCAGCGGGAGCTGCTGCTGTTCCAGCAGAAGAACAAGGTGATAGCGCTCGACAAGCAGCTGGAGGCATCGGTCACCGGGCTGGTGGAGATCCAGTCGGAGATTCAGAAGCGGGAGCTGGAGCTTACGATGCTGCGCCAGGATCTGAACCCGGATGCCCGGCTGGTGGAGAATATGCAGCGGCAACTGGCCGAACTCCGCTCGCAGAAGTCGCGCCTGGAAGGGGGGCGGATCGGCGGCGAGGCGCTGGCGATCCCACTCAGCGGCGTTCCCGATCTTACCCGCCAGTTCGCCAATCTGAAGCTGAACCTGGAGGTCGCCACCGAGATCTATACCTACCTGGAGGCGCAGTACAACCAGGAGCAGATCCAGGAGGCGCGCGAGCTCCCGACCGTGTCGGTGATGGACTACGCGGCCCCGCCGGTGCGCCGCTCGGCGCCGAAGCGCGCCCTGATGGTGGCCGTTTCGGTGGCGGCGCTCGCGGTGGTGGGATTGCTGATGGTATTCATCTACGACACCTCCCGGCGGCACTGGCGGGGGCCGGGGCCGGCCAGGCAGGAGATCCCCGCAGGAGCGCCGAAACACTATTCCCGTACCGATCTGGATCGTAGCTGATGAACCCGGAGGCCGGAGGGGATGCCGCGCGCCCGGTACCGGAACCGCTTTCGGTGCTGGCTGTCGATAAGGTTGCGGTGCTTAAAAACAACCGTGTCCGCTACCGGCGGCTGGTTGAGCAGGGAGGGGTGCGCCTGACCGTTCTTTCACCTACCCGCTGGCTGGAAAACTGTGTGATGGAAGCCTACCAGCCGGATGCCGGCGAGCCGTACCGGACCGTGCTGGGCCGGGTGAGCTGGCCCGGCAAGGAGCTTCTGTCGGTCTATTACAATGGCCTCGTCGCTGCCATGCGCGCCGCGCGTCCGGATGTGATCCTGATGATGGAGGAGCCGTTCTCGATGTTCGCATTGCAGACCGTTCTGGTGCAGCGCCTGCTGGCGCCCGGAGCCACGGTGATCTTCTACAACAACAATATCAGTTCCTACCGGCGGTTCCCGTATCGTCTCTCGCTTCTGTATCGTGCCATCTCCGCGCTGGTGTTCCGGATGTCTGATATCGGGCTGTCGGTCAATGAACGGGCCGATGCGGTGCTGGCGGAGTCCTCGTTCCGGGGAGAGCGGAAGGTGCTTTTCTATGGCATCAACGAGTCCGCATTTCAGCCGCTACCCGACCGCGAGGCCCGCATCCGCCTGGGCCTGCCGGAAGAGGGGGGCTTGTTTCTGTACGCGGGCCGGCTGCTGGAACAGAAGGGGGTGCAGGATCTGATCGATGCGTTTGCCCGGCTCTCGGCCGAGCGTCCCGGTTGCCCGCTCCATCTTCTGATCGTGGGAGATGGGGAGTACGGCGAGGCGCTCCGCGCGAAGGTGCGCGCACTGGGGCTTGAGGGCTCCGTCGAGTTCCGTCCTCCGGTGCCGGTAGAGGAGGTTGCGGTCTACATGAACGCGGCCACCGCATTTGTGCTCCCCTCGCGGGGGGCCTGGAACGAGCAGTTCGGGCGGGTGAATGCCGAGGCCATGCTGGTTGGAACCACCGTCATCGGCTCCACCAGCGGCGAGATACCACGGGTGATCGGCGATGGCGGATTCATCTTCCAGGCCGATGATGCGGAGGATCTGAAACGGACGATGGCCCGTGTGCTGGATGATCCGGACGAGGCCGGGCGCCGCCGGGCCGTGGGGCGCCAGACCGCTCTGCGCCGCTATTCGGTCGGGGGATTCGTCGATGGCCTCCTGGAGCTGCTGGGGAAGGTCGCCCGGAAACATCTTCGCAACAAGGAACCGAACGGATGACCCAGATAACCGGAGCGCTCTCACGTATCCCTTCTGCGTCCGATATGCTGCGGCGCTATGCGTCCGATCCGGTGCGGCTTCTTACGATCGTGCTTTCGACGGTCGTGCTGGGCTACGGCGCCCGCATCGACAATCACTCGCCATTCACCATCCCGTTCCTGGAATCTCTCATCGGCGCCAGCATCACCGGTATCGAGTTCATGGTGCTGCTGATTCTGATGCTGGAGATCGTCCGCCGGATGATCCTGGGGGATTACTGGCTGGAACGTTCTCCGGTCTCCAGGCCGATGCTCTGGGTGGGCATCATGCTCGGCCTGATCCCGTTTCTGCGGATGCTGCTGGCCGAGAACCGGTTCCGCTACTCGCTGGAGATCCTGGAGACGCCGGGGCTGGTGATCGCGTTCTTTCTCTGGCTGCTGGTGTTCCGCCGCGAGGATCTGAAACTGATGTTCTGGATGGTGGCTGTCGCCGGACTGTACAAGGGGATCGAGGGGGTTTCCATCTTCCTGACCGTGGGGCTGGGATGGGGACTGCTTACCGACTGGCGCGATGCGATGCTGCTGGCGAGCATGATTACCGCCACCTTCTTCGCGTTTGTCATCAAGCCGGAGGGGGATGCAGTCTATGCCAGCATCCGGCGGTTTCTGTTCGCGGTCTTTCCGATAACGATGTTCACGTTCATCGGCTCCACGCGCAGATCGTTCGTGCTGGGGGTGGTGGCGGCGATCGTGGTGCTGGCCTTTATGCTGGAGAAGTCGGAGCGGCGGAAGGTGCTGATGAAGGCTCTGCCGATGACCGTCATCTTCGGCGCGCTGGCGATGGTGCTGATCGGCTCCAGTGCCTTTCTGGATCGTCTGGGAAACATCAGCGATCCCACGCAGGAGCATTCGGCCACCTATCGCCTGCTGGAGATCTACAACGTGTCCCATATGATCGTCCAGAAGCCGCTCTTCGGCTGGCCGTTCGGGGTTCCCTGGCAGAACTTCACCGTGCTGGAGATCGAGAACCTGAGCCCGGTGGTTCCTCATAACACCTATCTCTATGTGCTGTGGCGCGGTGGCGTCGTCGGCCTGGTATTCTGGCTCTGGTTTCTGGTGGCGATGTTCCGCATGCACCGGCGCACCATCCGGGCCGCCGCAACCCCCTTTGCCCGGTTCCTGGCGTTCTGGCTTGCTTCTGCCACTCTTGCGGTGACCGTGGCCGGCTTCACCATGTCGATCGGTGCGGGGCGCCTGAAATATTTCTACCCCTTTCTGGTGGTGATGACCAGCTATCTGCCGGGGGCCTGGCCCCGGCTCAGGGAGAAATTTTCCCCTTCCGCTCCCGGGCCGAATGTGCTTGACAACGCCTGACGCCGCCAACATCTTGGCCCCCGCTTCGTCCTTGTAGCGCAATTCCGCGCCGCACTAATCATTCGTAGAGTTCCATGAAGTTCCGAGCGATTCTACCAGCTCTCCTTCTTGCACTTCCCTTGTATGCCCGGGCCCAGCAGCTGGGCGGGGCGCGTCCGGCGGCTCCGGACGGCGCTGCCAGGGTGAGCGTTGTTTCCAGCAACGAGGAGGGGGTGACCGTGGAGATCTCCGGTCTTCAGGCTCGTGTGATGGATATCGCCGGCGCGCAGAGAGTGGTGCATAATGCCGGGGCGCTCGGCTCCGAGCCGACCGATCTGTCGCTTCCGGCGCTCTTTCTTACGCTCGGCGTGCCGCACGATGCCTCCGATTTCCGGGCGTCGGTGTCGGTGACCGGGTTCGATTCCTCCTCGTTCCGGCTCCGGCCGGGAGGGGAGCTCCCGGCGGCATCCTCCGGCGCTCCCGTCACCGTGGGGCCCTCCTCCACCCATCGCGGGCTCCGTACGGTGATCCTTCGCTACCAGCCCTTCCGTTTCGCCGGCAGCTCCATCCTTACCGAAAGCTCTGCCCGCATCACTCTTTCATGGAAGAGAGGGCGGGAGCGGATGAAGCAGGGGCCCGTGGTGCGGGAGGTGGCGTCGGTAGAGGAGACGCTACGCTCGCAGATCCTGAACTACGATGCGGCCAGGATCTGGCGGCAGAAGCCGGTTCCGGCCTCCGGGCGTACGGCGCTGGCGGCCTCATCGTGGGGGATGGAGCGGAGCATGATCCTGCGGGTCGCCAGGAACGCGGTGTATCGTGCCGGGGGCTCGGAGCTTGCAGGAAGCGGTGCCGCCGATCTGATCGGCTCGCCGGTCTCCTCGCTCCGCATCCGCAACCGCAGCAACTACATCCGGTTCTACGTGGACGATCGCGCCGGCGACGGGATCTTCGGCGCCGAGGATGCCATCGAGTTTCATGGCGTGCGCAACCCCAGTAGCGAGGGGCTCTATTTCGATGCGGTCACCGATACCAACGCGTATATCCTGAGCTGGAACGGAGGTGCCGGGAGCACGCCGGCGCTGGCCGGACGCTCCGGAACCGGCGATGCGCCCCCTCTTGCCATGTACGATTCCACCCTCCATTTCGAGGGGGAGAACATCTATTATCCCGGCCCTTCCTACCCGCTCGGCACACGCTACGGGGGATGGGGGGAGAGCCGGACGATCTACGTCTCCGACCGTGTGGAGAACGAGCGGTTCTACTGGACGAACATCGCCTACCCGCAGCAGAAGGTGGTGGAGTTCAACTGCTCGCCGGCGTATGCCAACGGCGGAACATTCATGCTTCGGGTACGGCTGGTGGGCCTTACCGATGACGCCACGATCCCCTATTACCATAACACGCTCGTCCAGCTGAACGGGATCGATGTGGGAACGGTGCTCTTCCCCGGATTCACCGATACCACCGCCGCCTTCGAGATCCCTGCCAGCTATCTGCTCAATGGCCGCAACCGGATGACGCTGGTGCCGCTGGAATCCCCCACGCGGCTCACCAAGCCGCTGCTGCCGGATCAGGTGAACCTCGATTACATCCGGATCTCCGGCCGCTGGCTCCCCAGCGCCTGGGATGATGCCCCCACCGTGCGGCTGGCCGGTGACGGGGCGCAGCGCGTCTCCGTGGCGGGGCTTACCTCGCCGGTCTCGCTGGCCGTTTCCGGAAGCTCCCGCGCGCCGGTCTCCGGCAACGATCGCGGTTTCCTCTTCCGGCTGGCCTCGCGGCAGTTCGAGGTGGGGCTCCGAAGCAATCCCGGTTTCGTGGCGCAGTTCAACGATACCGCGGTCTTCAGCCCTCTGAACGGTGCCGGCCTGATGCTGATCGAAGCCGATGGCTCCAGCGGCCGCCTTCTCCGCCAGCGCTTTCTGAACCTCTACGATCCTGTCGAACCGAACGCCTTTGCCGCTGCATCCCAGTTTCTGGGAGCGGTGCCGGCGGGGAACATCGTCATCGCCGGGTTTGCCGTGGGTGGCGGCCAGCAGGGGGAACTTCCGGCGGAGCTGAAGAGCGCCTTTGCGGCGCTTGGCAGCAGCAGGGTGGGGGGGAACAACTTCGTCTCCTCCTGGGCCTTTGCCGCCCGCAAGGGGGAGCCGGCCACGGCGGTTGAGCGCTATGCCACATTGGATGAGAGCAATCGCGGGGTGACGCTCGATGCGTTCATTCCCGCGCCGAACGGCGATCGCTATCGCGCCATCGTTACCCTTGAAGGGAATGCGGGCGAGGAGTTTCAGATGAGCGCGCCGGCCTCGCCGGGGCTCCGGTTCCATGCCGGGGACGATCTGCTGAGCACCGGCAACCAGGCGTCGATGCTGGTGGTGACTCATCCGGCGTTCAGCGCCGCCGCCAATCGCCTCGCCGAACACCGCGCCCGCCACAGCCTCCTTACCGGCGACTCGCTTACCGTGCGTGTGGTGGATGTGGAGCGTATCTACGACGAGTTCAACGACGGCATCAAGTCGCCGGTGGCGATACGCCGATTCCTCCAGTATGCCGATTCCAACTGGGCGCAGCCCAGCCCCGCGTATGTGCTTCTGTTCGGCGATGCCTCGTGGGACCCCCAGCGGCGGCTCCCCAGCTCCGCGATGATCGATTACATCCCTACCAACGGCATCCCCTCCAACGACTACATGTTCACCGTGCCGTTCAACGATCCCACGCTACCGTGGCAGCAGTTCATCGGCCGCATTCCCGCCACCACTGCGGCCGATGCCGATGGGGTGGTGGATAAGATCGTGGAGTACGACACGCTCCCGCCGGCCGCCTGGAACAAGCGCTTCGCCTTTATGGCCGGCGGTTCCAGCCGCCAGCAGGTGAACGATCACCGTGAGCGGGACCGTGGGTATGCCTCGTATGTGATGAGCCCCAGCTTCCAGGGTGATACGGTGACCATCTGGCGTACCACCAAGGATGAGGATCTTCCGATGCCCGATGCCAAGGATGCCGACTGGGCTCGCGCGGAGATCAACAAGGGTGCCCTCTGGGTGAGCTTCTCCGGCCACGGCGCTACCGATGTGGCCGATCTGGATTACGGCTATCCGGAGCAGTTCGATAATGGCAATCGCTATTTCGTGCTGGCTACCTTCTCCTGCCAGACCGGCGCATTCGCCGAGCCGCAGGCCACCGTGCGCAACGAGCGCTTCCTGATGTATCCCGGCAAGGGGGCCATCGCCTCCATCGCCGGCACCAGCTATTCCTTCCCCTATCTGGATCAGTATCATAAGGAGTGGCTCTACAGGCAGATCACCCAGAAACCCCACCAGCGGATTCTCGGGGCCATCTTCACCAGGGCGAAGTTCGAAGGCTATTTCAGAGATGTGGCCGTGGGGTGGGAGATGAGCCGCGAAGGGTACGACCGCCGCAATTCGCTGCTGATGTACAACTTCCTCGGCGATCCTTCCATGCCGCTGGCGGTGCGTTCCACCGTGGAGCTTGCCTTTAGCGATGTGGCCGCGCGCAACTCCCGTGGCGAGGAGCCGGTGCCGGGGGATTCGCTGGTGAACCTCTCGGCGCGGATCTGGAACTACGGCATTCCGGCCGATTCCTCCGTGACCGTGGTGGCCTCCATCACCGACAAGGCACAGGTCACCTCCTACGATACGGTGACCGTGGCGGGGCTTGGTCATCATGCCGATCTCCAGTTCCAGCTTCCGCTGATAGCCGAGGCGGGGGAGTATATCGTCCGCCTCCAGGCCGATCCGGAAAGGATGCAGCCGGAGTCGTTCCTCCGCGACAACGATACCAGCTTCACTCTCCGGGTGCGGGGCAACCAGCCGCTGCCGATCGAGCCGGTGCCGTTCGGCCGCGTGGCCGGCTATGACGATGTGGTGATCCGCCTGCTGAACCCACCGGTCGGCCCCGGCGCCGATATCGAGGTGGATACCAGCGAGACCTTCTCCACGGCCTTTACCAATCGCTCCGTCGGCACCATGCAACTGGAGGAGCTTACCACCACTTGGACGTTTTCGATTCCGGCCGGCATGCGCTCGGCGCGGAAGTTCTGGTGGCGCGCGGTCTCCACCGCCGGCAATCCTGATGTGTCGCAGCTCTTCCCGATCACCGAGAGCTTCACGGTGGACGCGGCTCCTGCTGCGGAGTTCATCGTGGGCGGTGCCGGGCAGATCGCCAGAGGCCGCATCACCAACCTTGTGAATACCGCCTCCGGCATAGGCCCCGGCGAGCGCCGCATGCCGATCATGGTGATGGGCATGGGGCAGAGCAAATACTCCAACGGCCAGGATATACCGAGAAGCTTCGTCCGGGTGATGGTCGATGGCCGGGATTACAATCGCCCGGCACTGGATGGCATCAATATCCTGCTGCTGGACAGGGCGAGTTCCAGGGTGATTGCCAAGGGGACCTTCGCGTTCTATGCCCAGGCATCCAGCAAGGATGTGGACCGTTTTCTGGCGATGGCCGATACCATCAGGCCGGAACATCTGGTCCTGCTCTGGGTCAACGGCAAATCGCTCGATATGGATTATCGTGGCGATGAGATCCGCGCGGCTCTGCGGTCGCTGGGCTCGAACCATGCCGATCTGCTGGAGCCGGAGGATTCCTATGTGCTGATAGGAGGGAAGGGGCTCGCCCCCGGTGCCGCCCGCGATTCGCTGGTGCGTGCGGCTCCGCTGCGCTCGCAGGGGATTGAGCCGCCGTATTACGTGTCGATCGCCGATACTGTCAGCCTCGCCGCCGGCGAGGGGAGCTATGTCTCGCCGCAGGTGGGGCCTGCCACCGCATGGCGCCGTGCCACGTTCAGCCATGCCGGCGGTTCGCAGCTCGGGGTTACCGTCTTCGGTGTGCGCCGCGACGGGATGCGTGATTCTCTTCTGAGCATCAGCGGGACGCAGGATGCCGATCTTTCCGGGGTGGATGTGAAAACCTATCCGCGCCTGGAGTTCCGCGCGCAGTTCCCGAGCGATTCCACGCTCCGCCTGCGCGATATCCGCGTGGACTACGATCCCTCGCCGGAGCTTGCGATCGTTCCCTCCACCCTCCGCATGGAGCCCGATTCGGTGCTGCAGGGGGACCCCTCGGCGATGACCGCCACGGTGGTGAATCTCTCGCGGCGATATGCGGCCGAGAATATCACGGTCCGTCTCGATCTGAACGCGGAGAACGTCCGCCCGCCGTTCGATACGCTTCATATCGGCAGGCTGGCTCCGCTCGATTCGGTGCGCCACAGCTACGCTATCGCAACGGCGGGGCTGAAGGACTACAATGCGTTTACGCTCCGGGTCAATGGGAGCGATATTCCCGCCGAGCCGTATCAGCAGAACAACAGCATCGGCGCGGCGCTGCTTGTGGGAGTGGATGTGATCCCGCCGGGGTGGGCGGTGTATGCAGATGACAACCGCCTGATCGATGGCGATTACGTGAACCCGCAGCCACGGTTCGAAATTCGTCTGTACGATAATTCCAGCCTCGCGTTCGGCGATTCCATCGCCGTGGAGAAATTGATTATCGACAACGAGCTGATCGTGCCGCATGATCCCGGCACCGAGTTCAAGGTGATGAGCAGCGGCGAGCATCGCATCAGCTTCTATTATACGCCGCAGATTCCCCTGGAGGATGGGGAGCATGAATTGTGGGCGTATCTGAAGGATGCCAGCGGAAATCCGGATACCATCCGTGCGGTGATATTCTATGTGGAGCGCGATCTGAAAATCCGCAACGTGGTGAACTGGCCCAACCCCCTTGTGGATCGCACCACGTTCACCTTCATGGTCAGCGGCGGCACCACCCCGAAGTCCGGAGAGATCGGCATTTATACCGTTGCCGGACGAAAAATAAAGACGATAAAACTGGGCCCCACGGAGCTTCAGCTCGGGTTCAACCGGGTGGAGTGGGACGGTCTGGATGAGGATCGCGACCGGCTGGCGAACGGAGTCTACCTCTATAAGATTCTGATCGATAACGGCGAGACAACACAGGAGGTTATCGAGAAGATCGTGGTGATGAGGTAGATCGCATCATGCCAGAATTATCTTCTCCTGTGCGTCATGATGCTGCCGGCGATCGTTCCTTGAAGCAGGCCGGTTCCCCCGGTGTCGGGAGCCGCGAGCGCGCCCTCGGCTGGCTGCTGATGGCGTTGCATGCGGTTCTGTTCGGGCTGTATGTGTTCGGCTTCCGGTTCCTGCCGTTGCAGGATTATCCCGACTGGCTTTTTCAGGGGCTTCTGTTCAAGACCTGGCTTTCCAATCCGGCACTGCTCGACGGCGTGTATCTGGTTCAGCCGTACCTTCCGCCGAACGCCATCTCCACGGTTGTGATAGGGGGATTGTCGTGGCTGATGCCTGCGGAGATCGCAGGGAAAATCTTCCTGCTGCTTTCGATGCTGGTTCTGTATAGGGGAATATTCCTGTTTATGGGGCTGACCGTAAAGGGGAATATTCCGCTGCGTCTGCTGATCGCAGGTGCGCTCGTCTTCAGCTATAATTTCTGGCTGGGGAATATCAATTTCGTGATGGGGCTGGGCGCTGCTCTCTGTAGCATCCATCTGCTGATCGGGAGGGGATGGATCGATAAGATTATCCCGGCCGCCGCGCTGCTGCTGCGCTGCTACTGCTGCCACTTCTTCTCCTTCTGCATCGTGGGGCTGGCCGTTGTGCTCCATCTCGTGATGGAAAAAAAATGGAATGCTCTGGGGCGATTCGTTCTTGCCTGCATTCCGGCCGCCGTGCTGCTGCTGCATTATGTGGCTAACGCACATGCCGCCACCTCCGATAGCGACATGGTCCTTCCGATCGCCGAACAGATCCGGCAGCGCCTTGCGATGATGGCCGGTGTGCTGATCCCCTTCCCCCGGTTCAAAGGAGCCAGCGAGCCCGGATCGGTTCTGAAATTCTTCAATTATCTCTACCTCGGAGGGATAATCGTAGCGATTGCCGCCTCCTGTATCGTCGCGTTTCGCCGGCGGCTCCGCTGGTTCAATATCATCCTCGCCGCCACTGTTCTTCCCATTATTCTTCTTCTTCCGCTCTATACGAGCGGCATCGTCTATCCGGGGGAGCGGCTTGTACTTTTTCTTCTCATCAATATTCTGGCGTTCGTCCTTCTTCGCTGGCCGAAGGCCGCACCGGCGCTGGGCGTCTGCTTCGCTCTGCTGAATATCGGGATCGCCCTCCATGCCTGGGATGCCACTGCGCGATTCGATAGCATGGTGAATTCCGGAGTATATCCCTCATCGGAGCGGATGATGCAACTGCGCGGAAAAGGGGGGAGCGATGGGTTCCTGCGGATTCCATTCTACGAGGGAGTGGAAGCGCTTGAGCGCCGGAACCAAGCCATGCGCTTTACCATATTTCAGAGCGGCCTCTTCCGCGAGTTCGATATGAACCGGGAGGCTGAAGGGGAGAGATCCGCGCGATAAATAATTTCCGTGGTGGAACATGGATAATGTTGGTCGCATCATCGGAGCATTGTCGTTCCTCTCCGCTATATAATGCTGGGATAATGTGCAAAAACATCTTTGCGGAGCATCTTACCTGTAGTTGGGGTCCAGAACTGCAAGCTGTTTACAATAGTCATCTCCGGGAACCTCTTGTCAGTCGCGAGCAGCCTCCACCTATCATAACCCTGGGCATGTGCCCGAAATTCACCCATATTATTTATCCTTTACTACTATGAACGGATCAGTAAAAACTGTTCTCTTGTGCGGAGCATTGTTTGCTTCTCTCGCAACGTCCAATAGCGCTTTCGGCCAGTGGACGAGAAATGCCGGCACCGGCGAAACCTATGTCACTACCGCCACCGATAAGATCGGTATCGGCACCTCGACGCCGCAGTCGAAGGTCCATATCTATTCAACGGAAAATTTTCCGGAATTAAAGATCCAGACCACCAACGGAGGTGGTTCGCCCCGGCTTTCATTTCTTCATGGGGTGCTCGGATCGGCCAGCGAGTGGCGGCCGGGATTTATTCAGTCTGTCGGTGATGCCGTAAACTACACCGGAGCGCTGGAGTTCTATACCAACGGTACCGGATCGGCAAACCGTTTCGGTTTCGTACGGGCCATGACGATGATTAATGGAAATGTGGGAATCGGTGTCGGCGGGACCAATGTTCCCCTGACAAAGTTCCATGTCGCCGACGGCGGATTGCTGGTGACCGGCACCACCGGCACCACTCCGGTTTCCGGCGCGGGGACCAGGATGATGTATGTGCCGGCGAAAGGAGGGGCTCTGAGAGTGGGACTAGCAACCGGGAGCGAGTGGGATGATGCAAATATCGGTATAAGCTCCTTTGCTACCGGCCGGGTTGTAACCGCAAGCGGGCCAAACTCGGTTGCAACAGGGAACTCTACAACCGCATCTGGAAGTGATGCCTTTGCAGGGGGACTTGGTTCGACCGCCACTGGAGCTGGAAGTGTAGCTTTAGGCAATTATGCCGATGCCTCCGGCTTCGTTGCCGTTGCCACAGGGGTGGGTACGACGGCCAGCGGATGGGCTTCCACTGCCATGGGAGGTGTTTCTGTAGCATCGGGGTCGTATTCGGTTGCAATAGGGATCGGAACCGTTGCCCAGGCATATTCCTCCTTGGTGATCGGGCGAAATAATCTCATCAGCGGTACGACAAGTACCTGGAATCCCTCCGAGCCAGTGTTTGTAATTGGCAATGGCAGCAGTGCTATTTCCCCTTCCAATGCATTTACCGTGCTGAAGGATGGACAGACCCATATCGGCGGGTCGAATCCGGCCGGTTATATGCTGAATGTAAATGGTAATTCTTATTTCAATGGAACCGGTAGCTGGTCCAGCGGGACGATCTGGTCGGATGCGCGCTTGAAGACCAATATTGTTTCGGTGTCGGGTGCGGTTGACAAGGTGATGAGCCTGCACGGCGTCACCTTCGACTATCGCAAAGCGGATTTTCCGGAGCGTAATTTTCCGGAAGGGAAGCAGCTGGGCTTTATCGCCCAGGAAGTGGAGAAGATTGTGCCGGAAGTGGTGGTTACCAACAGCGATGGCTACAAGGCCGTTGCCTACCAGAACCTTACCGCGCTGCTGACCGAGGCCATCAAGGAACAGCAGGGGACCATCACCGGGCTTCGCAATGAGAACGCCGAGTTGAAGGCGCGGCTTCAGGCGATCGAGTCGCGGCTGGGGATCACCCCATCCGGAACGGGAGATCTGAAGTAAGCGAGCCGTAGATACGGTGCTGATGCAAAGCGAGCGGGCGGGCCACTACGTGATGGCCCGCCCGTTCATCTATCTATAGATTATTCCCCGGAGGGAACTTCTCTTACGTCGCCTTCGGCGTCCGCCAGAGCACACCGGAGCCCTGCATGAAGATCTTGATCTGGCGTACGGAGGTCATCTGCGGATTGTAGTAGACGGTGATCGTGGCCGTCCGTCTGGTTGCCGAGAAGTCGCGATAGCTTACACCGGTCACCCCCTGGATTCCCTGCACCTGATAGCAGAAGTCGGTCAGCATCGTCTCGCTCAGCACACCATTGAAGGTCTGGGTGATGGAAGGGGAATGCGTGATATAGTTCTGCGATGTGCGCGAGGTCCACGGGACCACTGCCGCCGCCACGGCCGCGGCCGCAGCTACCAGAAGAGTTTTGCGATTGAATACGAGCCGTTTCAGGGTGCCAAGTACATTCATTGTTCGCCTCCGATTCACTGGGAGCAGATGCTGAGAATACTACACCGCACGTTCGGGATTGGTTGCCGGCCGCTGCCGGAAGGATCGGCTGCTACCAGCATGAGGTTCAGACAGCGGAATCGGCGGGAGGATTACTCACAAGAGGTATCTTTTCAAACGACGAACCAGAGTCTGCTATTGTGGGAGGGTCCGGGAAATTTTTTTTGCGGGAGATGGTGGATGGCAGCGGAGGTGTTCACGCAAAAACGCGAAGGCGCAAAGAAGAGGGAGTCATCCTCTCCTGTTGCGCTCTCTGCGTCTTGTGCGAAGATCTTTCAGTAAGCCGCAGAAGTACAAAAAAGAGGAGGGAGGATGCTCTCATCTTCTTTGCGCTCTCTGCGTCTTTGCGTGATATTCTCTTCTTCAAGTATGCATCGGCTGCGGGAGCCCCTCGGCGGCCAGTCTGGCGCAGAATTCCCGGTTGCCGGCCAGGATATCGTAGGAGGGGAGTTCGGCAAGGCCCACCCATTGCATATCGGCGAACCCCTCGTTCCGTATCTCTCCCTCCCAGCTCTCCACCAGATAGTAGCCCACCGCGAAGGTGCCGCCGTCGGGGTACTGGGAGATCTGCTCGTGGAGCAATCTTCCCACAACCGTATCAACGGCCAGCTCCTCCATCAGTTCGCGGCGCAATGCCTCGCCGGCGGTTTCACCGGCCTCCAGTTTGCCGCCGGGGAACTCCCACTGCAGCGGGTAGCTTTTGCCGGGGGGGCGCTGGCACAGCAGCACGCATCCATCCCCCCGCATCATGATCGCCACGGCCACCGCTATCGCCGTTTTCGGTTCTCCGCTCATAGCTTGAACTTCTCCCCCTTGACCGGGGCTATCACCTTCCGGAATCCCGCGTCCTGCAATCCCTGGCGGAGCGCATCCTGCGCCTTCTGCTCGCCGTGCACCAGGAAGATCCGGCGCAGCCGCTCGCGGTTCATCCCTCCGATATAATCGATAAGCTCCGGATGATCGGCATGTGCCGAAAGGCCGTTGATGATCTTCACCTGCGCCCGCAGCTGGAACTCCTCTCCCCAGATGTTCACCCTCTCCCGCCGCTCCACGATCCTGCGGCCGAGAGTGTGCTCGGCCTGGAAGCCGGCCACCAGGATGGTATTGCGTTCATCCTCTATATTGTTCATCAGATGGTGCACCACGCGCCCGGCCTCCATCATCCCGGAGGCGGCGATGATGACGCACGGCTCATGACGGCCGTTCAGCGCCTTGGACTCCTCGGCGCTCCGCAGATACCGCAGCCCGGCAAAGCCGAACGGATCGGGATCGGTCTGGAGCAGATCGGCCACCCTGCTGTTGAAGCACTCCGGATGGGTACGGAAGATATCGGTGGCATTGATCGCCAGAGGGGAATCCACGTAGATCGGGATGCGGGGGAGCTCCCCCTGCTCGAACAGAACGTTCAGCAGGTAGACGATATCCTGTGTGCGTCCCACGGCGAATGCGGGAATGATGAGCTTGCCGCGCCGCTCCATCGTCTCGATGATGATCCCCTTGAGCTCGTTCATCAGATCCGGATAGCTCTCGTGGGTGCGCCCCCCGTAGGTGCTCTCGGTGATGAGGATATCGACGTCGCCGACGAATTCCGGATCACGAAGAATGGGACGATTCTTCCTCCCGAGATCCCCGGTGAAGCAGAGTCTGGTGGTGCCCCCCGATTCCCTGACGTCCAGCACTACAAGGGAGGAGCCGAGGATATGCCCCGCATCGTAGAAGGTGCAGGTGATGTCGTCGGCAACCTGGATGGGGGCGTGGTAGGAGGTGCACTGGAAATGCTCCATCACCCGGAGGGCATCCTCGGTGGTATAGAGCGGGTCCAGGGCTATATGCTTCTTCCGCCGGATGAAGGCGGCATCCGATTCCTGGATATGCGCCGAATCGGGGAGCATGATGGAACAGAGGTCGCGCGTGGCGTGGGTGGAGTAGATGCTCCCCCGGAACCGATGGCGGCGTTCCCCCTTCACCAGGGAGGGGAGATTGCCGGAGTGATCGATATGGGCGTGCGAGAGGATCACCGCATCGAGCTCTTCCGGATCAAACGGCAGGGTGCTGTTGATCTCGTGGGCTTCCTGGCGGCGTCCCTGGTAGAGCCCGCAATCGAGAAGCAGGCGGGTCCCCTTCTCGGTCGTGATAAGGTGCATGGAGCCGGTGACGGTACGGGCGGCTCCGAGAAATTGTATAAGCATGGGGGAAGATACGGGTGCCGGCCGTATCCGCAACGGATGGGAGAGGGGGCGGGCACGACAATTCGTTCGAAATTGAAAAATATCTACCGGAAGGATTGCTTTATCCCCCGAACCTTCAGTAGATTGGGCCACGGTTTTCAACCAGTGGTTGAGATCCTCCTGTGCGGGAGTAATTCAGTGGTAGAATGCAAGCTTCCCAAGCTTGACGTCGCGGGTTCGAGTCCCGTCTCCCGCTCCACGGTATTCCAGTGCGGAATACAATCGCCCGGCTATCCGGAGTGCTCCGGATACACCAACGTCGGAATCGCCCACGGCCCTGCCATCATGATGGGAACATCCTGCTGGCTTCCGCTCGCATGATTCTCGTACAGCCGGTTTCGCCTCCTCAGGTTCCCTATCCCCCGAGCCGGCATCGTAGACGATCTCACTCTGTAAGGCTGCATTGCAATCTGCGCCGCATAGTGGCTTGCAGGGCACCGAAAAGTGCCTTTCAGGCGAAGTAATACTGTAGCTATCGTGGGTATCAGGTGATTCCCGTCAGGGAATTGGATGGCGTGCTTCTTGTTCTACGTACATGTGCGCTCGAATCGTGACTATGTGGAGATCAGCCGGCGGCTCGTATCCCACCCTCTCATAGTCTTCCAGCTGACGTTGTCTAGAGGCTATCAATAATCTTTCAGGGGGATCAGACAATGCCTTCCTACGTGTATGTTCTCAGGAGTGCTGCTACTGGACAGCATTATATCGGTTCGACCAACGATCTTCATCGTAGGATCGCCAATTATAATCAATCATCGTCGCGCGCCTTCAAGATCGGCGATTCGTGGGAATGCGTGTATGTAGAGGTTTGCGATAACCTTGAATCCGCCCGCAATCGCGAGCGCTATCTGAAAAGCGTCGATGGCGTCGATGAGAAGATTAAGATTCTGTACTCGACTCCCTCTCGAGACCGGAACAGCTAGACGCCTCACTTGTTATGAAAACGCGACGGAGCCCAGATCGGTACAGGCCGGTCTGGGCTCCGTTGTGTTTGCTATGAATGCAATGAGGATGCAGGAGGGAGGGGAGAATGTTCCGGGCAGCGGCGGTAACCAGTGTAAGCATCTAGCGGCGTACGGTCTGTAATCCACCTCGTC